>NZ_CP108569.1:3535000-3835000 GCF_036010505.1 Streptomyces sp. NBC_01197
TACGCCGACGGGGCGGTCGACGAGGTCGTACGGCACTCGACGCCGATCATCCAGTTCCGCAGGACGGTACGGACCGAGTACGAGCTGGGCGGGCGCATCTTCCGGCCGGGCGACAAGGTGGTCCTCTACTACGCGTCGGCCAACCGCGACGAGGCGGTCTTCACCGACCCGGACGCCTTCGACATCACCCGCAGCCCCAACCCGCATCTGGGGTACGGCGGCGGCGGTCCGCACTTCTGCCTGGGCTCGCACCTGGCGCGGCAGGAGATCAAGGCGCTCTTCCGGGAGCTGCTGAGCCGTCCGGTGGCGCTCCGCGCGGTGGGTCTCCCCGAGCTGGCCGGCTCCAACTTCGACAACAGGGTGCGGGCGCTTCGGTTCGCCTTCGACCCGCCCGCGCAGTGACAGCCGGCGGGCCGAAGACCAGCGCATGACAGCGGGGCGGGGCCGGGGATTCGTACCTCCCCCGCCCCGCTCCGTCGGCCCTGCGGCCGCGGGCTACTGCCGCAGCTGGGTGACCGGCAGCATGCAGTGGGCCGCGGTGGAGAGCATGTCCGCGTCGCCGACGAAGGCGCTGAGGACCTCCTCGGAGACGGGCCTGCCCGGCACGGCCTGCGGCCACGGCTTGGTCGCGAACATGAAGTGCACCTCGCCGCGCTCGGCCACGGCCCGGAGCCACTCCGGCGGGACCGGGCACTGGGCGCTCAGATACGGCATGTTGACTGCGGCCTGGCCGCCCTCGACGAGCAGCCTGACCGGGAAGCCGGGCCGGGAGCCGTCGGCCAGCGAGCTGCCCAGCGGGATGCCGAGCTCGCCGAAGAGTGTGCGTACGGCGGCCTCGCCCCCCTCGGCACCGTCCTTGCCGTCACCGAGTGAATAGGCCAGCAGATAGGGCGTGTTGTTCGTTTCGGGGTCTCCGGACCAGGCGAGCACGGAGAGGGTGCCCAAATGGTCGCGCTGGACACTGCTTGTGGCGGTGTGGGATGCGGTCATGGCTCGGCACCCTAGTGGCGGGCCCGGGCGCCCACGGTGGTCGTTCACCCGGACGGCTGAACCGGGCGCCGCAAACCATCAGTCAGGGCGTAAGCCGGGGCGTACGGCGGCGGGACCGGACTGCCCAGGCCCTGGCGGGTCCTGGGCAGTCGGCTGGGAAACGTTCGTTCCCCGTGCGACGCAGTGGTCAACGACCTCCCGGCGCATTCGTCACCGGCCCCGGCCCGGTGGCAGGACGTCGCGTCTTTCACCTGGATGGAGCTGACTGGGGGTCACCGACCGCCCTGATGGCCCAGCGCAGCGCGCCCGTGCGGCCCATCGGGTGGACGGTTTGACCAATCGCTCAGGAGTCCGCGTATTCCGTCATCTTCACGAGTTCACAACTTTCACGAGTTCACGAGTTCACGAGTTCACGAGGAGAGGCCAATGCCGCATCCACGCCGTCGGTTGAGGGGCGCTTGCATCGCGGGCGTGGCCACCGGTCTTCTCCTGACCGGTGCGGG
The DNA here is from genome assembly GCF_036010505.1 of Streptomyces sp. NBC_01197. Classification (NCBI taxonomy): domain Bacteria; kingdom Bacillati; phylum Actinomycetota; class Actinomycetes; order Kitasatosporales; family Streptomycetaceae; genus Streptomyces; species Streptomyces sp. NBC_01197. Next base: position 3,536,494 of record NZ_CP108569.1, read on the forward strand.
GGGCGCGTACGGAACGGCCAGGCCCGCTCCCGCGCCGTCCCCCCCGTCTCCCACCGGGCCCGCTCCCGCGGTACCGAAGGACTCCGTACCCCTTGTGCCGAAGAGCCCGCTGCCCGCGGCGCAGAAGGATTCCGTGCCCGCGGTGGGCGCGTATCTGGACTACGGCCCCAAGGGCGTCGCACGGATTGCGGACCTCTCGCGCTGGCTCGGCGGTGCGGAGCTGCGGGTGGGGCACACCTACCTGCCGGGTGATGTCTGGTCGAACATCGAGGGGCAGCCCGACTTCCTCAGCTCCTGGGCGAAGTGGCGTCGCGCCCGCCCCGACCGGATGTTCGTGCTCAACGTGCCCATGCAGGAGCACAACGAGGACCAGCTGTCGGATGACGAGGTCCGGGACCTCATCGGCCAGGGCGCCCGCGGCGACTTCGACGAGCACTACCGCAAGCTGGCCACCCGGCTGGTGCAGCTGGGGGTGCCCGACACGGTGATCGTGCTGGGCTGGGAGATGAACGGCACGACGTACACCCAGCGCTGCGGTCCCGACCCGCAGGGATGGAAGACGTACTGGAACCGGATCGTCACCACGATGCGCTCCGTCCCCGGCCAGAAGTTCAAGTTCGACTTCACCCCCAACCGCGGCCGGGACGACATCCCCTGGACGCAGTGCTACCCGGGCGACCGCACAGTGGACATCGTGGGGATGGACTCGTACGACCAGCCGCCCGGCGACACCTTCGAGGACCAGGTGAAGGGTCCGTACGGGCTCCAGGCGCAGGTCGACTTCGCCGCCGCGCACAAGAAGCAGATCTCCTACCCCGAGTGGGGGCTCTACCGGAACGGCGACAACGCGGACTACATGCGCGGGATGCTGGCCTGGTTCGACGCGCACAAACCGCTGTACCAGACCATCACGGACTACTGCCCGCACGGTGTGTGGCAGTGCGACGAGAACCCCGACGCGTCGAAGATCTTCCGGACCACGGTGTCCCAGGAGACCGAGCCGGAGCCGAACAGCCCGAGCACCGAGCCGAGCACCGAGCCGAGTACGCAGCCCAGCACGGAGCCGAAGCCGACCGAGCCGGGTGTGGAACCGCCCGCGCAGCCGGAGCCGGCGGGTGAGAAGCGGTGGTGCGTCCGGATCGACCTGGGCGACTGGGCCAGCACCTGGTTCAAACCCCGGAAGATCTGCTGGACCCTGCCGAAGGACTGACGGGCCGGCCGGACCGGCGGGGCGGGCGGGGCGGTCACCGGCCGCCGTCGCCCGCCCGGCCGCCGACCCGGATGCGCCACTCGCGCGCCACCGGCCCGAGGGAGCGCACCACGTCGGCCGCCCGGTCCCGGACCGCCAGCTGGGCCGCGTACAGGTTCAGCGCCGGGGCGAGCGCGGCCGGTGCGAGCAGCATCCGCTGGTTGGTCACCACGTCAGGGCGCCAGTGGCTCTTGTACGGCTCGGTGCCCCGCAGCAGGCTGATGACGGTCCGGCCGCTCTCCGCGGCGTGCCGGGCGTCGCGGCGCAGCAGCATCGTCGTCACGTCGACCTTCTTCTTACGGAGTTCGGGGTCGGCCCCGTACAGATAGCCGCCGCTGAGCTGTGCGGACTGGAGCGTGACATTGGCGGCGACCACCGCGCCGTCCAGCCGGTACTCGGTGAGCGCCGCGTCGCCGTCCCTCACCATGCGCTGGGTGGCGCGCGTCAGGTGCTCGGCGAACCGGGGCCTGAGGTGCTCGGGGGTGACCCCGCGCCCGCGCCACTGGAGCTCGTGCAGCCGCAGCAACTCCCGGACGGCGCAGGGCACTTCGTGCTCCGCGACGGCGCGCTCCTCGATCCGCAGCGCGTCGAGCTTGCGCAGTTTGGCACGGGCCCGCTGGGCCCGCGCGGAGGCCAGCCGCTTCACCAGCTCGTCGATGGGTTCGGCGGGCAGTTCGAGGCAGACCGAGTCGCTGAGCCTGCGCCGCGCCCCCGGCCAGCAGGCGTAGAGCTGCTCGGCCGCGGCTCCCGGCCGTACCTCGCGCAGGTCGATCACCGCGTGCCGGGCGGCCCGGCGCAGCCCCTCGGCGAGCGCGGTGAGCGTACCGGGCGGCTGCGAGCCGTCGATGAGGACATCCGAGAAGTCGGAGATGCCGCCGCCCAGCGGGACCAGCAGCGGCAGCGGCCGGTGGACGAGCATCAGCGGGGCGGCTGCCACCAGCCGCCCGCCGCGCCGTACGAGCACCGCCCGCAGCCGCCCCGCTGTGCCGTACGAGAGCCACCAGGAGTGCAGCCAGGAGTGGCTCTGGAACGGGGTGGCGGTGGCGCAGCCGCGGTGCAGCGCCGTCCACTGGGTCTCCAGCGCGGCAAACTGCCGTTCGTCACGGCACAGCGTCGCGGACAGGCCGGGCCCGGCCCCGGGCCCGGCCGCAGTTCCGGCCGCAGTCCCGGTGGCCACCGCCATCAGACGTGTTCCTTCGGCTGAGCGGGCTGAGCGGGCTCGGCGAGCGCGTCGGACCCGGTGGCCTGGGCGGGCGCCGGGAGCGCGGTGCCGGTGTGCCACTGCTTGCGGCGCGGGCGGACCAGCAGCGCGAGGGCACCGACGAGGCCGCCGGCGCAGCCGCCGACGGCGACGCTGACCGGCACCGACGGCGAGACGGCAGCCGACGGCGCGACGGCCTTCGAGAACATGACGAGGCGGACGCCGGTGCTTTCCGCCGCGCTGTTGGCGCCGGTGGTGAGTGCTGCGGCCACCGCGTTGGCGATGTCGGCGGCCGTGCCGGGGCGCGTCGCGGTGCCGGTGACGCCGATCATCGGGGACTCGGGCGAGGTCTCCGTCCGGACGTGTCGCCCCAGCGTCCGCACCGGGACGCCCGCCGCTGCGTGCGCCGCGGCGAGGGTCGACGTACTGGTGGAGATACGGCCGTACGCCTGGGCGAAGCCGAGGGCGGTTGCGGGGTCGGTGCCCTTGGCGGGCGCCGCGACGACATAGCTGGTGGCGGCGTAGTCGGGCGCCGCGAGCGCTCCGTACGACGCACCGCCGACCACACCGACGAGTGCGCACAGCGGCAGCGGCCACCAGGCCGGCAGCGCGGCAGCGCGGCGGCGGATGGCCCGCCCGGCGATCCGGCCTGTGGTCCGTGCTGTGGTCCGTCCTGTGGTCCGGGAGATGGCGTGGTGCTCTTCGCGGGGCGAATCAGGCATGGGGCTCACTTCTTCGTCGGGGTCTGCGCCGGGTGGCTTCGTGGGAAGGGGCTTACGGAACGGGGCTCACGGAACTGGCATCACGAACGGAGGGCGTACGCGAGGGATCACCGGTGCGGCCGCGACGACGCGGGCGTACACCCCGAGCAGACTGTCGGCGCTGCGCGCGATGTCGTAGCGGCCGACCACCGCCGGTGGCTCCAACCGACGTACACCCAGGGCGATTTGGCGGCGGAGTGCCGCCTCGACCTCCCGGGCGCCGCCCGGCACCCGCACCGCGCCCGGCACCGCCTCCGCGGGCAGGTCGTCGAGCGCGGGGCAGGCCGCGTACAGGACGGGAAGACCAGCGGCCAGCGCCTCGACGACGGCGAGCCCGAAGGACTCCTCATCGGACGCGGAGACGAAGACGTCCACCGCGTCCAGGACGGCGGGGACGGTCGGACCGGTGTGCGGCCCGTCGGGCAGCGCGTCGCACTCGCCCAGGAAGTGGACGCGGTCACCGGCCCCGAGCCGCCCGGCGAGCGCCCGCAGCGCCCCCCGCTCGGGCCCGTCCCCGGCCAGCAGCAGCCGGACCCCGGGCAGCGCGGCGACCGCCCGTACCAGCAGGTCGAACCGCTTGCCCGGCACCAGCCTGCCGACGCCGCCCACCACGAACGCGCCGGACGGGATGTCCAGCAGGGCCCGGGTCGCGGCCCGTACCTGCGAGTCGTGCCTGAACCGCGCTCCGTCGATGCCGTTCGGTACGACATGGATACGCCGCGCCGGTACGCCCCAGCCGCGCAACCGGTCGGCGACCGTCGCGGACACAGCGACCGTCGCGGACCCCAGCCGCTCGGTGCGCAGATACAGCTCGCGGGTCGACCGGGTGAGCGGGCGGCCCTCGATGTACCGCTCGCCCAGCGAGTGTTCGGTGGCGACCGTGGCGCGGACGCCGGCCAGCCGGGCGGCGATCCTGCCGTACACACAGGCGCGGTACAGATGGGTGTGGACCAGGTCGTAACGGCCGCGCCGGATCAGCCGGGTCAGCCGGGGGAGCGCGGTGAGGTCACGGTTGCCGCTCATCCCCAGGTGTGTGACGGAGACCCCGTCGGCGTGCATCCCGTCGGCGACCGGGCCGGGGTTGGTGAGGGTGACCACGTCGCAGTCGACGGGCAACCGGCGTAGCAGCAGCCGTAGTTGCTGCTCTGCGCCGCCCACACCGAGCCCGGTGATGATGTGCAGGACCCTCACCGGCTGCCTCCCGGCGTCAGCTGCCGTGATTGGCGCAATTGGCGCAGTTGGTGCAGCGCCCGTTTGGTGCCCAGCCGCAGGCCCAGGTCGGCATGGCTGATGTGGGTGCGGGCCAGCGCGTGGTCGCCGGCCGCCGCCCCGGGGGCGATGGCGCAGCCATAGGCGTACCCGGCGTCGCGCACCGCTTCGACGGTCCGCGGGTCGAAGGTGCCGTACGGGTAGCAGAAGCCCTCCGGTGCCGCCCCGGTGATCCGGCGGAGCAGCTCGCGGCTCCCCCGGGTCTCCTGGCTCAGCTCCTCGTCGGACGCCTCGGTGAGGTCCTGGTGGTACAGGCCGTGCGAGCCGATCTCCATGCCGGCCCCCGCGGCGGCCCGGATGCCGTCCTCGGTGAGGAGCGGCTTGCGCGGGCCGAGCGCGTCCCAGGCGTTCTCGCCGCCCGGTCTGCCGGGCAGCACGAACACGGTGGCCGTGCACCCGTGGCGCTTCAGCAGCGGCAGCGCGTGGTCGGTGAAGTCGCGGTAGCCGTCGTCGAAGGTCAGCCCGACCAGACCGCGCCCGCGCCCCTCGGCGCGGGCCCGCAGCAGGGCCCCGACCCCGACGCCGGTCAGCCCGCGCCGCTCAAGCCAGCGCAGCTGGTGGCCGAGACGCTCGGGCGAGACGGTGATGCCGTACGGGTCGTCGGCCGGGTCGGCCACCGAGTGGTACATCAGGATCCACGGCTGGATACGGGACCGGGGCGCGGGCGGGGCGGCGTCACGTGACGCGGTGTCAGCGGACATGGCGGAACCTTCGCTTGGTGAGATCGAACAGGCCGACGACTTCGGGGGCACGCAGCGCCAGTGCCGCCGCCGCGAACGCACAGGGCACCAGCAGGCAGCCGACGGCCAGGCTCGCCGGAGCCCAGCGGATCAGCGGCGCCGCGAACAGGCCCGCAGCGCAGGCGGCGACGGCCGCCGCGGACAGCCTGGCGAGCGTCAGCGCGACACCTCGTACATGGATGGAGACGACCCGCGAGCCGAGCCCGCGGAGCAGCAGCGCGGCGGTGACGGTGATCCCCAGGGCATTGGACGCGGTGATGCCGTACACCCCCCACGGGCCGACGGCGAGCGCACCGGCGACCCCGTTGACGAGGAGTCCCGCGGCCATCGCGGCGGCCGGGAACCAGGTGGGGCGCACCGTCGAGAAGAAGGGCCGGCCCAGTGCGCCGACCAGGCACTGCCCGAGCAGCCCGAGGGCGTAGACCCGCATGATGGAGGCGGTGGTCGCGGTGTCGGCCGCGCTGAACGCACCGCGCTGGAAGAGGACTTCGACGATCTGCGGCGCGTAGGCGACGACGACCGCCGTGCCGGCCAGCACCACCACCCCGGCCAGCGCCAGATCGCGTTCGACCCGGCGCCGCGCCTGATCGCCCTCGCCGTCGGCGACGGCCTTGGCGACCACCGGGAAGGTGACCGTACAGATCATCAGCGACAGCATCATCGGCACCTGCGCGATCTTCTGCGCGTAGTTCAGATGCGAGATCGCCCCGGCGGGCAGCGAGGCGGCCAGGAACCGCTCGACGAGCACCTGGGACTGGCGGCAGACGGTAAAGATGATGACGGGCGCCAGCACGCCGAGGCCGAGCAGAGCGGGCCGTGCGGCGGGGGTCGTGCCGGTGAGCAGGGCACCGCCGTCGATCGGGCGTACGGCCAGCTGCCGTACGAAGGCGGGCAGTTGGACCAGCACCATCAGGACGCTGCCCACGGCGACTCCGGCCGCGGCGGCGCGCACCCCCCACAGAGAGTGCAGCACCAGCATGGTGACGATGATGCCGACGTTGTACGCGGCATAGATCGTGGCGGGCGGCAGATAGCTGCGGTGCGCCCGCAGTGCAGCGCTGAGATAGCCGGTGATCCCGAACGAGACCACGGTGAGGGCGGTCAACCGCGTGCACTGGACGGCCACTTGTGGCTCGGCGAGGCCGGGCGCCAGCAGCTCCACGATCAGCGGGGCGCCCAGCACGAGGGCCCCGGTGGTGCAGCCGAGCAGCACGAGCAGGCGCGGCAGGGTGGCCGAGACCAGACTCCGTACGGGGTCCGGGTGCTCCCCGGCGGCGCGCCGGGCCAGCGCGTGGCTGAAGGCCGGTACGAGCACCAGTGCCATCGCGTCCTCGATGAGCAGCGTGGACGCCATCTCCGGCACGGTCCAGGAGATCAGGAACGCGTCGCTGTCGCTGCCCGCGCCGAAGAGATGCGCGATGCTCTGGTCCCGGACCAGACCGAGCACCGACCCGGCGACGGTGAGCGCCGCGGTGATCGCGGCGGCCCTGGCCAGTACCTTACCGAGCCGTGGCGGTCCCTGCTGCGGCACTGGCGGCGCGTGGACCGCGACGGGCGGTACCGGCACAGCGGTACGGGCCTCTGCGCGCGGGCCGGTGCCGGTGGCCGTCTCGTTCATTCGGTTCATACGGCGCCCGGCCGTACGGAGCCGGGCGTCCGGGCGGTGCCGGGAACCGCCGGGCCCGGTACCGGCCCCGCCAGTGCCCACCAGGCGATCAGGCCGAAGACGATGCCGGTGAGTGCGGTGGAGGGACCGCCGATGTCCGCGTACAGGAAGTCGACCGTCTGCCAGAGCATCAGTCCCACCGCCACGAGCCCGCAGTCGGCGGCCGCTGCGCGCCGTCTCCGCGCCACGTACAGACGGCGCGCCCCGCCCGCCAGGAGAGCGGCCCAGCTGCCGGCCAGCGCGGTGATCCCGACGAGGCCCTGTTCGCTGAGGACCAGCAGATACATGTTGTGCGGCGAGAGCAGCGGCTGACGCTGGAAGGCGTGGCCCGCGCCCGCCGTGTCGGAGCCCGACGAGAGGCCCAGCGAGGCGTGTCCGTCACGGTAGGCGGGGAATCCCTTGAGGCCGACGCCCGTCGCGGGCTCGTCGCGCCACATGCCGACCGCCGCCGCCCACATCGTGTACCGGTCGGTGACCGACTGGTCGGGGGCGGCGGTGACCTGGGTGATCGAGCCGAGCCGCTCGGTGATGAGCTGAGAGCCGACCCCGAACCCGCCGACCAGCACCACGGCTGCGGCGACCACGGCGGCCAGTGCGCGCACGGCCGTACGCAACCCGGCGAGCAGCACCACGGCGAGCACCGCGACCACTGTGGCGATCCACGCGCCGCGGCTGAAGGAGAACGCGAGGGGCGGCACCAGCGCCATCGCGGCGGCGAGCGTGGCGGGGCGGGACCAGCGGGGCGCGCCGGGCGGCGGGCGCAGCGCGAGCCCGGTGGTGACGACCATCCCGAACGCCACGATGGTGGCCATGCCCATGACGTCGGTGGGGCCGAAGGTGCCGACGGCCCGGATGTCGGAGCCCATGTAGGAGGCGCCGGTGCGGGTCGCGTACTGCCAGACGCCGAACCCGCCCTGGACCAGGGCGAGTACGACGAACGCCCCGGCCACGAACCGGAAGTCGCGGGCGTCCCTGAGCACCAGTACGACGGCCGCCGGCACCAGCACGAACACCTGGAGGTAGCGCACGAAACCGGGGAGCGCGGCCACCGGGTCGGCGGCGGTCACGGTGGCGACGGCCAGCCCCACCACCGGTACGCCCAGTACAGCGGCGGCGGCCGGGCTCAGCGGACGCGTCCTTCCGCGCAGCAGCCGTACCGCGCAGAACAGCACCAGGAACGCCGAAGCCACGTCGGACACCGAGATGTTGGTGGAGGTGCTGGACCCGTTCCCGTACTCGAAGGGCACGGCCAGCAGCACGACGGGCGCGGCCGCGGGCAGCACCGGCCACCAGCGGGCGAGCCGCCCGGAGAGCGGTGGGGCGGGCGGTCCGGTACGCGGCCGGGGCAGCGCGGGGGCCGGGGTGAGGACCGTCACGGTCAGCTGCCCCCAAGCCGGAAGAGCGAGCCCGCGGTCCTGACCAGGATGCAGATGTCCTGCCAGAGCGACCAGCTGTCGATGTAGTGGTTGTCGAAGCGGGCCCGGTCCTCGATGGAGGTGTCCCCGCGCAATCCGCTGACCTGGGCGAGCCCGGTGATCCCGGCGGGCATCCGGTGTCTGGAGCGGTAGCCGGGGTGGCTGCCGGAGAACTTCGTCACGAAGTACGGGCGTTCGGGCCGCGGCCCGACCAGGCTCATGTCCCCGCGCAGTACGTTCCACAGCTGCGGCAGCTCGTCGAGCGAGGTCCGGCGCAACAGGCTGCCGACGGCGCGCATCCGGTGGTCCGTCGCGACGCTCCACCGGGTCGCCGACTCGTGGTCGTCGGCCGGGCGCAGCGTACGGAACTTGAGCAGTGTGAAGGCCCGCCCGTCCAAGCCGATCCGTTCCTGCCGGAAGAGGACGCCCGGCCCGTCGGAGATCCGTACGGCCAGCGCGCACAGCCCCATCACGGGCGCCGCCGCGAGCAGCGCGAGGCAGGCGAGGGAGGCGTCGAGGGCGCGCTTGCCCCAGCGGCCCACCCGGTGTCCGGGAACGGCCAGCGGGCGGACGGCGAACCCCCACAGATGGTCGGCCGAGTCCCTCCGGCACCCGGGCCCCGACGCGTCGACGAGCCACAGGCGCACGCCGTATCCGCCGAGCAGCCGTACCAGCGCGGGATCGTCGGCGGCGGCCCGGCCGGGGCCGACGAACAGCGCGTGGCGGACCGCGTTCTGGATGACGGCCCGGCCGATGTCCTCGTGGGTCGCCAGCACGGGCAGTACGGAACTCCCGTCCCCGGCAACGGATCCGGTCTCGGCGGCGGTACCGGTACCGGCGCCGGTCTCCACCAGGCCCACCGGCCTCATGCCGTACGCCGGGTGCGCGTACAGCGCGGCGCCGATCTGCTGGGCGGCGGCGCCACCGCCGACGATCAGCGCCGAGTGGCCGCGCCGGGCGGCGGTGATACGCACCAGCTGGTGGACCGCGCCGCGGACCGCGCAGCCGGTGAGGGTCTGCGCGGTGACCGCGGTGGCCAGCGCCGTCCAGTCGAGGACCCGCCAGGGCCCGACGGCCGCGAGGCACGCGGCCGCCGTGCACCACAGGACCAGTGCGTGGCCGAGCAGCGCGGGCAGTTCGAGCAGCGCCGACGGGGAGAGGCGCCGCCGGTAGAGCCCGCCGCGGAGGTGCAGGATCAGATGCAGCGCGAGGAGCGGTACGAGGACCAGGGGATCCGGCCGCAGCCCCGGCACCAGCGCACCGGTGGCGACCAGTGCGAGGGTGTCACCGGCGATCAGCGGGGCCGCGCCGCGGCCCCGCCGCAGCCCCGCCGGCCGTACCGGTTCCGGCCGCGGTCCGTCCGCGCTGCGCGGCGGGTGGATCGCAGGCGCGGGCCGCTGCACGGCCGTCGCGGGGCCAACGCCGTGGCCCGCATGGGGAGCATGTGCGCTGTCCATCGTCATCGGCGTGTGCGCTCCCTCGTCGTGGGTCGGGGCAGGCCGAGGAGCCGGCGGTACAGCTCCGAGACCGCGGTGGCCGTGTGCCGGACATCGAAGTTCGCGCGCGCGTGGGCTCCGGCCTCGCGGCCGAGCGCGTCCCGCAGCGGGGCGTCGGCCAGCAGCTTCCCGACCGCGCGGGCCAGCGCGTGCGGGTCGTCCGGCGGGACGAGCCCGTGCCGGTCATGGCCCGGCGGCAGGCTCTCCCGGGCGCCGTTCACGTCGGTGAGGACGACGGGCCGCCCGCAGGCCATCGCTTCGAGCGGGGCCAGCGCCATGCCCTCCCAGCGGGACGGCAGGACGACGAGGTCGGCGGCCCGCAGCCAGTCGCGCGGCCCGTCGACCGCTCCGGTGAACAGCACACCGGGCGGCGCGGTCCTGGCCAGGGCCGCCCGGTCGGGGCCGTCCCCGACCAGCACCAGCCGGGCCCCGGGCACCGCACGGAGAATCTCTGGCCAGGCCCGCAGGAGTACGTCCTGCCCCTTCTGGCGGCAGAACCGGCCGACACAGACGACGACCGGGCCGGGGCCCAACGGCCTTACGCCAGAGCCCGGTTCGGGCCCGGAGCCGCAGTCGGCGCTGAACTCACCGAGATCGACGCCGTTGCGGATCACCTCCCACCGGGCGGCGATCCCGGCCGCCTCACCGGCCCGCCGCTCGGCCTCGCTGACGCACAGGACGCGCTCGGCCCACCGGGCCGCGTACCGCTCCCAGGCCAGCGCGAGCCGTGCGGTGCCGCCGGCGACCGCGTCGAACGACCAGGCGTGCGGCTGGAAGACCGTCGGCACGCGCCCGCGCACGGCGAGCCGTGCGGCCAGACCGGCCTTGGAGCTGTGCGCGTGCACCACGTCGGGGCGGCATGCCCGGATCAGCCGGGCGGCGGCAGCGGTCTCGGCGGCCAGCCCGGGCCCCGGCGCCCGGCCGGCCCGCCAGGGACGGACATGCGCGCCGGACCCCGCGAGCGCCGACGCCAGACCGTCGCCGGGGGGGCAGGCCACAACTGCTCTGATTCCTTCGGCCACTTGCGCCCGCACCAGGTCGGTGACCACGCGGGCGACTCCGCCTTCCACCGGCTGAACGAGGTGGAATACCGTCAGCCGGCGTCCGGGGGAAATGTTTTCTGGCAGCACGTGTGCGGCTCTCTTCGTACCTGACCCGGAGATCGGTTTCCCCGGGGTGCGCGGAGCGGAAGGCTCAGCGACGCGAATCCGTCTGCACGAGGAGCACGCCGGGAAAAGACCCGCGGCTTTCGTCGGCGAATTGGAAGTCCGGCCGGCCGGCGCCCCAGGCGAGTACGGGCTTCGGACCGAATGCACCGGAGACGCGGCCCGCCGGAAGAGAGATGAAGGAACGCACCGCGCCCGGTGGTGCGCCCGAGCCGTACGGCACAGCGAGACCCGTCGTCTTTCGCATGACTGCCCTCCCGTCTCAACATGACAATTGCAACCAAGCGGCCCAAGCGGCCCAAGCAGGAGTGCACTTTGTCAGAAAGCAGGGTGGAAATCATGCTGTCCGCGCGCATACCGCCGTACGGCGGATCAACCGAATGCGTCGAATTCCCTTGTGGCAGTGGGTTGTGTCCTCGGGAAGGACCCACGAAGCTCCCCAATGGGTGACGGCGCGTACCCCGCGGGAGAGGCATTCGTTAAACGCGTGCGGAAAACGACGGGGAAATACGGGACCACGCGAATGCAGAAGCCGAACCGAACGACGAGCAGCCCGCTCCCCCCGTAGCAGCAGCCGCCGCCGGCGGAACCCGCACAGCACGGCGCACCCCGCGCGCAAGGGGCTCACTCCGACGGACCACCGCACTCGTGCGCTACGGCAATCGAGTGAACAGGCGGAACCAAACTCGACCCCTGGAGTTGATCAGGGTGCTCCACTTCCGGGCAAAAATGCAGAAAAGGGACCACAGTGATCAAGAAGATTCTGGCCACCGCCGCCGTCACCGCCTCGATCGTCGGCGCCGGCGCGACTCTGGCCCCGCAGGCCCTGGCCGTCGGTAACGACAACGGCACCAACTCCGCCAGCGGCAACGGCGCCGAGCAGGCCTTCGGCAACTCGGCCACCAAGGGCAACCAGAGCCCGCAGCTCAGCCTGGTCCAGGGCTCGCTGAACAAGCCGTGTGTCGGCCTGCCGGTCAAGGCCAACGTGGGCTCCCTCATCGGCCTGATCCCGATCGCCGTCCAGGACATTCCGATCCTGTCCTCGCCGCAGAACCAGCAGTGCACCGAGAACTCCACCCAGGCGAAGGGCGACGAGGCCCTGTCGCACATCCTGGACAACATCCCGGTCCTCTCGGGCAACGGTGCGGCGAACGAGGGCTGATCGCCTCGCTGCTCCCACGTGGCCGCCGCAGACAGGACGTTGCGGCGGCCACGCGTGTGTCCGCACCCCGACGGGTTCCCGTTCCCGTTCCGGAAAGCATTCGGGTTGAGTTGGCGTCGGGCACCGCGAACGGAGTTTCCCCAGGGCGTACCGGTCGTTAGCAGTCCTGCAGTGGTGTTCATGAAAAGGCAACTGGACACGCGTCGCGATGGTCGTGGATGCGGGAGACACCGCTGCGGGAAGGATCGACATGAAGTTCAAGAAGGCTGCTGTTCTCGCCGCCGGCGTCATGATGGCCCTGGGCGCCGCTGCGCCCGCCATGGCCGACGCGGGCGCGGAGGGTGCGGCCGTCGGCTCGCCCGGCGTCCTCTCCGGAAACGTCATCCAGGTTCCGATTCACATTCCGGTGAACCTCTGCGGCAACACTGTGAACGTCATCGCGCTGCTGAACCCGGCGTTCGGGAACACCTGCGTCAACAAGTGACGTACGGCTCTCCCGCAAGGGCGAGTCGTTGAAGTGGCCCCGCCGGGTCTCGCACGGACCGGCGGGGCCACTTCGTTGTGCGTCCCACTTCCCCGCAGTCGGCTGAACAGGCGCAGAAACGTTCACCACCCCGGGGTTTCCCGCACGGGGAGCGATCGTTAGCCACGGTGAAGGCGGCGCACCGGTACCCCTCTTTGACGGTGCCGTGGCGCGAGAGTCGCAGCTGTGAACAGCGCCGCCGGAGAAAGGTATTCGACATGAAGTACGCAAAGGCCGCCGCAGTCGTCGCCGGTTCCATGATGGCGATCGGCGCGGGCGCGGCCGCGGCCTCCCCCGCGTTCGCCGCCGAGCCGCCCGCCATGCCCCCCATGAGCCTCAACGGCGGACTCGACCAGGCCACGCAGTCACTTCAGCAGGGGGCGGCGGTCCCGGTGGCCGCGCTCGCCGACACCGCGACCAGCGTGGTGACGGGCAAGGCCGACGCCCCCGAGAAGGTCATGGGCCTCGCCCGGCAGGCCACCCCGATGCTGGGCGGCGTGCAGCTGGGCGGCCAGTAGCAGCCCCGGCATCCTGCCGCGACGCGAAAGTGGCGGTACCCGCATCATCCGCGGATACCGCCACTTCTGCTGTCCGGTCCGGGGACCGGGCTTCACCGGACGAGCCGGATCAGAACGTCAGTGGTTGACGCAGGTGTTGCCGAACGCCGGGTTCAGCAGACCGATGATGTCCACGGTGTTGCCGCAGACGTTGACCGGAACGTGGACCGGGACCTGGACCAGGTTGCCCGACAGGACACCCGGCGAGCCCACGGCCGCACCCTCGGCGCCGGCGTCGGCGAACGCGGAGCCGGCGGCGCCGCCGGCGGCGAGGCCCGCGGTGGCAAGGACGAGAGCTGCCTTCTTGGCAGTGTTCATGGGAGTTGCACCTTCTCTTCGATGTTGTGCCCTGAATCAGGACTCACTCGATTCGCAACGAACGGTGGGCGGCAGCGACACGGCCGGGTGGCCCAAGGAACCTGTTCGGCCCAATGGACAAGGACCCCGGCCGCCAGGTGCGTCAACCCGCTTGTCGCGCGCCTGCGACAAGGAAGCCATATGAGTGAAGCGCCGGAACCAATCGCCGGTCCGGCAGTTGATCAGAGCGCTCCGGAAGCGGGCACTCGTGCGACAACAGAAGGACGCGATATGATCAAGAAGGCTGTGGCCACTGCGGCGGCCACCCTCACGATGGCAGGCGCGGGCGCGATGATGGCGTCTCCGGCCATGGCAGTCGGCCACGACGGCGGCACCACGTCGCTGAGTGGCAACGGTGCCCAGCAGGCGTTCGGCAACTCCGCCACGTACGGCAACATGAGCCCGCAGATCGGCCTCATCCAGGGCTCGCTGAACAAGCCCTGCATCGCCCTGCCGGCCAAGGCCAACGTCGGTTCCCTCATCGGCGTGGTCCCGATCTCCGTCCAGGACATCCCGATCCTGTCCTCGCCGCAGACCCAGCAGTGCACCGAGAACTCCACCCAGGCCAAGGGTGACGAGGCGCTGTCGCACCTCCTGGACAACATCCCGATCCTCTCGGGCAACGGCGCCGGGAACGGCCGCTGATCACCGCCGCTCCTCCGACCTCCGGACACTGACGTCCTGGTGGAGCACTGAAGTGGCCCCGGTAGCAGCGCGAGCTGCCTCCGGGGCTTCTTCAGGTCCGTGCCCGGGGGCCCGGTGCCTCACCTACGCCGGAACAGCACCACGTCGCCGGGCACCGTCGGCGGCGCCGCCGTGTACCCGGGCGGCGGGCCACCCCACTCCCCCCTTGTCTGCAGGCCGACGCACTCCGCCGCGTACCGCCCGGCGCCGGCGAGCAGCCGCTCCTCATGGCCGGGTGCCCGCAGTCGTACGAACAGCCGCTCGCCCGGCGCGGTCACCGCGTGCCACAGCGCGTCGAGCCGGCACCCCCCGTCGGGTCCGTTCCCGTCGCCCAGCGCGTACGGCAGGACGGACCACCCGGGGTCGTCCGCCGCACACCGCAGCAGATGCGCGCGCGGCCCGGGGCGCACCTCGAACGAGACCACGCGCCCGCGGTACCCGGCCCGGCGCAGCCCCGCCACATATCCACCGGCGTCCGCGCCCGCGTCCAGGACGAGGTCGACCTCGGCGTCGGCCAGCAGCTGGACGAGCTCGTGGTACGGGCCGCGGCCCCGGCACCGCTCCCGCGCTGCTGCCCGCAGGAAGCGCGCGTAGCCCCACACCCCCGTCGGCCACCGCTGCCACCGTGCGCGCAACCGCCCGCGGCGGGCGCCGCCGCGGATGAGGGCGAAGGCCGGGCCCGCCGCGACGTACACCGCGGGGTGCGCGGCGGCGAGACGGGCGGCCGCGCTGTGCTGCCGGGCACCGCCGGACCCGCCGATCCAGACCAGCCGGGCACCGCTCTCCCTGATGCGGGCCGCCAGCGCCATCCATACGTCGGCGGTGGCCGCCCGGCCGGGCAGCGGCTCGGCGCCCGCGACCCGCGCTTCTGGGTAGCGGACCAGAAGCTCGGCGGTCAGCAGTCCGGCAGTCAGCTCCTCGCCCGGCCGTCCGGCGCCCGCGGCTGGTCCGCCCGTCCCGCCGCTCTCCGCTCCGAGCAGATAGTGGCTGAGTCCCTCGCGCTGTGCGGCCCGGACGGTGTCGAGCAGCAGATCGGGTCCGTACACCTGCGCCTCCGGCCGTCCGCCGGACCGCGCCGCCCGGGCCGGGCCGCGCCCGGCAGGAAGGTTCAGCGTCGCCGAGCGCAGCAGCCGCTGGAGCCCGGGGACGCGAACGGCGTGCGCGAGGGTGTCCGCGCCGCAGAGGTGGATGTCCGCTGCCGCACCCCGCAGAGCGAGGCGTACGAGCGCATCCGCGGCCGGCCCGGGGGCGAGCGGGGTGAGCGGGATACCGGCGCAGCGGACCGGGCGGGGCAGGCCGTCGGCGGGCGGGGCCGGATGGCCGTGGGTACGGGGGATCGCCTGGCTCATGCGCCGCCCATCGGTTGCGGTATCGGGGTGATGCCACCGGGGCATCCAGCTCGAACGATCCACAAGCTAGTTCGTTATGCACCACTATGCGGCGAATAACACGATTGGACGGAAGACATCCGATGAGGAGACCCTGAGCGACGCAGATCACCGCTTGATCTGGTACATCGCAGTGCGATATGTGGGTACCCTCAGCAGGAACTGCATTAAGTTACTGCTTAGTAATCACTTGAGAATCACCCGTTAACCGCTGGATCCCCACCTCGCAGGCCCGAGGAGCCCCCATGCAACTCGCCGCGATCATTGTGTCGCTGGTACTCACCGTGGTCGGTGTCGCGCTGTTCGCCCGAGCCATCGCCCAGATCTACCGCTCCGTGCGACTCGGTCAGAACGTGCCCGCGGGCACCCGCACCGACGAACCCGTCCAGCGGACGATCACGGTGGTCAAGGAGTTCCTCGGCCACACCCGGATGAACCGCTGGGGCATCGTCGGGTTCGCGCACTGGTTCGTCGCGGTCGGGTTCTTCTCGCTCGTACTGACCCTGATCAACGCCCTGGGCCAGCTCTTCAAGGCCGACTGGGTGCTGCCGGTCATCGGTCACTGGCTGCCGTACGAGATGTTCGTCGAGTTCATCGGTGTGATGACGACGCTCGGCATCCTCGTCCTGATCACCATCCGCCAGCTGTCGAAGCCGGACCGGCCGGGCCGCAAGTCCCGCTTCGCGGGCTCCAACTTCGGCCAGGCGTACTTCGTCGAGGCCGTCATCCTCATCATCGGCCTGGCGATCTACTCGCTGCGCGGACTTGAGGGCGCGCTGGCCGGCGTGCACGGCTACGACGCCGCGTACTTCCTCTCGTACCCGCTGGTCGCGGCGTTTCGCGGCACCAGCGTCAGCACGCTGCAGAACATGATCTACCTGACCGCGATGGCCAAGA
This sequence comes from Streptomyces sp. NBC_01197, assembly GCF_036010505.1. Lineage (NCBI taxonomy): Bacteria > Bacillati > Actinomycetota > Actinomycetes > Kitasatosporales > Streptomycetaceae > Streptomyces > Streptomyces sp. NBC_01197. Next base: position 3,553,025 of record NZ_CP108569.1, read on the forward strand.
TCGGTACGTCCTTCATCTGGATGATCGTGGTCGGGCTCAAGACGGACATGGGCGTCGCCTGGCACCGCTTCCTCGCCTTCCCCAACATCTGGTTCAAGCGCGACGCGCAGGGCGGCACCGCCCTCGGCGCGCTGCTGCCGATGACTTCGGGCGGCAAGGAGATCGACTTCGAGGACCCGGGCGAGGACGACGTGTTCGGCGTCTCGCAGGTCGAGCACTTCTCGTGGAAGGGCCTGCTGGACTTCTCCACCTGCACGGAGTGCGGCCGCTGCCAGTCGCAGTGCCCGGCCTGGAACACCGGCAAGCCCCTCTCGCCGAAGCTCCTGATCATGTCGCTGCGCGACCACGCGCACGCCAAGGCGCCGTACCTGCTCGCCGGCGGCGGCAAGAACATGGAGGGCGAGGAGCAGGCCACGGCCGAGCAGCTCAAGGACGTTCCGCAGTCCGCGCTGGACGAGGCCGAGCGCCCGCTGATCGGGACGCTCGAAGAGAACGGCGTGATCGACCCGGACGTCCTGTGGTCCTGCACCACCTGCGGTGCGTGCGTGGAGCAGTGCCCGGTCGACATCGAGCACATCGACCACATCGTCGACATGCGCCGCTACCAGGTGATGATCGAGTCCGCGTTCCCGTCCGAGGCGGGCACGATGCTCAAGAACCTGGAGAAGAAGGGCAACCCCTGGGGGCTCGCCAAGAAGCAGCGCGTCGAGTGGACCAAGGAGGTCGACTTCGAGGTCCCGATCGTCGGCAAGGACGTCGAGGATCTCACCGAGGTCGACTACCTGTACTGGGTCGGCTGCGCGGGCGCCCTGGAGGACCGCGCGAAGAAGACCACGAAGGCCTTCGCCGAGCTGCTGCACATCGCGGGCGTCAAGTTCGCGATCATGGGCGGCGACGAGAAGTGCACCGGTGACTCCGCCCGCCGCCTGGGCAACGAGCCGCTGTTCCAGCAGCTCGGCCAGGAGAACGTCGCGATGCTGAACATGGCGTACGGCGAGTCCGCCCCAGGTGAGGAAGGGGAAGACGAGTCGGCCAAGAAGCCCAAGGCGACGAAGAAGATCGTCGCCACCTGCCCGCACTGCTTCAACACCATCGCGAACGAGTACCCGCAGCTCGGTGGCGAGTACGAGGTCATCCACCACACCCAGCTGCTCCAGCACCTCATCGACGAGGGCAAGCTCATCCCCGTCACCCCGGTCGAGGGTCTGATCACGTACCACGACCCCTGCTACCTGGGCCGCCACAACAAGGTCTACACACCGCCGCGCGAGATCATCGCGAAGGTGCCCGGCCTGCGCAGCGAGGAGATGCACCGGCACAAGGAGCGTGGCTTCTGCTGCGGGGCCGGCGGCGCGCGGATGTGGATGGAGGAGCGCATCGGCAAGCGCATCAACAACGAGCGCGTCGACGAGGCGCTCTCGCTCAACCCGGACATCGTCTCCACCGCCTGCCCGTTCTGCCTCGTCATGCTGACCGACTCGGTCAACGGCAGGAAGAACGACGGCAAGGCGAAGGAGTCGCTCCAGGTCGTCGACGTGGCGCAGCTGCTGCTCGACTCGGTGAAGCTCCCCGCGGACCCGGCCGACGACCCGGCCGACGAGGACGCACCGGAGCCCGAGCCGGTGAAGTAACGCGGTACGGAGGACGCAGTACGCGGAGAGGGCCGGGAACGCCGTTGGGCGGTCCCGGCCCTCTCTGTTCCCGGCCCTCTCTGTTCCCGCCCCACCCCGCGGTATCCCCGGGCCCGGTATTCACCATGAGGCCACTCCCGCATCACATCTCCCCCGCATCCCGTACAACCATGCGACCCCACCGGCGGCCTTCCCTCTGCCGAACACCCGTACCCACAGCGGTTATTGCCGCATTTCCGGCACGGGGGTCCGCGCCCCTTCCGACTCGGTGCACCGCGCACCCCGTATGGCGCAGGAGAAGAAGACCCGCATGCACAGACAGCTCCGTACCGCCCTTGCCACCGCCGCGGCCGCCGCTCTCACCGGCGGGCTGCTCGTGGTCACCGCGAGCACCGCCACCGCGGCCACGCCCTCGGGCACCCGGGGGGACTTCAACGGCGACGGTTACCGGGACATCGCGGTGACCGCGCCGCTCGCCACCGTGAACGGCAAGTCGGGCGCGGGCTCCGTCTCCATCCTGTACGGCTCGAAGGCCGGCGCCGGCGCCGCCAAGATCCAGACGGTCAGCCAGGACAGCGCCGGGGTCCCCGGCACGGCCGAGAAGGACGACACCTTCGCCGGGGCGGTCTCGGCCGGTGACTTCAACGGCGACGGGTACGCGGACCTCGCGGTCGGCGCGCACGGCGAGGACGTGGGCTCGGACGTCGACGGCGGCTCGGTCACCATCCTCTGGGGCACGAGCGGCGGTCTCTCCGGCGGCACCAACGTCAAGGACCCGTCGGGCGGCAGCCATGACCACTTCGGCATGCTCATCGCGGCGGGCGACTACAACGGCGACGGCAGGGCCGACCTCGCCATCGGGTCCGACCAGAACGTGGTCGACATCTACCGCGGCGGCTTCACGAAAACGGGCGGCACCGGTGGCCACTACGCCGTCACCGCACCGGTTCGGAAGGTCCCGGGTACGGACTTCTACAACCTCACCCCCGGCGACGTGAACCACGACGGCCGCACGGACCTCGTCGTCGACGGGTACGAGACCGACAGCCAGGAGGGGTGGAACGCCAACTACTACCTTCCCGGCAGCGCGTCCGGGCTGACGCGCACCGGCGTCCAGAAGCTTCCGGCGGGCATCATCTCCGACATCGGTGATGTCAACGGTGACGGCTACGGCGACATCGTGATCGGCGCCCACTGGGACAAGGACATCCCCGGCGCGCACAAGGGCGGCGTCGTCAAGGTCGTCTACGGCACCGCGGGCGGCCCGGACGGCGGCCAGGACTCGGTCAACCAGGACTCCCCCGGTGTCCCCGGAGCTGGTGAGACCAACGACGCGTTCGGCTACGAGCTCTCGCTCGGCGACATCAACGGCGACGGCAAGGACGACGTCGTGGTGGGCGCCCCCGGCGAGGACCTGAACGGCATCGCCGACGCCGGCATGGTGACCGTCCTCTACGGCTCCACGGACGGTTTCGCCGCCACCGGCGCCCAGTCCTTGGCCCAGGACAGCCCCGGCGTCCCGGGCGACAACGAGAAGGGCGACGGCTTCGGCGAGGAGATCTACCTGGCCGACACCAACAACGACGGCAAGGCGGACCTGACGGTCGGTACCCCGCACGAGAACAACGGGGACGGCTACCTCGTGACGTTCAACTCGGACGGCACGAAGCTGGCCGCCACCGGCAAGGGCTACGGCCTGACCGCGGCCAAGGTGTCGGCAGCGGGTACTCCTCTGCTGGGCTTCGGAATGGCGGGCTGACCCCGCCCGGCCCCGGGGGGTTCTCCCTTAGGGGATGTCACAGGTCGGCCGCAAAGCCCGGCCTGTTCTCCCAGGTCCGGCACCCCGCCCACCGGAAGCAGGTACGTTCGAAAGCGTGGCTGGATTCAGGATCGGACGCGGCCGGGACAACCGCACGTCGCAACAGCACCCGCAGCGGCAGCAGCAGCGGGGACCGCAGCAGCAGCCGTACGGCAGGCAGGCACCGCCTCCGCCGTACGGCGGCCCGACGGCGCCCCAGCCGTCGCCTCAGCGTGCGCAGCAGCACCAGTGGCCCCCGCAGGCCCAGCAGCCTTACGGCGAGCCGGAGTACTTCGGAGAGCCGTACCAGGGGCAGGGGCCGGGTGACCCGTACCAGGGCGGGCAGGCCGGGTACGGCGGGCCCCCCGCGGGTCCGTATGCGAACAGCGCGGACAACCCCGGTCACACGCAGGCCTTCAGCATCGGCGAGGACCCGTACGGCGACGGCAACACCTACCGGGCCGGGCAGACCGCGGCCCCGCCCGCTGGTCCGCGCCTGCACTGGAAGGAACTGCTGCGGGGCATCGTGATGCGCCCGGGCCCGACCTTCTGGCAGATGCGCGACCACAAGATGTGGGGCCCCGCGCTCACCGTCACGTTCATCTACGGGCTGCTCGCGCTCTTCGGGTTCGACCAGGCCCGTGAGGACGCCGTCCACGCGACGCTGTCCAACGCCGTCCCGTACGTCCTGACGACCGGTGTCGCCTTCGTCATCGGCGCTCTGCTGCTGGGCGTGGTGACCCATACGCTGGCCCGCCAGCTCGGTGGCGACGGCGCGTGGCAGCCGACCGTGGGCCTCTCCATGCTGATCATGTCGATCACGGACGCACCGCGGCTGCTCTTCGCGGTCTTCCTGGGCGGCGAGAACGGCTTCGTCCAGGTGCTCGGCTGGGCGACCTGGATCGCGGCGGGCGCGCTGTTCACGTCCATGGTGAGCAAGTCGCACGACCTGCCCTGGCCGAAGGCGCTGGCCGCCTCGTCGATCCAGCTGATCGCGCTGCTGTCGCTGCTGAAGCTCGGCACGCTCTGAGGGCTCTCGCCCTGCCCGCTCACCACTGAGGCCACCCGGTACCGCTCCGGGTGGCCTCAGTGCTGTTACGGCTGTCGGTGCTGGTACGGAGCGTTTCAGGAAGCGGAGTCGGAGGAGCCGGAGCTGGCGCGTCCGAAGAACTCGACCTCCGCGATCGCGACCTGCTTCTTGGCCGAGATCCCGTAGCCGGTACGCAGGACGAAGCGGACCGCGGAGACCGATCCGACGCGGAACTCGATGTGCTGCGGGCCGCTGCCCTGGTCGAGGTTGATGTGCCGCTCGGCGATCTTGCCGTTCGCCTGGGTGATGTACGCGTCCAGACGGTGCGGCTGGGCGGAGTGCGCGAGGTCGGCGGCCTGGATGGAGATGCCGGGGGTGATGATGATGTCGAGCAGCCGGACCGGGTTCTGGAAGCCGGCCTGGAGCCACTCGCCCCTGCCGTCCTGCGAGACGCCGGGCTCCCAGTAGGTGTTGTTGAGCTCGTCGAACGCCTTCGACGCGCTGTGGCCGGTGAAGGACTTGGACGCGCTGTAGGAGTCGGGGGTGAGGGGGGCCCGCTTGGCGAAGTGGTCGCCGATCGCCTGGACCGCCGTGCCGGTGTTGAGCGCGCCCCAGATGATGAGCCCGAGGGCGGCGGCGCCCGCCAGCCAGCGCAGGATCCAGCCGAACCCGCTGCGCAGCCTGGGCCGGTCACCGGCCCACGGCACCTCGCGGTTCCCGCGGAACAGCCTGCGCCACCACGGAAGCCTGGCCGGACCCTCGGGACGCTCCGCCATGCTCATACCGCAGCGGCGGCAGAAGTGCCGGTCGGGCCGGTTGCCGGTGCCGCACCAGGGGCAGCCGTAGCCGCCGTCGCCGTCGGGCGCGGCGGCGGGCCCCTGGACGAGCGGCCGCGCGGCCTCCGGGCGGCCCGGCAGCACGGGCGAGACGGTGGGTGCCCCCGGCGTACGCCGTTCCGGGTCGGCGACCGGGATGAGCAGGGCGCGGGCGCGCTCGTTCGCGGCCGCCTCCGCGGCGGCCCGGGCCGCCTCGTCCTGCGCGGCGTGCGGGTCCCAGGCGGGGGCCTGCGCGTCAGGGCCGGGCGCCGGGGGGACCTGGCCCGCGGTGGCCGCACCTGCGTTGTGCGGGGCCGCGTAGTCGGGGGCGCCCTGGGAGGGGGCTCCCTGGCTCGGGGCTCCCTGGGACGGGATCCCGCCGGCCGGTGCGGGCGGACCCTGGGCACCACGGTCGTCCGACGCCGCACGGTCACCCGCGCCGGGCGTGCCCGGTGCGTCCTGCCGCGCGCTGCCGCCATCCCGTACGGCCGGGGTCGGCAGGGTGCTCGGCTCATCGTCGTCGTCGGCCGCAGCGGCCGGGGGCGGGTCCGCGGCGGCGGCTGCCCGTTCGCCCGGGGACCAGCTGAGGACGGCGCCGCAGCCCTCGCAGAAGGAGTGGCCGGGAGTCGAAGGCGTACCGCACTCGGCGCATGTGCGGGTCCGCTCCCGCATTTGTCCCGGGTCGGCGCCTGGGGGCTGAGTGGTCATTTGCCGGGGGTCCTTTCGGCCGCGGTCACCTGGACCGTGAAGGGCATATGGGCGGGGCGTGCGGCTTCTACGAGGCTCTCCAGCCGGTGCTGGTCGCCGGGGGCCGGGTCGGGCAGCACCAGCGACACGCGCAGGCTCGGACGCCGGCCGCCGGGGACGGGCCCGAGCGGGCGGGCGTCCCAGTCGGCCGCGCCGCTCTCGGTGATCACCGGCTCGACGCCGAACGTCAGCCGGACCGCCTCGGCGAGACCGCGCCGGGTGCCACGGATGCGGTGCAGATGGGCGGCGGCGGCCACGGCGGCCCGGAGTACGGCTTCGCCCTCCGGGCCTCCGGCGCGTTCGGCGCCTTCCGTCTCGGCGCCGACCCAGTCCCCGAGCCAGCGGGCGAAGTCGATGGGCGCCAGCGACGGGGTGAAGTAGGAGTCGAGGCAGTCGAGCACGTTGTGGATCGGGGCGAGCACCTCGTCGAGACCGGCGACGAAGCGCTGCGCGAGGTCGTCGTCGGCGAAGACCGCGGGCAGCATCAGGCCCAGCGGCGCCGAGGAGCCAAGGCCGTCGACCGAGCCCCTCATGATCCGTCCCCGATGACCCGGACCCGGTGGTCGAACGAGAAGACCAGCGCCGGGGCTTCGAGGTCGATCCGCTCGGTCGCGTCGCCGCGCTTGCCGGTCAGCGGGTCGGCCGGGTGCAGCAGCACCTGGTCCACCAGCTCCACGCCCGGCACCCGTTGCAGGACCGCGAATATCTCGCCGGACTGCACCGGACGCCCGAACGGCCACCCGGTGCCGTGGGCGCCGCCGGTCAGCGGGTCGAGGTGCCGGTAGAGCGCCTCGTGCGCCTGCCGCCTGACCTTGTCGGTGTCGGCGCCGCGGAACGCGTGCACGGTCGCGACGACGGTGATGCCCTGGTAGTAGGGCGGGCCCACGGCCAGCCGGGTGCCCAGCAGCCGCCGCTCGTCCAGATAGCGGGTGATCCGCTCCAGCAGCGCGTCCCCGGGCACGAGCTGCTCGAAGCGCAGCCAGCCGCCGGGGTCCGGCACCGCCTGCGGCACGACCAGGACACGTACGGCGTGCGCGCCGTGCTCGTCGGAGTCGCCTTCGAGGCAGGTGATCCGGGCGGTCTCCGGGGCCGCGCGCCGGGCCAGCTCCTCGTAGTCGCGCAGGGTCACCGCGCGGTCCTGGGCGCGAAGCGTGATCGGCGCGCGGGCCTTGGCCTCCTCGACGGTCTCCCCGTCGACACCGCCCCTGGCGGCCTCGCGGTTGATGACCTCGGAGACGTACGGGACGGAGTTGCGCAGCACCTGCACGGCACCGCGTGCGACGTTGCCGGCCCGTCCGCCGCCGGTCCGGTAGGCGCGGGCACGGATGACTGCGCCCTTCGGCGGCACCGCACCGTACTGGCGCAGGGTGCCGTCGGCCTCGCGTACGGAGGGGCCGAAGGCGATCTCGCCGGTGGCCGCGTCGAGCGTCAGGTGCCGGTCGTCCGGGCCGGACGCGGCGAAGTGCGGGACGACGTGCCAGTCGGTCCAGCCGTCGCGCTCGGCGATCTGGAGGTTCAGCGGCGGTACGTCACCGACGACCGGGGCGGCGGCGAGCCGCAGCCGCTGGCCGGGCAGCCCGGTGGACTCCCCCAGCGCCTCGTCGCTCACGGTCTCCGCGTGCACGGCGCCGGTGGTGCCGCCGATGGTGAACCCCTCGGCCGACCGCACGGTGGGCGAAGTGGTGTAGAAGGGCTGCCCGGTGACGGGTTCGGTGACCCGGCAGCGCAGCCAGCCCGCCTCGCGGCGCCCACTGCGGGACCTGGTGTGGCCACCGGGTATGTGCAGGACGACCTCGCCGGGGCGGTTGAGGCCGCCGGTGCCGTCCCGGTCCACCTCGCAGGCGGTCCAGCCGTCCTCGGTCCACGCCTCCCAGACCAGCGGGGGCTGCCGGGGATCGACACCGACACCGTCGACGCGGCTGTCGAGGGTCAGCGCCACGGCGCAGTGCGGCACGGCCGAAGTGAGCCCGAACATCAGGCAGTCACCGGGCTTCGGCGACTCGGAGAAGCAGAGCAGGTCCTTGCCCTCGGCCAGCTCGTCCGTACGGTCGACGGCGGTCTCGCCGGTGCGGTGGACCACCAGGTAGGCCAACTCGCAGGAGAAAATGGTGAGTTCGCGCTCGGTGGCGAAGACGACGGCCTCCTCGCTCTCCGTACGGGCGGTGGCGACCTCTGTGCCCACGGGCAGCCGTACCGCATCTTCCAGCGGCGCCGACAGCCAGAAGGTGACGTCGGTGCGCGCGGCCGACGGCGGGAAGAGGGTGATGCCGATCAGGTCGAGGAAGGCGAGGTGGTTCTTCTCGGGGACGCGGTTGAGCCGGTAGACGATCTGGTCGGCCATGTGGGCGACCGTTTCGACGAGCGTGACCCCGGGGTCGGACACGTTGTGGTCCGTCCACTCCGGGGCGCGCTGCTGGATGTAGCGCTTGGCGTCATCCACGAACTGCTGGAAGCGGCGGTCGTCGAGGTGGGGAGAGGGCAGTGCCATCAGCGTTCGCTTTCGGTGGCCGGTCCCGCATCCGAGGACGGCTCGTCGTGGGAGGGAATGACGTAGAACGGGAAGACCAGGCTGCGCGGGTTGTTGGTGCCGCGGATCGAGTACCGGACGTCGATGAAGAGCACGCCCTGCTGGTCTCCGGCGCTGACCTCCACGTCCTCCACCTCGATGCGCGGCTCCCAGCGGTCGAGGCTCACGTACACCTCGTGCTGGATGCGGCCGGCCGTCGCCTCGTTGACGGGGGCGAAGACCATGTCGTGGATGGCGCAGCCGAAGTCGGGGCGCATCGGCCGTTCACCCGGGGCGGTGGCGAGGACGAGCCGGATCGCCTCCTCGACCTCGCGCTCCCCGCTGACCATGGCGATGCCACCGGTGGGGCCGATACGGAGCGGGAACGCCCAGCCGGTGCCGACGAATTGCTCTGCCATGTCAGACCACCGGCAGGTCGTTGGCGGTGACGACGCCCGCCATCATCACGGTGGCGGCCTTGATGCCGATGTTCGCGATCGCGCTGAGCTGGAGGCTGCCCTCACCGGAGATGGTGGCCAGGCCGACGGCGTTCAGGCCCAACTCGCCTCCCGCTTCCATGTTCAACGCGCCGACGGCCTTGGCATTGATGATCGACCCCTGCATGTCGAGGATGCCCCCGCTCCTGATCGAGATCTTGCCGCCCGCCTTCAACGAAAGGTCCTTGCCCGCCTCGACGGACACCGACCGGGTGCCCTTGATGGTGACGGAGCCCTTGCTGTCGATGGTTATCTCGGTCTTGGTGCGGTCCAGGTTGATGGTAAGCCGGTCGTCGCCGCTGCTGATACGGACCCCGCGTTTGCCGCCCACCCGTTCGTCGAGCAGGTCGACCCGGTTGCGGTTGCGGTCGGCCAGCGTGTGGCGGGTGGCCCGGCCGCTGGTGCGGTCGTACGGCTGGACGTCGTTGCTGCCCGGCTTGTCCTTGCCGTTGTAGAGGCCGCCGATCACGAACGGGTGGTCCAGGGCGCCCCGGTCGAAGCCCACCAGCACCTCGTCACCGGCGTCGGGCGCGATGATGCCGCCGCCCTTGAACCCGCCGAACTGCACCGTACGGGTCCAGTCGCTGGTGTACGTGTCGTCGAGCCACGGGAAGCGCAGCTTGACCCTGCCCTGCTTCAGCGGGTCCTTGATGTCGGTGACCAGCGCGTTGGCGACGCTGGGCAGCCGGGCCGACGGGCTCTGGCCGCCCGATGTGAGCCCGTACAGCGAACGCCACTGGCGGCCGCTGACCGTCAGGAACGTCTCGTAGTGCCGGCCGTCGCCGAACGAGTGGCGGGCGGCGGTCACCGTGTACTTGCCCTCGAACGGGTCGCCGACATCGGCGAGCGCGACCGGGACGCCGGGCCGCAGCTTGGGATTGCCGCGGACCGTCACCTCCAGCTCGGCGAAGGCCGCGGTGATGTCGTCGGCGAGGGCCGAAGCCGCGTTCTTCACCTCGTTCTGCTTGTCGTACGGGGTGTCCGTCTCGACGATGGTCGCGGGCCCGAACTTGCTGCTGGCCTTCGCGGGCGTGGTCCCGATGGAGATCCCCGGGTTGGACGTGGCGGGCGACTTGCCGACGATGTCGCGCTTGGCCGTCACGTCCCAGCCGCGCGCCTCGGCGGTGGCAACCTGGTCGGCGGAGGTGACAGCGGCGCGGCAGCGCAGGATGTCGACCCCGGACTCCAGGACGTACGGGCTCTTCTCACTCGGCGTGCTGACCGGCGGGGCGCCGGACGCCTTGTCGGCCTTGGCGAACTGGAACTCGCCCTCGGAGTCGACGGACATCACCCGCTCGTTCTCGTCGGCGAGCCGGCACAGGAAGTCCCAGTCGGTGACGTTGGCCTGGGTGATGTACTCGTAGATGCCCTTCGTGGCGTCGATCTTGCCGATCTTCAGACTGTCCTGACCGGCGAGCTTGCGCGCGATGTCGGACGCGGTCATGTTCCGGTACCCGACCACCCGCCGCTGCCGCAGCATCCGGTGGCCGCCGTCGTAGCCACGGATGACCGTCATGGTGCCGGTGCCGTCGTAGTCGACCTCCAGGCCGGTGATCTCACCGGTGATCAGCGGGGACTGGGCCCCCTGGCCGTCGGCGACCGGCGCGATGACGATCTTTTTGCCGATGTCGGCGCCGGAGTCGGAGAGCACCTTCTTCTTGGGGTCGCGGAAGGTGAGCTGGAAGGAGCCTGGCACACCCGCACCGAAGTCGACCCACCCGGCGACGAGGAGCGATGCGAGCTCCTTCGTCAACGGCGCCCCGCCGATGGTGACATGGAGGACATTGGAGTAGCCGATCTTGGTCATCAGTGGCCGACCTCTTCGGCGGCGGGGAGCATGAGTTCGGTGCCCGGGCTCAACTGCCCCGGGTCGTCGATGCCGTTGGCCTCGGCGATGGTCCGCCAGACGGTGGCGTCCCCGTACTCGCGCCAGGCGAGGAACTGGAGCGAGTCACCCGCGACGACCCGGTGCACCCGGCGTGCGGTGAGCGCGCCCGACGTGGGGTTCTGCCCGGCGGTCTTGCTCGGGATCTCGTGCAGATGCACCTGGCAGGTGGCGCGGATCGGGACACCCGTGGTGCTGAAGAGGCTGTACGAGGCGTCGACCGAGCTGACGTACGCGGTGAAGCGCGCGGTGGAGAAAGCGCCCCACTGGAAGACCACCCACGGTGTCGACGGCTGCTTCGCCGCGATGCTGGCCGAGGTGACCTCGCAGCAGGAGAAGAGCGCTTCGACGTTCTTGCGGACGTCGTTGCTGTCCGGCTCGTCCGAGGTGTCCAGGAACACCTCGACGGTCATCTCACGGGGTTCGGGCCCCATGAACTCCGGCACAGCGCCGTCGCGCACCGCCGCCGTGGGGGTCGTCTTCCACTGGGCGCGGCGGCTCAGCGCCAGCTGGGACGGGTTGAAGTCGAAGTTGAACGTGCGGATCAGCCCGCCCGGCGTGGTGCTGTAGCCGACGGGCGGCTGGTGGATCGCGAGCGTCGCACGTACCAGGCTCTTGCCCGCGCCGCCCTTACCGCCCTTGCCTCCGGTGCTCGCCATCTGCGCTGCCCCCTAGTCCGTGAATCCGTGGTGGGTGATCTCCAGCGTCTCGACGGCCACCGAAGGGTTCGACGGGTTCAGCGACGGACCCCGCCAGCTCACCGGCAGCACATCGATCAGTCCCCAGCGGGCCACCAGCGAACCGTCGGCGCGCAGCGCGGAGATCTGCGCGGTGGGCCGGGTGACACCGGTGGTGATGGAGGAGATCCAGGCCGCGACCTTCGAGGTGTCCGGGGTGAGCGGGCGGGTCAGCGTGATGTTGGAGAAAGTGACCCGGGACGGCAACTGCCAGACGAAGCCGTTGTTGCCGCCCTCCTGCCGCTGCTCGATCTCCACCTGGGAGGAGAGCCCTTCGCAGCCGTTGAACGTGCCCAGGCTCTCTCCGTCGATGGACAGGCTGAAGAAGATGGTGGAGCCGGGATCCTGGTCCTGGGGCATCGGGTGCGGCTTTCCTTCCTGCGGGTCGGTGCGGGTGGTGCGGTGCTGCTGTGCTGCCGGGTGGTGCTGTGGTCCTCAGTGGTGCGGTTGCTGTCGCCGTCAGCGCCGGGGGTCCCGGAGTCTGCCGATCCGTTCACGGTCCATGCGCAGCTCCGTCCTCAGCAGCCGGGTGAGCGGGCCCATCAACCGGTGGGTGAGCTCGTCCACCTGGCCGTCGGACAACTCCCGTGCGTCGAACCTGTTCCCGGACGCCTCGGTGGAACCGTCGCAGCGGGGACCATTGTTGAGGATCGGCGGAACCGCACTGTACGGCGGGGGGCTGTCGGGCCGCTCGGTGTACGGGGGCGGAGGTGCGCCTCCACCGCCGTTGCCGCTGCCACTGCCGCCGTTGCCGCTGCCGCCCGATGTGCTGTGGGCAGTGACATTGACGGCCGAAAGCTGCGGCGGCGCGGGCACGGATGGCTTGACCAGTGCGGGAGGGCCGCCTGGCGCCCGCTGCACCGGCAGCGCGGCGGACGCGGGCCCGGCGGACGCACTGCCGAGACCGACCACGCGCGTGGCGGCCTGGCGCCCTGCGGCGTCCGGTACCGGTACGGCCCCCGGCGTGGGCAGCGTGGTCCGGGCCGTGAGCGGGGCCGGCGGTGCGGGCATGGCCGGTGCGGTGGGTGCGGAGGGTGTGCTCTGGGTGCTCTGTGGAGCGGCCGCGCGCTGCACGGGCAGGGATGTGAGGGCCTGGGCGACACCGCCGGCCCCGAGGCCGTCGACGCCGTGCCGTGCCGGAGCACCTTCCTGGCGGACGGAGTCCGGGGCACGGCTCACGGCCGCCGGTCCCAGCGGTACGGGAGTCACGGGGCCGCCCGGAACCGATGCGCGCTGCAGGGCCTGCGGCACCGGCACTGCGGCGGACTGCTGGGCGGACTGCCGGGCGGACGGACCACCGGGAAGAGCCACCGAAGGCACCGGGCCCGACAGACCGGCCGAGCGCTGAACGGGACGAACCACGGGAGTCGTAGCGGCGCCCGCAGCAGGCACGTCGGCCGCAGCGGCCGCGCTGCCCAGCGGTGCGGTCCCACCGGATCCCGGCAGGGACACGGCGCGGCGCTGGACCACCGGCTCACCCGAGCGGGTGGGCCGGACCACGGGGTGAGCCGCTGCGGAACTCCCGGGCGCCGGGGCCCGGTTCGGCTCCGGCGCCGGGGCGCGGTTCGGCTCCGGCACCGGGGCACGGTTCGGCTCCGGCATGGCGTGCGGTACGGGCATACCGGGCGCGGCGGAACGCTGGACGGCCGGCGCAGTGCCGGACACCGAGCGGTCATCCGGCAACGGGAGAGCCGGGACAGGGAGGGAAGGGACAGAGCGGCCCGGCACAGGGAAGCCCGGGGCTGCGAGTTCCGGGACTGCGAGTTCCGGGACTGCGAGTTCCGGGACTCGCGTTTCGGGCGCGACGGAGCGGAGCGGGGCGGCGGCGCCCGGAGCGCTCCGACGCTGCACGGCGCCCGACGGCTCGGCCGGCGGCCGCACGGCGCGGGCTGACGCCAGAGGGCGTACGGCCGGACGGGGCGCACTGGGGGTCCGGCGCTCCGGCGGCGCGGTGGCGGCGGGGGTCGGCCCACCGGCGGCGCGCTGCACGACCCGGGGGGCCGCTACCGGCCCGACATCGTTGCCGGGGGCGGGGGTTGAAGGCGCGTCGGCGGCTGCCCGGCCAACCGGTACAGCTGCGGAGGGGGGCGTGGAAGCGGACATGGACGGGGGCGCCGGTGCGGACGCGGGTGCTGGCGCTACGACCTCCGCGCCCCCCACGCCGCTCCCGGCGGATCCGGCATCCTGACGGCTCGGAGCCGGAGCAGCGGAGGACGTGGCCGACCGCTGTACGGGCGCCGGAACAGCATTGCCACCCGGAGCGCCTCCCTGCTTACGCTGCAACGGAGTTGGCCCCTTCACCTCGCCCCCGACCGGCCGAGCCCCGTCCGGCGGCCCGGCCAGCGGCGCGCCGAGCAGCGGCCTGCGACGGGGAGCGGAGGACGGCGAGGCGGGCGTGGCCGCAGTGCCGGCCCCGCTGCCGGTCCCGGTGGCCCCGCTTCCGCTCCCGGTCGCACGCTTCTGTACGGGGACGGACGACGATTGCGACTGGGGCTGGGAGTCAGCCGGGCTCTGGGCCTTCGGCCGGCCCTGAGGCCGGGCCTGGGACTGGGGCCGGGAAGCCTCGACCGGCGGGCCGGACGGCGTCGAACGCTGCGGCTCCGGGGCCGACGTGGGCGGCCCGAGCCTGCTGGAGCGGACCGGCTGTGGCGTCTCGGGCACTCCCGGGCCGCCCCCCGCACCACTCCGTACCGGCGCACCGAGCCCGGAGGCGCGGCCGGGCCCCTGGGTCGCCGCGCGCTGAACGGCGGCGGGACCGGTCTGCGCCCTTACCGCACGATCGGGAGCCATGGACCGCTGAACGTCACGTTCCGGCACGGCACTTCCCGCCGCGGGGCTCCCGGTCGGTTCCGTACCACTGACGCCGGCCTCATCGGGCGTGGGCGTGCTCCTCGGCACTGCGCCCCCGGCAACCGGCCCGACAGGACCAGCGGGCGGCACGGACGGCGCGGAGGACGGCACAGGCCCCGCCGAACCCGCCGGACCTGACGGCGCCGCAGCCGGAGACGAACCAGCCGAACCGGCAGGCCGGGACGGCAACTTCGACGGAGATTTCGACTTCGACAGCTGTACGGGAGGCCGCGCAGGCGTGGACGGCACAGGCGTGGACGGCGCGGACGTGGACGGCACAGGCGTGGACGGCGCGGACGTGGACGGCACAGGCGTGGACGGCGCGGGCGCTGACCGTCGTACCGGTGCTCCCGACGTTGCTGCCGCGCTTCCCGGCACGTCCCCGGCCTGCCCGGAAGCGGCGGGGCCGGCGGCACCCCGCGCCGGGGGCCGGGCCGCAGTGCTCGCGCGCTGGACGGGGCGCGCACCAGGGTCGACGCCCCCCGCCGGACCCGGACCCGGACCCGGAGCGGGGACGGGCGAAGCCCCGGAGGGCCGAGAAGCCCCGGAGGGCCGAGAAGCCTCGGAAGACGCGGGAGTCCTGGCAGACGCAGGAGCCCCAGGAGCGCCAACCGCCCTGGGAGACTCAGCAGACGAAGACTCAGACCTGGCCGGAGCCGGAGATTCCGCCTCCCTGGCGGGAGGCTCACCCGCCTGCGCCGGACGGGCTGCCGAAGCAGGCAGCACCCGCCGCTGCACCGCAGGCGGAGCCGCCTTCGTCAGCGGAGCCCGGCGGCTCGCAGCCTTCTGTACGGGCGCGACGCGAGGACCGGCGGGGCGCGCGGCGGCGACCGCCCGCTGGACCGGCGAGCCCGGCAGCAGGCCGGAACCCTCGTACGGGCTGGGCCCCGCGTCCGCGAGGTCGGCGCCGTCATCGAACGCCGCGACCGGCAGCGACAGCGCGGGCAGCCCGAAGCCGGCCCCGGAAGGAGCGGCCGCGGGCGTCAGGGCGTCACGGAGCAGCCCGCCGGGAGCGCCGTCGAGCACGGCGTGCGAGAGCGACCCCGAGAAGGACGGGTTCTGCCAAGTGGCGAGCCGGGAGGCGAAGTCGGCGGTCGCCACGGCGTGCCCCGCCGTGCGGTCGGTCGCCCGCTGGATCTCGGGCAGGTTGTTCCAGTCGCGCCCGGAAGCCCCCACCGCGACCGGCGCGGCCTGCGTCGGCGTAGAAGAAGCCGGGCCGGAAGAAACCGGGCCGGAAGGTGCCGGGCCGGAGGGCGCCTGAGCGTTGCGCGCAGACGTGTCCGAGCTCGTGTCCGTACGGCCCCGAAGCCGGTCGAGGAATCCCATGACGGTGCTCCCGCCTCCTTACCGCTCCGCCGACGCGCGGGTCACGAGCGTGGCGATCTGCTCTGCATACTGGCGCCGGTCGCGGTGTTCGAGGTCCAGGATGTCCTCCAGGCTCCAGTGGAAGTGGTAGGCGATGTACGCGATCTCCTCGTGGACACGTTCGGTCGCGTACGTCACGATTCCCCCAGGCGGCTCCCGCCGAGTTCGACCTCGAACGGCTGCTCGCAGTGCGGACAGGTCACGCCGGCCCTGGTGTGGCCCTCGGCGTTGACCTGACGGTAGAAGTCCTGCAGGAACGCGAGGTCGGAGGCGAACATGTTCTCCACCACGCCGTCGTGCATGTGCGTCACGCTGCCCAGCCGGGTGATGACCCGGCCGAGCAGGACGACGGACAGATACGCGGGGTTCTCCTGCACCCGTATGTCCCGCAGCGGGATCAGCTCGTCCCGTGCGGTGGCCAGGCGCATCACACCTTCGCGGTGTACGTTCCCCGCCTCGTCCACGTAGCCGCGCGGCAGCTCGAAGGCGAACTCGGTGCGCAACTCCCGGCGTGCGGGAGGTGGTTCGGCCGGTACCGCGACCGGGGCCGCCGCCTCGGGAGTGACCGAAGCGGCAGCGGGCGCGGGCTGGGCAACTGCTCCCCTGCGCATTACTCCATGATCATTTCTTCGTAGGTGATCGTGACGGTCTCGGTGAGGGCCGAGGCCTCGCCGGCCTTGACCGTGCTGGCCGAGACCTTGCTGCACCAGGCGTTGCGGAGGTGGTAACGCTTCACGGGGCTGTTCTGGTAGTCCATCACGATGATGGAGGCGTTCTTACGGGCCGAACCCATGTCACCGCGTACGGAGGCGTTGATCCAGTCGTTGAAGGACTTGGACTGGGTCATGCCGCGGACGACCGTGGCCTCCCCCGCCTTCTTCACGCCGGGCAGCTTCTTGGTGATGGGCTGGCCGTTCGAAGAGACCTGCTGGAACTCGATGACGTCCTGCGTCATGTCCAGGCCGTTGACCTCCTGGAGGTACTCGACCATGACGCCGTCGATCTGAAGGCCGAAATTATGTGAAGTGAGCGAATCGCCAGGCATGAGGCTCATGGACGCTGTTCCTTCTGTTCGCGCTGTCCGTGGTGTCGGTAGTGCCGGTGGTGCTGGTACCGGTGCCGTCCGCCCTGACTCCGATGGCCGTGGCGGGCGGGCGCCCGGTGGTGCGCGGTCCGGACCCGGCGGCCAGGTCCTGGCCGCCGGGTCCGGGCGCTGCTACTCCTCCAGCTCTCCGCCACCGCTGGAGAACTGGGCCAGCCTGAAGATCACGAACTCGGCCGGCTTGACCGGTGAGACACCGATCTCGCAGATGACACGGCCGAGGTCCACCGACTCCGGCGGGTTGGTCTCGGCGTCGCACTTCACGTAGTAGGCGTCCTCCGGCGTAGCGCCGAAGAGTGCGCCGTTGCGCCACTCAGTCACCATGAAGGCGGAGATGTTCCGCCGGATCCTGGCCCAGAGAGCCTGGTCGTTCGGCTCGAAGACGACCCACTGGGTACCTGTGAGGATCGACTCCTCCAGGTAGTTGAAGTACCGGCGGACGTTCAGGTAGCGCCAGGCCGGGTCGGAGGAGAGGGTGCGCGCACCCCAGATCCGGATACCGCGGCCGGGGAAGGCCCTGATGCAGTTGATGCCGAGCGGGTTGAGCAGGTCCTGCTCACCGCGGGTGATCTGCATCTCCAGGTCCACCGCGCCACGTACGACCTCGTTGGCCGGCGCCTTGTGCACACCGCGCTCGAAGTCGTTGCGGGCCCAGATGCCGGAGACGTGACCGCTCGGCGGGATCAGCCGGGTCTGGCCGCCCGCCGGGTCGAAGACCTTGATCCACGGGTAGTACAGGGCCGCGTACTTGGAGTCGTAACCCGCGGTCTCCTGGCGCCAGACACGGATCTGGCGGGCGTTGAGGCCGGGCGGCGGGTCGATGACGGCCAGCCGGTCGCCCATCAGCTCGCAGTGCGCGATCAGACCGAGCTGGACGGCCTTGACGGCCTCCAGGTCGATGGCGCCGCGCTGGTAGGCGGCCATCAGGTCGGGGACCGCGACCATCGAGATCTCGTCGACCGCTTCAAGACCGCCGAAGCCGGTCCGGTCGGCGGAGTCGCCGAGGTAGTCGCCGATCCGCACCTGCTCGGTCTGCTGCTGCTCCACGGGGGCCGGGGTGGCCGGGGCGGCGGGCGGCGCGGCGAGCGCGACCGTCTGGTTGTCCGGCCTGGCGACCTGCGCGGCAGCGGCGTCCTCCTGGAGGAGGATCAGCTTCGAGCGCTCCTTGACCTGCGTGACAACGTAGTTGCGGTTGCCCTTCTTGGCCGACACGTCGAAGGACTCCGCGACCTTCTCGCCGTCCTTGACGATCAGCTTGAAGCGGTCGGCGGGCCCCTCGGAGTCCGCGACCTCGACGCTGATGGAGCCGCTCTCGCCGGGCGCGATCGCCGACACGGCGAAGGTGCCGAGCTGCTTCGGCTCGCCCGGCGGCAGCGCGGCCGGCGCGCGACGTCCTGCGACGGCCGCGGGGCTCTGCTCCTCCTCGCCGGGAATCCCGCCGGGGGTTCCACCGACGCGGACCACATAGGCGGCCGAGCCGCCGTTGTTGAAGAAACCGTAGACCGAGTGCGCCAGGTAATAGCCGTCGGTGAACTCACCGAACGACGCGACGTACTGCGTCCAGTTGGTCACCAGCGTCGGCTCGTTCAGCGGCCCAACGGGCGCGAGACCGACAAAGGCGGCGACCGAGGTGCCCACCCCCTCGATCGGACGGGAGCCGCTGGCCACCTCCTCCACGTACACACCTGGTGACAGGTAAGACGGCATTCTCAGCTCTCCTCGGGGTACGAGACACGACCTGCTCTCCACCCTGCGGGACCGGAACCGGCGACGAAACGTCCGCCGGTACCTATCCGAGGGCATGGCGAATGCCCCGATGGGCAGCCGGGCGCTCGCGGGGCCGCCGCCGATCCGTGGCGCGGTCCCGCACGGTGACGGTGCGGCAACGGGTGAACGGCCAGATGATTACAGGCAGATGCCTTCTTGTCACCCGTTGCTGTCCCCCTCGTCACCCGATACTGTCCCCACGACCCTCGGTCCGGCCGCCCGGACCGAGGGTGTCCGCACGGACACGGGCCGCTGCCCGGTGCGGCTGCCCCCGGGAGCCACAACCGGTGCCCGTGGAGCCGCGACCGGTGCCCGTGACGGCCACGAAGGGCAGCCGGAAATGCCGCCCGGGGCAATGGTCCTGCCCCGCAGCCTGGTGACAGGGCATCATGGCGCTGACTAGTGTCCGGCGCGTGAGCATCTGGACTTCTCTGGAGCCTGCTTCCACCACGGTGGACCCGGGCAGTACGGCCACCGTGCGGCTACGGCTGCGCAACACGGGCGACGTCGTCGACGAGTACCGGTGCGTACCCGTCGGTGACCTGGCCCCGTACGTGACCGTCGAACCGCCGACCATCCGACTTTTCCCCGGCACCACCGGCACCGTGGACCTCACGTTCGCCCCGCCACGCACCCCCGACGCCATCGCCGGACCCAACCCGTACGGCGTCCAGGTCATCCCCACCGAACACCCCGAGGCGACCACCGTCCCCGAGGGCAACGTCACCATCACCCCCTTCTCCGAAATCCGCGCCGAACTCGTCCCCCACACCGTCAAGGGCCGATTCCGCGGACGCCCCAAGCTCGCGATCGACAACCTCGGCAACACCAAGCTCACCGCCTCGGTCAACGGCAGCGAGAACGGTGACCAGCTCTCGTACGAGATCCTCCCGGCCAACGTCCAGATCGAACCCGGCCGCGCCGCCTTCGTACGCGCCACCCTCCGCCCCCGCCAGATCACCTGGTTCGGCCGCAAACAGGACCGCCCCTACCGCCTCGCCATCCAGCGCTCCGGTACCAAACCCCACGACGTCGACGGCCTCTACGTCCAACGCGGCGTACTCCCCCGCTGGCTCGCCACCGTCTTCGCGATCTTCATGGCCATCGCCATCGTCTTCGTCATGTACTGGTTCACGCACAAGCCCACCGTCGCCACCCGCGCCGTGGCGAAGGTCGAGCAGGCAGGTGCCATCCCCGCCCCGACCCCCACGCCGAGTCTGCCGCCGCCCGCGGCCAGCGAGCCCCCGCCGCCCTCCCCGTCCGCTCCCAACCCGGACGCCGGCAACAGCGGCGGTGGAAACGGAGGCGGCGGAGGCGGAGGCGGAGGCGGCGCACCCAAGAAGAAGCCCGATCCGGCGAACGCCAAACACGTGCTGATCAAGAACGACGGGACAAAGCTCTGCGCCGAACTCCCCGGGCGGGACAAGGGCCAGATCGACGGCTGGGTCATCGAGAACGACTGCAACCCCACGGACGCGGACAACCAGATCTGGGACCTGGAGGTGCGCTACCCGCACGGCGGCCCGAACAACAACAGCCTCTTCCAGATGCGCAACATCAAGGACCGCCTCTGCATGGACCTGGGGGAGATGGGCCCCAGGCCGGCCGGCACCGGGCTCGCCGAGTTCACCTGCGACGGCACCAAGGCCGACAACCAGCTGTGGTGGCTCGACAAGCAGCGCGACGACCACTACTTGATCCGCAACTACGCGAGCAACGACCTCTGCCTGAAGTCGACTCAGAACGGCCCGGACAACCAGCAGGGCACCAACGACGACAACGAGCTCATGATCGGGCGGTGCGACCTCCCGGACGCCCATGAATGGTCCTTCATCGCGATCCCCAAGGACTCGTGATCCTCAAGGACTCGTGATCCTCAAGGACTCGTGATCCCGTCCGGTCCTGTCCGGAGCCGGGCGAACCGTGAGCGGCGGGTGATGAAAGAGGGGGCGGCGGGGGAGAACCCGCCGCCCGCCACCGTTCACCGTCCGGGCGTCACCGGCCGACCTCGGCGCCGCCGCTCACCAGCCGCCCTCGTCCAGGACCAGCCGCCCGGCCTTGCGGTACTCGCGCTGCGCGCCCGCCAGCAGGTCAGCTGATGTGACCGGGGAGTTCCGGCCCGCGGCCGCATACGCGGCGGTGACCACGGCGCTGCGGATCGAACCGCCCGCCAGCTCGAACTCCTTGGCGCACGGGCCCGGATCGATGTCCTCCGCGCACGGCACATGCGTCAGGCTGTGCTGCCACAGCGCCAGCCGCTGGGCGGCGTCCGGGAACGGGAAATCGATGATCAGGTCGAGGCGCCGGGTGAACGCCTCGTCGATGTTGCCCCGCAGGTTGGTGGTGAGCAGCACGATGCCGTCGAAGGACTCCAGGCGCTGGAGCAGATAGGCGCTCTCCAGGTTCGCGTAGCGGTCGTTCGAACTGGTCACCTGTGAGCGCTTGCCGAAGACGGCGTCGGCCTCGTCGAAGAGCAGCACCGCGTCCGTACGGTCGGCCTCGGCGAAGATCCGTTCCAGGTTCTTCTCGGTCTCGCCGATGTACTTGTCGACCACCGACGAGAGCTGAACGACGTAGAGATCGAGGCCGAGTTCGGCGGCGACCACCTCGGCGGACAGCGTCTTCCCGGTCCCCGACTCACCCGCGAACAGCGCCAGCGCACCCCGCCCGCGCCCGCCGCCGGCACTCAGCCGCCAGTCGCCGAGCACCCGGTCGCGGTGGCGGGCCCGCAGGGCCAGTTCATGCAACTGGGCCAACGGCCGGTCAGGCAGCACCAGATCGTCCCAGCCCACGTCGGGCCTGATCCGCCGGGCGTGCTGCTCAAGCCCCGACGCGGACTGCTGCCGGGCGGCGAGCCGCAGATGCGCGGCGGTCAGCTCCACGCCTTCGAAGGCGGCGAGGTCCAGCGCGGCGCGCGCGGTACGGCGGATACGGTCGCCGCCCAGCCGGTACGGGGCGACGACGGGCGCCAGCTCGAAGCCGAGGGAGCCCGGCCCGTCCGCCGGCCCGAGGGCCGCCGACCAGACATCGAGATCGCCGGAGCGCTGCCGGGGGGCGTCGAGGACCAGCGGGTCCCGGCCGCACCAGTCAGGATCGTACGGACGCCCGCCGGCCAGCAGCACGGAGACGCCGTGCGAATGCGAGGTGCCCTGCGCCGTGGTCGGCGCTGCGCCCTCTGCCATCAGCGCCCGGAGCAGTGGTCCCGGGCTCTCCGGTACCGGTGCCACGACGATGGGGCACCCGCGCAGCCGCGCCTCGCGCAGCAGGTCGGAGAGCAGCCCGGGTGCGCCCTGCTCGCCCGGGGCCGGGTACGGGGCAGCCGGATCCGTCGCGGCGGTGGCGCCGGGAGGGCCCTGTCCGGGGGTGAAGTGCAGGGCCTCCAGACCCGCGGCGGCCAGCGCGGCGGTGGCAAGGGAGAGGGCGTCCCCGTTCCGCTCCTCGCGGAGGTACACCGTCAGCCGTCCGGCGGTCAGCCGCCCGGCCAGCTGCTCGACGAGAGAGCCGCCGGGCGGCGCGGACTCCACCGGGCGGGGCGCCAGCAGCGTGACCTGTCCGGCGAGCGCGGCGTCCGGGGTGTCGTCGCCGAGCAGATGGGCGGTGACCCGGTCGGGCACCCGCAACGACCGGCTGAGAAAGGGGCGTTCGGGCTCCTCGACCTGAACGAGCCCGAGGGCGAGCAGCGGCGCGGAGGGGTGGAAGCGGGCACGGGCGCCGGCGTCGTGCACGGCCAGGCCGCACAGTTCGATGGCCGGCCCGACAGTCGCCCGGCGGCGGCTGACGTCGTCGTTGAGGTAGCCGTACAACGGCTCGAAGCTGCGGTCGAGGTCGGGCGCGAGGGCCAGCAGCAGGATCGCCTCGTCCAGCGGGCCGAGCCCGAGCCGGCTGGTGAGACGGCGCAACCGGTCGTCCCCGCCGGACGCGCCGGGGCCCGGGCCGGTGCCCAGGGCGGTGCTCCCGTCAGCGGCCCCGGACCTGTCACCGGCCCTGTCATCGGACCGGAGGAGATGCTGGACGGCCTCGTCGGAGAGATACAGCCCGCGCAGCGGATCGGCGGCGGTCGGGTCGGTGGCGCTGCGTGACTCGACCAGCTCCGCGACCCGCTCCCGCAGCAGCGCCAGCCGGATGATCAGCGCGTCGGCCGCCCCGTCTGCACCGGGGCGGGTGCCGGTGCCGGTGCTATCAGGAAGCCCCGCTTCCCGCCCGGTGTCACGGCCGGGATCGGTGTCCGTCGTCACTCGGGCTGCGCTCCCGTGCCGGTGCTCGTACCTGTGCCGGTGCTCGTGCCTGTGCCTGTGCCCGTCCCTGTACTCGCGTCCGTACTGGTGGCCCCGCCCGCGGCGCCCGGCCGGCGGCGCGCGCCGGTCCGGGCGAAGTGGCGCGGCTGGTGATCCCGTCGCTGCGAGTCGTCGAGAGTGCCGTCCGTGCCGCGTACCCGCACCCCGGCGCCCTCGGTGACCGGCGGCCCGACCTCGTACTCGGGGAACGCCGGGAAGGGCGCGGTCACGACCAGGTCCAGTGACGGCTTGAGCTCGCCGCCCAGCGCCGACCAGATCTCGGCGAACGACCGCGCATCGGTCTGCAGCCCGGCGATCGTCATGGGCACGGTGAGCCCGAGTTCGGCCAGCGCCCCTGTCAGCTCCTCCGGCGGCAGCACCTCGCGGGGCAGCAGCGTGGCCAGTACGGCGGAGAGCATCCGGTGCTCGTCCTGGGGCTGCTTGGTCCAGGCCGTGACGAGATACGAGAGCCGGAACCAACGCGGCGGCTGGCGCCGCTTCAGCACCACACCGCGCTCGTCCTTGACCGCGATGGCGCCGCGTTCACGCCGCTTGACGTCCTCGCGGATGTCGTACAGATAGGCGTCGATCGTCGGTGAGTTGCGCCGGGCCGCCCAGTCGCGGGTCGGGGCCTCGAAGGCGATGTCCACTCCGGTCCCCGCCAGGGCGCCGCCGGACAGCAGCCCCTTCAGGACCTCGTCCACCTCGTGGATCACTGTCGCGCCCTCCGCTGATGCCGGTGTCACAGGCGTCACCCGCTCCGGGTCGCGGGTCCGCACCGCCATCCTGCACCCAGGTCGCACCGGCACCCCAGGCATGGGAGGGACGGTCCGGGGACAACACCGTCGGTCCCCAGGGGCAAGTGAGGCTTGCCCTTGAGGACCGACGGGAATGACCAGCAGGGCACCGGCCGACTGATCGCCACCAGCCGGGACCCGTCCGACAATGGTCAGATATAGCCCTCCCTGAAGGCATAAGCGACGGCATGGGCCCGGTTGCGCAGGTGCAGCCGGGTCGTGAGGCCGTGCATCACGTTCTTGACGGTGCGTTCCGAGTACGAGAGCTTGCGGGCGACCTCAGCCGTGTCCATGCCTTCGGCGACCAGTTGCAGCACCTCCAGCTCACGCGAGGAGAGCCCCGAAGCGGGGGCCCCGGGCGAGCTGGTGGCTTTGCGCTGGAGGGCACCGACCTGGGATATCAACCGCCCGAGCAGATCGGACGGGAGGTCTCCCTCGCCCCTTGAGGCAGCGATGACAGCCTGCAGGAGCCGGTGCCCGGTGGCCTCATGCCGCCAGACAATGGCCGCGACGCCGCTCTCTATGACCTGAAGCAGTTCCGCCTCGCGGATCAGACCCGCCACGAGGACGGCCCGGGTGCCGTCTATCCGTACCAGCCGCCGCAGCTGCGACAGGGTGGGCTCGTCCAGCGCGTCCGCCAGCAGGACCGCCACCGTTCCAGGCCGCCCGCTCGCCTCGTCGACCAGCTCGATGGCCGGCTGCTGGCGCAGCTGAGTGGTAGCTCCTGCCAGCGAGAGCGGGTCGGACGCGTGGATGGCGACCGGGATCCTGGCTTCAGGTCCCGTCGAATCTAATGACGTCCGCATGGCCAACCCCTCACGTTCTCGCAGAACACCATGATGCGTTACACCGTGATCCGGCGGAATCAACGGAGTCCGCACTCCTTTGGCTGATGGTGCGTCCGCATTCGTGGGTCTACACGAGATCGGCACGAGACGGACAGCCCGGCATTAAGGCGACCACCGACCGGAAAGCCTCTCACACGCCCCTAACGGACCCGTTACACACCCCGGGCGGTCGGAGACGGCAGACCCGTGAACTCTCGGACCGATGGGGTGTATTGCCTCCACGAACCGTGCGGCATCCCGGCCGCATCAGACCAGAAAGCCGGACAAAACCCGCCGGAACTCAGGGCCCGGAGCAGCCCGCCGGTGGAATAACAAGTCCACTGCGCCACAAACAACAGGTACAGAACGGAGACATAACAGAGACGGAGGGGGGCGGAGAGAGCCCCCGCGAGAGGATTCGAGTGCCGGTCAGCACCCGTATCCTTCACCATTCCCCCGCATTTACGATTCCGCCGTCAGGCGTCGAGCACCTGGCCCTCGCGCCGCACGACGGGCGGCTCGACGCTCCACGGGAAGTTGATCCACTCGTCGGTGCGCTTCCACACGTACTCGCATTTCACCAGCGACTGCGACTTCTCGTAGATCACGGCGCTGCGCACCTCGGCGACGGCACCAACACAGAAGTCGTGGACCAGTTTGAGGGTCTTCCCTGTGTCGGCGACATCATCGGTGATGAGTACCTTTTTGGCCGAGAAGTCGATTGCGTTGGGGACGGGCGCCAGCATGACCGGCATCTCCAACGTGGTCCCTACACCGGTGTAGAACTCCACGTTCACCAGATGAATGTTCTTACAGTCCAGGGCATAGGCGAGCCCACCGGCCACGAATACTCCGCCGCGCGCGATGCTGAGCACGATGTCCGGCTCATAGCCGTCGTCGGCGATGGTCTGCGCGAGCTCGCGCACCGCGTGCCCGAAACCGTCATATGTCAGGTTCTCGCGTACGTCACTCATGGCTGGATATCACACCTGGGTCCGATGGAAATTGAGGAAGGACCGCGAGGCGGTCGGCCCGCGCTGGCCCTGGTAACGCGACCCGTACCGCTCACTGCCGTACGGGTGCTCGGCCGGCGAGGCGAGCCGGAACATGCAGAGCTGCCCGATCTTCATCCCGGGCCAGAGCTTCATGGGGAGCGTCGCCACGTTCGACAGCTCAAGCGTGACGTGCCCCGAGAAACCCGGGTCGATGAACCCGGCGGTGGAATGCGTGACGAGCCCGAGCCGCCCGAGGCTCGACTTGCCTTCGAGACGGGATGCGAGATCGTCGGGCAGCGTGACGACCTCATAGGTGGAGGCGAGCACGAACTCACCGGGGTGCAGGATGAACGCCTCGTCCCCCTCCGGCTCGACCTTGCGCGTCAGATCCGCCTGCTCGACCGCGGGGTCGATGTGCGGATACCGGTGGTTCTCGAACACCCGGAAGTAGCGGTCGAGCCGCACGTCGATGCTGGAGGGCTGCACCATGTATTCGTCGTACGGATCGATGCGCACGCGCCCGGCGTCGATCTCGGCCCGGATGTCCTTGTCTGAGAGAAGCACGCCCCGAGGATACGGGGACCGCGCGGCCCCGCCCCAATCGGCCGACCCGCACACCCCGCACCACGGACGACGCACCCG
The DNA here is from genome assembly GCF_036010505.1 of Streptomyces sp. NBC_01197. Taxonomy (NCBI): domain Bacteria; kingdom Bacillati; phylum Actinomycetota; class Actinomycetes; order Kitasatosporales; family Streptomycetaceae; genus Streptomyces; species Streptomyces sp. NBC_01197. Next base: position 3,579,290 of record NZ_CP108569.1, read on the forward strand.
CACCGAAGCCACTCCTACGGCCCCGGCTGATCTTGCCACCGCCGGCCCTGCCGACGGCCTGCACGGACTACCGCTGCTGCCGCCCTGCCACGACTACTGGCCCACTGCGGCTACTGCTGCTCAAGCCCCACCGGCACGGCATGCCGCAACCGCGCACAGCGCGGACACCGAATGAGCCGCCCGGGCCCGATCCGGTCGGTCCCGAGCTGCTGCAACGGGAACGAGGCAGTACTGAACACGTGCCCTTCGGCACAGCGGACCACAGTGCGTTCCATCGGATCCATCAAGTCCCTTCCCCATGAAGCGCGGACGAGAGAAAACACCACATTAGGGGATGTACAGGACACCGCTCCAACCGGCACTCCGATCGGCCACGGTACGCCCCAACTTCCGCACCCGGCAGCGGGATCCCCACCCGAAAACGAGACCGACACCCCCCGAACCGGACGGCTGTACGGACGGTCCCCCACCCACCAGCACGGTGTAACCGGGGACGGGTCGGGGCGTGGGGAGATGCCTGGGGGCGAACAGGAAACACCACGGGGCGGACGAGAACCTACGACCCCGACACCCCGCCGCGGGCCAGCACACCTCCGGGACACGGACACCGGGTGCGGCTGGGCATGAGGTAGAGTGGCCGCGATGCGATTCCCTCCGGGAAGATCGCTGCGCGAGTGTAGTTTAATGGTAGAACATGAGCTTCCCAAGCTCAGAGCGCGGGTTCGATTCCCGTCACTCGCTCCACCAACTCAGGCCCAGGTCAGGGACATGATCCCCCACCCGGGCCTTTGTGTTGTCTAGACCGATTCAGGCGTCGCGCACCACCTCCGCACCACCTGGGCCTGTTTTTGCCTGCTCAGCGCGCTTCTGCCGCTCTGCTCGGACCATCGTGTCCAGCCCACTCACGTCTTCTTTCTGACGCTGGTGATCCCGAGGGCTGATAGAGAACGACCTTCTCCGAGGACTGCCCGGCCCGCACCATCGTGTTTTTGAGCGTGGCGCCCGACCGGGTGGCCATCGTGCGCTCGGTGTGACGAAGGTCGTAGAACCGGATGCTCTCCGGCAGCCCTACCGCGGCGCGGACTTCCGCCGCTTGCAGCCGAAGGAGGAACGACGGAACATTGCGCAGCGCCGTGTCGAATTCGTTCTCGAGGAGCGCCGTGGCGCCGGCGCGCTGGAGCAGATCCATCTCCAGGAGCCCTCCGGTATGCAGGTGCCCACTGTCACTACGTACGTCACGCCTCTGGGCATGGCACGAAAGGGCCCCTGCGAGGGAGAATCGGGTCGTTCGCAAACGCGACGCCCCATCAGCTTCACAATCCGCAATAGCGGCAGGGGCTGGCTCCCGCTCAGGGCGGCGGACACGGAGCCGACCACATCGAGGCGACCGTAGGCGCCGACAGTCGGCTTGGCGTTCACCTTGCCCATCCCACGGCTGCTACTTCGCCTTCGACCCTCTCGGCACCGCAGGCGTCGTTCGCTTTCCCGCGCCACTGCGAGGTGCGACCGCAGGTCTGGATGTTGCGCGAACCTCTACACCCGGCCCCGACCAAAGCCCTGGTCAGCCGTCAGGGGTCCCCCTGTCACGTGAACCACAGAAGTAGCCGCGAGCATTTTGCGCGTTGTATCCGCCAAGTAGCCTGCTGAGCAGCTGGTAACCGACTCGCCTGCGCATGAGAGGGCGAACCGTCATGCCCGACAAGGAATCGCCGGCGCAGTTGCACAAGCGCGCTGACACACTGCGCACCTGCGCCCGGCAGGCTCGCCACGCGGCACACGAGATGGGCACGTATCTCGACCGGGAAGCAAAGCAGGCGTCCGGCACCGGAGACGACCTGATCTGGATCGGTCCGTACGCTACGGATACAACCGGCACTCTGCAGGCCCGCAAGTCCGCCCTGCACCGCATGGCCTCGGACCTGATAGCCGATGCGCGCCGGTGGGAGACAGAGGCCATGCACCTTGAAGAGAAGGCCAACGGCAAGTCGGGGGCACGCTGATGGGATTCAGGGGATTCAAAGCCGACCGGGTGCGCAAGTTGGCAGGAGACCTGGACAAGGCCGGCCAGGACTCACCCGGACTACACCGACGGATCGCCGGCATACTCAACGAAGCCGAGGCAGCACTGGGCCCAGGGAAGAAGGCCACCAGCAGCCCGCAACTACAGCAGGTTCAACACTATGCGTCGCTCGGAACAGGAGCTCAGCTTCCTGGCGCGCTGAACGACTAACTCCCCGCCATCGCCAAGGAGATAAGGCGACGGTGCCACATGGCAGACGAGGCGGGCGAGAGCACGGATTCGGCCAGGGCATCACGCCGCTGGACGCCTTTAACGGGGTAACGCCGCAGCCGGAACCCAAGCCCAAGAAGAAGGGCTGGTTCCAAAAATACATCAGTGACCCCGTCGAGCATGGCATCGAGGATGTCGGCGGATTCATGTCGTCGGTGTTCAGCTGGCGCAACATGCTTGACGCAGGTTCGGTAGCTCTCGGGGCTTTCCTGATGGCTGCGGGCGCGGGCATGGAAGTGGGTGGGGGCGCACTTGACATAACGGGAGTCGGGGCATTAGTAGGGGTCCCTGTAAATATCGCGGGTGTCGCAGTCATCGGCACGGGCGGGGCGCTCGCGCTGGCCGGCTTCGGCGACTTCATGACCCGGATGTCCGACGGCGACACAGACGGCGCTTGGGACCGAAGCGGTAGTCAGGGCTCGTCCGGCGATGCTGCGGAACCACAGCCGGTCTCCGAGGAGCAACAACAGGCATTTACACAGAGTCAGCAGAAACTCTCCGGCCTCAGCAAGAACAAGCAGATAGCCGAGGTCAACAAGGGCGTCGAGAAGGACGGCCAAAAGTTTAAGCCCGAGGGCGCCTTGACCAAAGGTGCGAAGCACGGGATCGATTGGCACGAGGGCCCGCAGCGCGCGAAGGTCGAGGGTAAACCGCAGGGGCGGTTCGGAAGTTCAGCCGATGTCAAGTTCGCCACGGAAAAGGGTGCGGAGCTCGGTCCCGGCAAAACCGGTTTCTTCAAACTGCCCAAAGACAATGACTGCATCGAATACATGCCGGATGGTTCGATACGCAAACCCAACTCCGTCTTCGTGAAAGTTCGCCCAAACGGGACGGTTCACGCATATCCCACCACTAGATAGGACAGCTATGAGCTTTTGGATCCAGACAGGAAATCCCGCCCTTCTGGACGTAGACCAGGTTGCCGATAGTTTTTTCGAAGCGATCGGGCTTGTCTACCAGCCCGACACCGAATACCTGGTGCTGTCCTGGAACAACGTTCTTGTGCCGGTCAACTACGCCGAGGACCTATATGTTTTCGTCGACGACATCATCGTCCTGCTGGAGACGATCCAGGCCCCCGGATTCACCCATGCCCAGTTGGTCACCGGCGCCTCTTCGTTCTTCACCACCTGGGAGATCCGCCGGGAGGAAACGAACCTGATCATCGACTCCCGGTGGGAAAGCATCCTGGGCAGCTACGAGTTCGTGCTCAATGAGCGGAGCCAACTCACCCTCACTGCGGAAGAATTCACCCGCCAATGGCTGAAGATGCTCCGTCGAGTGGTCGACGACATCACCTCAAAAGCCGTTCGGATAGAGGACGACGACATGTTCCTGCGGGCCAAAGCCCTACTAGCCGACTGTAGCGAACACGACGGGGCGTGAGCCGTGACGCAGCCTGATATCTTCGCCCCCGACACCGAATGGCTCCCCGAGCTAAGGCAACTGCTTGAGGCATACTGCTCCGTACCAGTACCCGCTGAAGAGTGCTTCGTCGATTCCGAAGAGTGTCCATCCCGAGGCATGCGCAGCTACCTGAGGGTGGCCGTCTACTATCCGGCGAGGCCGTTTCGTGCGACCCGAGAAATCGCCGAGATCATCCATCTGGGAATCAACCACTGGGACGTCAGTACCTGTCTAGCCACAATGCCCCCGATCATCCCGCCTCGCGGCAGAATCCGCGTCGACTGTCTCCTGGCAATGATCCCATATCTGGCGGCCTTCGAGAACGAGGGCTATCGCGAGGCGCCCATTCCGCCCGACTCTTCCTGGGAGTGGCGCGAACGCTTTCCCAACCTGTCTATACTGGTCTCCCACGCCGCCCGGCAATACCTCTCGACACCGAACGAAGCAATCTCCCCCCTCCTGTTCAAAGAGATATCAGACCACCGGATCGCCGCCGGACGCCGGGAACTCGACGAGCTGCGTGGGATCTGGCCCGCAGCACGGGATTGGGACGAGGCAACTGTCGGCCTTGGCATGACCAGCGCACCACCAGGACAGTTGTCGCCTGCCAGTTGGCTTGCACATCTGGACACCTCGGCCGAAAGGCATTTGGAAGCTACCGGGTATAAGCCGGCGAACACGCTCCATGCCGCCTACCCGGCCCACGATCTGCGCGCCCTTTTGTGATCGTCGCTGCGTCCCCGCCACACGATCAGCGGTGGTCCGGGCCCATCCTGAGCTGGAGGACGGCGGAGCAAGCGTTGACGAGCCCCGAGCACGGAGAGGCAACGTAGGCACGACACTCGTCCACCTCTCGAGCGTCGTGCCCATAGCGTGCCCTTCAGAGCGGACAACCACGGTCAACAGTGGCGCCACCAGACCCTCTCTCCTGCCGCAGCACAACGAATCTGCCCAGGTCAGCAGCCATATGACCACGCAAGCCACGGTGATTCCCAAGCTCAGAGCGCGAGTTCGATTCCCGTCACTCGCTCCATGACGAAGGCCCTGGTCGGCGACCAGGGCCTTGTTTGATGTCTAGACCACTTTCGGCGCGCATGCCATTCGCGGTCGATGACGGCCCCGAATGGGGCGCTGCCAGCCCTTCTTTACTCCCCTGACGCAAGGTCATCCCGAAACCAGAGATCGACATCGGCGTGACCTGCGCCACTAGCGGTGTCGCGCGCGGGCGGTCGGCAGAGCGTGGACCGCTGCCGTCTGCCCGACGGGCTGGGCCGCTTGCGCTCGTTGGCGCTTTACGTCGGTGTTGAGCCTTCCCCTTGATCGTGGGCACCTGGTGACGGGTCTGTCAAACGAGCGGTGTAACTCGGGTTGTTGAGGGTTACTGGCGGGCTGCGGAGAGTCGGCCGTCGAAGGTGATGTCGAAGGCGTTCAAGGCTGTCTTCCAGCGCATGGTCCAGCGGGCTTGGCCCTTGCCGGTCGGGTCGAGCGACATGATTGCCATGTAGACGCATTTCAGTGCGGCCTGCTCGTTGGGGAAGTGGCCGCGGGCTTTCACCGCCCGTCGGATCCGCGCGTTCACGGACTCGATCGCGTTCGTCGTGCAGACGATGCGGCGGATTTCGGTGTCGAAGCGGAGGAAGGGAGTGAACTCCTCCCACGCGTTCTCCCAGAGCCGCACGATCGCCGGATACTTCTTGCCCCACGCGTCGGCGAACTCCGCGAACCGCTCGAGTGCGGCGTCTTCGGTCGACGCGGTGTAGACGGGCTTGAGGAGTTTCGCGATCTTGTCCCAGTCCTGGCGGGCGGCATAGCGGAAGGAGTTCCGCAGCAGGTGGACCACACAGGTCTGCACGACCGTCTGCGGCCAGACGGTCTCGACCGCGTCGGGCAGGCCCTTGAGTCCGTCGCAGACGAGCATAAGGACGTCGTTCACGCCGCGGTTCTTGATCTCGGTGAGGATGTGCATCCAGTGCTTGGCGCCCTCGCCGCCGTCGCCGGCCCACAGCCCGAGAATGTCGCGCCGACCCTCGGTCGTGACCGCCAAGGCCACGTAGATGGGCCGGTTGGCGACCGCGCCGTCGCGGATCTTCACGTGGATGGCGTCGATGAAGACCACCGGGTAGACGGCGTCGAGCGGCCGGTTCTGCCATTCGGCCATGCCCTCGAGAACCTTGTCGGTGATCGTGGAGATCGTCTGACGGGACACGTCGGCGCCGTAGACCTCGGCAAGGTGGGCCTGGACCTCGCCGGTGGTCAGGCCCTTCGCCGCGAGCGAGATGACCATCTCGTCCACGCCGGACAGACGCTTCTGCCGCTTCTTGACGATCTTCGGCTCGAAGGAACCCTCACGGTCGCGGGGCACAGTTATCTCCACCGGGCCGACATCCGTCAGCACGGTCTTGGATCGGGTGCCGTTGCGGGAGTTGCCACCGTTCTTCCCGGCGGGATCGTGTTTGTCATAGCCGAGGTGGTCGGTGATCTCGCCCTCGAGAGCCGACTCCAGGAGCCGCTTGGTCAGCTGCTGGAGCAGCCCGCCCTCGCCGGTCAGCTGAAGGCCCTCGGCCTGAGCCCGGCCCACCAGCTCGTCAATCAACCGGTCGTCCACAGGCTTCGACGGAACCGCCTCAGACGGCTCGGCAGGATCGGCCTCGGTCACGTTGTCGCTGGTCATCGATGCATCTTCCATGATCGGGAGTTACACCGAACGTTTTACAGTCCCGAAAGCGATCTTGGGGAGGCTGTCCGTGGCGCTGGTCGGTGCCGGTGGTCTGGCACTAGCGGGCGAAAAAAGCGCTGACGGTCTTGCCGTCGGCCGCCCCGTTGGTCACGGAGGTGGTGCGAGCGAGATGGTTGACCACGGGCCAGCCGAAGCCTCCGGTGGCGCCGTTCAGGTCGGGGGTGCGCATGCTCGGTGGATGTGGGCTGTGGTCATGCACGGCCCTCGATGCTGTCGGGGTGGGCGGTGAGGTCCAGGGTGCAGGTGCCGCCCGCCGTGGCGCAGTGCGTTGGTGACGAGCTCCGAGACGACAAGGATCACGGTGTCGGCAGTCTCGGTCGCTCTCACGGACGGTATGAGACCTGCGAGGAATTCCCGGGCGCTTTGGCGTGCGTCGGCAATGCATGCCGTGGGGCGGGCAGTTGTCACGTTGACGCTCATTGTGTCCATCAGGTCCCCCTGGCCTTGCATCGTCACGCGGGTCCTGTCTGGCGTTTCTGACGGTGCTTCTGCCGGGCCTGCGGTGCGCCAACCGCGCAAGCGTCGGCTGTGGCGCGTGTCCTGAGCGGTCATCCGCATGGCCAGACGGGGCGGCTGTGGTGTTCGCGGCGTCGAGGCCGGTGGCATTGGCCTGGTCAGAGTGGGCGAGCCTGGCTGGAGCGGGGCCGCCGGGCACCCGTTCCGTGGCCGGTGTCAACTGTCTCTCCACCCGGGCCTCGAAAATCTATGTCGGCCGGAGTAGACATTGGGGGGCGGTCTGGTTATGGTTTCTCTCGTAGAACAGAGAGACAGCAGGGCCCGGCAGAGACGAACTGGCGGGCAGCAGTAACCGCAGTAGCAGGACGGTGCGGTGGTGGAGTTTCGAAGCCAGGGTTGTTGCAGGACGGCGACGGGACTGACGACCGGACCGGGCAGCCCGCAGTAATCAGGGGCCGCCGGAAGCAGTACCGCAGGGGCAGTACCCAGCAGTGAAGTGAGTAGTACCTCGGTGAAGGCGTCGGCTGCGGACGCGCGTGCCGGGAGGTTCGGCAGTGGGGTTCCAAGCCAGAGCAGACGCAGGACGGGCGACGGGGCTGGCTGCCGAAGAGTGGCGCTGCCGTAGGCCGCGGAGCAGTAGTACCAGCAGTAGGTAAGTGAGTGATCCCAGAGGGAAGAACGGAGGAGCCAGGCACCATCAGGATCGCCCGGGCGGAGTGTCGAGCCCGGGTACCGCAGGACATCGATAGTGAGGTGGTCTCCGGTCAAGCAACCGCGATCCCCGCAATCCACGCCCTCTCCCGGGCGTGCACGCGGAAACAGAAGGCCGACACAGTACGAGAGTCGGCAGATGGTGTAGCAGTTCCTTCGGGGCCCGGGTGCCAGATGGCATCCGGGCCCCTCAACGCGTTCCACAGAGAGGTGAAATGACAGCAGACGACTCGTTCGGCCGTCTCGACGACGACGACTACCCCGCCTACACCATGGGCCGGGCCGCCGAAATGCTCGGCACCACGCAGGGTTTTCTCCGCGCCATCGGCGAAGCCCGCCTCATCACCCCGCTGCGCTCCGAGGGCGGCCACCGCCGCTACTCCCGCTACCAGCTGCGCATCGCCGCCCGCGCCCGCGAACTCGTCGACCAGGGCACACCCATCGAGGCCGCCTGCCGCATCGTCATCCTCGAAGACCAGCTCACAGAAGCCCAGCGCATCAACGCCGAACACCACCGCGCCGCCGAAGCGGAGCACCCGCCGTCCGCAAGCTGAGATGGTGTGTGTCCGCCCGCGCCTGACGCGTATGGCGCCCCCTGGGCGGGCTGCCTTTCGACTGGTTTGGCCACGAACGGTGGGTGCCGGCAGCCAGGCGACAGTGGTGGGAGCTGGGGCACTCCTGGCAGGGCCGCGCAGCAGCGGGTTGTGCGGCCCTGTCTGTGTTGGGACCGGCATACGCCCTGATGGGCCGCTGCCCGACAGGAGGGTGCCGCGGCGGTGGTTGCGCCTTGCGGGCCGCAAATGGCGACCGCTCCTGCTGGAACGTTGTGTTGCGGGTAGGGCAATATCTATTGCCGTGAGGCGAGATTTAAATGTTTCGCACGGGCATTTTGTTTAACGCAGCGGACCGAGTGGTTTTATTGACTGTACGCACGCCGCTACCGCGTGCTATTGTCGGCCCCAGTTGCAGTCGTGGTTCCCAAAAACTTCAACGCTTTTGTCGCTATTTTAACTGCGGGAAGCGTTCTTTATTTCCGGTTATTCTCCGGCGGGGCATCATCGCGGCGACCCGGTATCCGTGGCTGCGGGTGCCGGCGTACTGCCCCAAGGGAGATATGACATGGCGTCTGGCACTGTGAAGTGGTTCAACGCGGCTAAGGGTTTCGGCTTCATCGAGCAGGACGGTGGCGGCGCTGACGTGTTCGCCCACTTCTCGAACATCGCCGCCCAGGGTTACCGCGAGTTGCTCGAAGGCCAGAAGGTGACCTTCGACATTGCGGCGGGCCAGAAGGGCCCGACGGCCGAGAACATCGTTCCCACCTGACACTGAAGCACACTTCGTAGCTGGGGCCCGCATCCCTCGGGGTGCGGGCCCCAGCTACGGGCATTTCCCTCAGTGGTGCCACTGTGGGAATGCCACCGCTCTCAGTTCTTTCCCCCAGGGGTGCGCGTCTCTTCTGAGCCGCACCCGTCGACGTCCGGGATCTCACGCCCAGATGACGTCACCCATTTCAGCGCCTGCATCCCGCACCGCATTCACTGCAAAGCGGCTTCGCTTTCGCATTCCATTTCGGCCCGTTCTTGTGATTCCCCGCGCTGCTTTTCCGCTGCGGGAATTCCTTGATACGTGCCGTATCAAGGAAGGTTCTCAATGAACCCCGCACGTACGAACAACCGCAACTCCCGTACTCGCGGCCGTACCGGCGGCACCGCTTTCGGCTCCGGCGCCGGTTCAGGCCGGGGCAGCCGCTTCGGCTCGCCCGCCCCCAGCCGCTCCGGGGGTCCGAGCCGCTCGGGCGGCCAGGGCCGGAGGCCCGCTGCGGTCCAGGGCGAGTTCGCCCTGCCGAAGACGATCACTCCCGCGCTGCCCGCCGTCGAGGCGTTCGCCGATCTCGACATGCCAGAGCGGCTGCTGGCCGCGCTCACCGCACAGGGCATGCGCGTCCCGTTCCCGATCCAGGGCGCGACGCTGCCCAACACCCTCGCGGGCCGCGACGTCCTCGGGCGCGGGCGCACCGGTTCAGGCAAGACTCTCGCCTTCGGCCTGGCCCTGGTGGCCCGTACCGCCGGACAGTGCGCCGAGCCCTGCCAGCCGCTGGCTCTGATCCTCGTGCCGACGCGTGAGCTGGCGCAGCAAGTGACTGACGCTCTCACCCCCTACGCCCGCTCGGTCAGGCTGCGCCTGACCACCGTCGTCGGCGGAATGCCGATCAGCCGACAGGTCAGCGCACTGCGCCGTGGAGCCGAAGTCGTCGTCGCGACACCGGGACGGCTCAAGGACCTCATCGACCGGGGTGACTGCCGGCTGAACCAGGTCGCGATCACCGTCCTGGACGAGGCCGACCAGATGGCCGACATGGGCTTCATGCCCCAGGTCACCGCGCTCCTGGACCAAGTACGCCCCGAGGGCCAGCGGATGCTGTTCTCCGCCACTCTCGACCGCAACGTCGATCTCCTGGTCCGCCGTTACCTCACCGACCCTGTCGTCCACTCCGTCGACCCGTCCGCAGGCGCGGTCACCACGATGGAGCACCACGTGCTGCACGTCCACGGCGCGGACAAGCACCGCACGACGATCCAGATCGCGGCACGCGAGGGCCGGGTGATCATGTTCCTGGACACGAAGCACGCCGTCGACCGGCTGACGCAGGACCTGCTGAACAGCGGGGTGCGGGCCGCTGCCCTGCACGGCGGCAAGTCGCAGCCGCAGCGCACCCGGACTCTGGCCCAGTTCAAGACCGGGCACGTCACCGTGCTCGTCGCGACGAACGTCGCGGCACGCGGCATCCACGTCGACAACCTCGACCTCGTCGTCAACGTCGACCCGCCGACCGACCACAAGGACTACCTCCACCGCGGCGGCCGCACCGCACGGGCCGGCGAGTCCGGCCGTGTAGTCACCCTCGTCACCCCCAGCCAGCGCCGCGACATGACGCGCCTCATGACGGCAGCCGGCATCGTCCCGCAGACCACCCCGGTCCGCTCCGGGGAAGAAGCACTCATCCGGATCACCGGCGCCCAGACACCCTCCGGCATTCCCGTGACGATCACCGCGCCGGCGGCCGCACGGCGTGAGCGCACCCGCAGCACGGCCTCCCGCGGCCGACGCAGCCCCGCCTCGGCTGCCCGGCGCGTGAGCGCGCGTCAGTCCTCCTTCGACGCGGCGGCCTAAGGGCTGTCCCGCAATTCCTGGTGGATCAGCGCGCGGCGTCAGATGCGGTGCATCGCAAGGCGGAGGGACGTCCGCATACTGGATGTATGTGGACGTTCCGGCAACGCGGCGAGGTGCCGTAGCTGTCGTCGCGCGCCCGCCGGGAATTGCGGGACAGCCCTTAGGACCCCCGTGATCAGGAAACTGACCCATCTCTGCAGGAGGCACGCTTTGACTCTGGTCCAGATGCAACCCCGCCCGGCGAAAGCCATACACAGTGCGCCGGCCGGCGCCATGGACACGGCCGGACCGCAGGTCTGTGACGACATGACCATCGAGGTGGCCCTCTCCCTCATGGCCAGTGCCCACACCAGGCACCTGCTCATCTGCGACAACGACCGCCTGTTCACCGGTTCGGTCCCCCAGGCCCAGCTCGCCGCCGTCCGCGACAGTTCCACGTACACGGACCGGGTCCAGCTACGCGACATGCTCGATGACCGCGTGCCGTTCGCCTCTCCCGTGAAGGCAATCGCCGAAGCCAAGCACACAGTGCGCGGCCGCCGGCCCGATGCCCTGCGGGTCGTCGACGAGCACGGCAGTGCCCTGGGCGTCCTCGCCCTTCCCCGCTGAACCGCCTCACCGCGGTGGAACCATCCCTTTTCTCTCCCTGTGAGGCATCATGCGCTGTGTCATCGCCCGCTTCCCGTTCGACCTCACCAAGAACGGCGTCCTGGAATCCATGAAGGGCGTCAAGCCCGAACAGGTCATCGGCGAGTCCGTGATCATCGGCCGCCGCACCTACCCGATCAAGCAGGTCGGACAGGTCATCACACGCCAGGACCGCCGCGATTTCAGCGCCGGTGAAATCCTCCGCGCCATGACCCAACTCGGCTTCACCTGCCCCGGCCTCCCCCACAGCGCCGCGCCCGAGCACGCCCCCAGCCCGATCCAGCAGGCTTCCGCGATGCTCGGCGCCCCTGCCGCCGTCTGACCGACCGGACAGGCACGAGCCACCAGAACCACAGTGAGGGTCCGACCGCCAAACGCCGGCCGGACCCTCACGGCGTGCTTGGGACCCTTCCAGTCCGGCAGCCCTCATCCGAACGAGCGATCCGTCCTGCTGGCCAAGCGGGGTACCCGAAGATGGTGGACACCTTCGACAGCACTGTCCCGCATCCGTACGCGAAACGATTTCCGGGATCGTCACGGCCGGCCGCGACGGCGACGAAAGCCGTATTCGGTCCCTGCTCGAACGTCTGGCCAAAGTGGCGGACACACCCGCTCTCCTCCTGCTGCGCAGCCGTCTCAACGAGGACCTGCACGACCCTGACGCACACACGCCGCACCGACCCGCTCATGGCCGAACGGCCTCACCGCATCCCGCGGCGCCCATCACGAGCGGCGAGTCCAAGGGGGAGATCGCGGACCGTATCGAGCGGCAGTCGCCGCATGACGACCACTCACTCCGCCTCATGTGATGAGGTCTGCGCCACGCCCTCTGATCGAACCATGGACGGAGCGGTCGTCCCTCCTCGGCACGGCTGACCAGGCCCTTGACCCTGGAGTTCGAGGCAAGCCCCAGCCCATGGGGGACCGAGGCGTCGCCAGGGGGCGGGAAGCCCCTTCTCCGCTCGGCCGCCGAGGCGTTGGGATCGCTGAAGACATCGAAAGTTCGTGTGCATAATGTGAAGACAACGCGACGTAACTACGGGGGAAGCCATGGGGAAGGCAGAAGAACGCAGCACTCTCTACCACCAGTTCCTCGGCCTGGCGGAACAGATTCAGCGCCTTATGAGCACGGATCGAGGCCAGGCGCCGAGCCAGCCCGCGCGCTGGAAGGAGCTCAGCGAGCCGGAGGTGAGGAGAGTCCTTCACCGCCGGGACTACATCCTGGTTCCCGGCGCTATCCCGTCCGCTGACACCCTCCGCGAGTGGAACGCCCACGCGGCCCACGTGCTCAAGACAGCCGACGGAACTCCGCTCAGAGATGACGCAGCCGGGTGTGGGCAGCGAAACGCTGAGTACGAGCCCGCTCCGTAGCGGACCCCCGCACATCGAGCCCGGCCCGGCCCATTGACAGTGGGTGGCTGCAATCCTGACTGGATGCCCGGCGACGCTCATAACCGAAGCCGATGCCCCCGTCGGGTGCCTAGACCAGTATGCAGAATCCTCAGCCACGGATTCCTCAAACACAGCAGGACGGGAAGCAGCCCAGGACCGATGGCTCCGCTCGGCCCACTGTCGCCCCAGGCGGATGCCCTCCCCCGAAGACCCGCACCGTCGCGCGCCCCCATCCGTAGCGCGGGTTCGATTCCCGTCACTCGCTCCATTACTTAGTGGTCGGCTCCGGAAGTCCTGCGCGTTGTAGCGGTCTTCGAAGTCTCGGAGCCGCTCCCTGACCTGGGTCAGCTTGGTGAAGTCGTTGGGCGAGACGACCTTGCGCTGCACCACGGAGAAGTAGATCTCCACCTGGTTCAGCCATGAGGCGTGGACAGGGGTGTGCACCAGGACTGCGTTCGGGAACGCCGCGACCAGCCGGTCGGCGGCTTTCGTGCCGCGGTGGGAGGAGCCGTTGTCGACGATCCAGAACACCCGTTTAGCACTGGCGTAGGGCTCCTGGCTCATGACCTGGGCGACCAGGGCCATGAACGGCTCGATGCCGGTGCGCGCCTCGGTGCGGCCGAAGACCTTCGCACGGTGGACGTCGTAGGCAGCCAGGTAGGCCAGCGCGCCGCCCCGCCCGTAGGTGTGGTTCACCCGCATGGCGCGGGCCGCTCCGGGGGCCAGGGTGGGGTGACAGCGGCACCTGGCCTGGATGGAGGTCTTTTCGTCAGAGCTGACGACGTACTCCTCCGCGCCCAGCGGAACACCCTCGAACGTGCGGGCGTACAACTCCAGGACCCGCTTGGCCTTGGCACGGAAGGCCGGGTCGCGGATGAAGATCCATGACTGGTACTGCCAGGGCTTGATCGCGTCCTGGCGTAGCCAGCGGCGCACGGTGGACGCCGAGACGGGGCCGGTGATGCCGCGCGCCGTCAGTTCGGCGGCCAGTTCGGGGCACGACCAGCGCGACAGCGGGATGCCGGTCTCGGCCGGTAACTGGCATGCCAGGGCCTTGGTCTGGGCGACCTGCACCGGGGTGAACCGGGCGGGGCGCCCGGAGCGTCTGGCGTCGGCCAGGGCCGGCAGGCCGCCCTGGGCGAACCGGTTTCGCCACCGACGCACCGTGTCCAGGTGCAGGCCCGTCTCCCGGGCGATCCGGGCGTTGGAGTGTCCCCACGCCGCGTGCAGCACCACCTGCGCCCGGATCCGGGCCTGGTGAGGGGTCTTGACCGAAGGCCGCCTTCTTCAGGTGCTGCCTTTGCGAGGCGGTCAGGGATATCGGGCAGGCGGCGGCAATGAGCAAGGCAGGCAAGCCGATCAGCAGAAGTGGATCTTCCCTGCGGGAGTTTGCAGCGCCCCCGCCACGACGACCGGGCGGGATGGACGCATGCCCACCGTGCCGGAGTCGACCAAGTCCCTCCCTCGCCCAGAAGCTGACCGCCCGCGCCCGCGCCTCCTGGCCCCAGCTTGCGGGTCTGGACGTCCGTCACCTCGGCAGTTCGCCTATGTCGACGGCGAACTGGCTGACGGACAAAGCGGCGGTCTCCGCCAGGGACTGCAGCCTGTGCACGACCCGGACGCTCCCGAGGACACCGACGACGGGAGTTCGGATGGGTGTGAGGGGGTCACTAAGGGCTGTCCCGCAATTCCTGGTGGATCAGCGCGCGGCGGCAGATGCGGTGCATCGCAAGGCGGAGGGACGTCCGCATACTGGATGTATGTGGACGTTCCGACAACGCGGCGAGGTGCCGTAGCTGTCGTCGCGCGCCCGCCGGGAATTGCGGGACAGCCCTTAGGCCGGCGTGGCCAAGTAGTCGCCGTGCTCCAGGTCATGGAGAAGTGTCGGATGGGTGGGAGACCAGCCGAGCAGATCCTGTGTGTGAGCACTGGAGACGGGCGCGTCGAAGCCGTAGACCCTGGCCATGAACGGGCTGACGTAGTGCCTGGCAGCCTCGTCGGGGGTCAGCGAGACCGCGGGCAGGTCCAGGCCCCGGGCGATGGTCTGCGCGATGCTCTTCATGGTGACGCCGCTTTCGGCTACTCCGTGCAGCACACTGCCCGCAGGAGCCTTCTCCAGGGCCAGGCGGAACAGGACCGCGGCGTCGATCCGGTGCACTGCGGGCCACCGGTTGGTGCCGTCGCCGACGTAGGCCGAGACGCCGGTCTTTCGCGCGGTGGCGATGAGCATGGGGATGAAGCCGTGGTCTTCAGGGCCGTGGACGGTAGGAGCGAGGCGGACCACGCTCGCGCGTACTCCCCGGGCGGCGAAGCCCAGACAGGCTCGCTCGCCCGCGATACGGAAGGCGGCGATCCCGGCCGCGTCGGGTTCGTCCTTCTCGGTGGTCTCCCGGCCGGCGGGCATGACCAGCGTGCCCGAAGTGATGACGAGCGGCTTGCCCGAGCGTTCCAACGGCTGGCCGAGAGCCTCGATCGCGGTCCGGTCGCGCCTCATCATGTCGTCGAGGTCGGAGAAGTCGCCGCCGTAGGCCATGTGCAGGACACCGTCAGCGGCCTCGGCGCCGCGGCGCAGGCTGTCGTGGTCGTCCAGGGAGCCGCGGTGTGGTGTGGCGCCCAGCGACTCCAGCCTGGTGGCTGCGGCATCCGAGCGCGCCAGACCAGTGACGTTGTGGCCGGCCGCGACGAGCTCGGCGACGACGGCGGGGCCGGTCTGGCCAGAACCACCAGTGACAAAGATATGCACGAAACGCTTCCTTTGTGGGTGTGTACACCGGGCCGCTGAACGGTTCCGGTGTGGGTGAGGCGGGAGTGGCCTGCCTTCGAGGACGGGAGCGCAGCCACGTGTCGCATGCGCCCTGTCAGCGCCTGCGAGGCGGAACGGAGACCTTGATCGCCTCGACGGCGTTCGGACCGAAAGGTCGGGGTCGCTGCCACCAGCGACGAAAACCTCCCACTTAATGTCGGCCACTGGCACTAAGTAGTGCCAGTGACTGACATTACGTAGCGCCAGTCACTGACGTCAAGTAGTGCCAGCCGCTGGCGTATGCGGTATCTTCGAGGGGTGCCACGAAGCGGAGCAGAAGCGCGCCGCCGCCTTCAACAGGCGGCTCTGGAGCTGTACCGGGAGCGCGGGTTCGATCAGACCACTACGGCTGAGATCGCCGCCCGGGCAGGCGTCAACGAGCGCACGTTCTTCCGGCACTTCCCGGACAAGCGCGAGGTGCTCTTCGGCGGCGAGGCCGACCTGCGCGCCGCGCTGACGCAGGAGGTCGCTGACGCCCCCGATGGCCTGCAGCCACTCGGCATTCTGCTGTGCGCCTTCCGGAAAGCCGGACGAATCCTTGAGGACAACCGCCCGTTTGCCGAGCCACGGCTGGCGGTCATCGCCAAGACGCCAGCCCTGCGAGAACGTGACTTGGCCAAGGCCGCAGCCCTCACCGAAGCCCTAGCGGAGGCGCTACGCCAGCGCGATGTCCCCGACCGGCTGGCCAGCCTGGCCGCACACACCGGCTGGGCCACCTTCCACCACGCCGCCCAAGCCTGGATCGACGACCCCTCACAGGGCTTGGACACACATCTCCTTGAAGCCTTCGACGATCTGCACGCCCTCTCCGCGACCGTCCCACCGGAGCAGACGCGGCCTGAAAGCTGATACCGCTCCGCCCGCGACCACCTATCGCCGCGAAGCAAGGGGGTTCCAAGACCCTCGACGAAAGTGGAAGCCGAGCCCACCATCACCTGAGGCTTCGCCCTCTACCTCGCCAGCAGCGACAGGTACGAAGACACCATCCTGCCCACGGGCAGGAATCCCTGGGCTGCGACTACAGTGCCGGCCCACGGCCGCCCGTCGAGCCGACGCCCGACCCTGCCGCCGCCGCCGCCGTGCGGTTGGCAGCATGACGTGTACGCGTCGTTCTATAGTCGCCCGGGTCGACCGTTTTCCATGGGGGGTCCGGAACACATGCACTCCAGGAGCTCACTGGCCGCCGTCCTGCTGAGCGCCGTTGCCGTCCTGCTGCTCGGAGCCTGCGGGACCCAGCGGGTCGGGGCAGGGGCGCCGACGACGACGGAAGCGCCGCACTGGCAGAGGTTCGCGCCGTTCCGCGTGACCGCCGCCCGGCTCTCCGACAGCGGGCGCGCGCTCAGCGTCGACGCAGAGGTGCCAGGCAAGGGGAAGACCTGCGCGCGCGATCTGAAGGCGGTCGTGACCTCCACCTCGGAGCGCACCGTGTGGGTGCAGGTCACCTTCTCCGCCCTGACCGGCGACCCGCACGCCGACTGCTCGAAGACCGCGACCGGCACGGCGAAGGTGCGGCTGCCATCCGCGCTCGGCCACCGCGAACTGTCCGTGGACAACGACACGACGTTCACGGCGGACGACGCCGGCCTGCCCGACCTGCGGCTGTGCGGCGACCGCGGCTGCCACCCGGCACCCACCGGCTGCACTCCCGCCTCCTACGACCAGGCCGTGGCGGCGCTCGACGTGCCGAACCACACCTCCCGCGGCGAGGAGCGCTGCGACGGGAAGTGGCTGGTGTTCGACGTGTCCTCGCGCATGGGCCCGGCCTGCGCCGACGGCGAGGCGCCGGGCTGCGGGGCGAGCCTCGGCGACCGGTGGTTCTTCCGGGCCGAGAAGTCAGGCTGGGTGCCCCTCGCACGCGGCACGAAGGCGGGCTGCGCCGACGTGCACCGCATCGAGCCCGCCTTCCCGGCCGCCCTGTGCGCCGACCTGCCCGCCCTGCGGCGCTCGAACTGAGCACCGCACCGGGCCTGTTGCACTGCCCGGCCCGCAGCCCGGTCATGGCCGGCGCGTCGAACACGCCGCCGAACTTCGCGATGGCGGCCCGCTTCGCGCGGTCCCGCTCGGCCAGTGTCCCGGCAACGAGGTCGTCACCGGCGGGTCGGCCCAGGATGTCCGAAGGCGCTATACGCTGCAGGGCGTTGAGGAACTCCGCCAGCTCCACTGCCACGGTGACGGAACCCCCCAGCGCGTCGGTGGTCGCCACCTCACCTTCGAGCCAGCGGGACACCGCCCACTCCCGGGGATAGCCGGAATCCGGCTTTCCCGACGCCACCGGAACCGGAACGGCCAGCGGCAGGTGCGGAACGAGCCGGGGCAACCACACGGATTCCTTGCGGGCCTGTCCGACAGCCCCGGCATGCCCGGGCAGCCTGACAGCGAGTCCGTCACCCAGGCGATGGATCACAGGGACCGAGCCGACCGGATCGAGCAGCCTAAGGGCTGTCCCGCAATTCCTGGTGGATCAGCGCGCGGCGTCAGATGCGGTGCATCGCAAGGCGGAGGGACGTCCGCATACTGGATGTATGTGGACGTTCCGACAACGCGGCGAGGTGCCGTAGCTGTCGTCGCGCGCCCGCCGGGAATTGCGGGACAGCCCTTAACGGCAACTCCGACCACTGCGGGAACTGTGTGTCGACCAGGCGCCTGACCAGCTCCTGGTCGATCGCGGGCCGGACGACGTCAACGGTACCTTCCGTTGCCAAGAACAGCTCCTCCGTCCGGTCCGCTCCCTCTATCGCGTACCGCGGGTCAGGCAGGCAGTGGGCTCCACGCGGCCCACTGCAGCGCGCGCCTCACCGGACACTCACGCTGAAGGGCCCCGCAGTTCGCTGCCGGGCCCTTCAACGTACAGAGAGAGGCTGGGGGCTCAGGACAGAGCTCAGGCCGGGGTGAACTTCTGGGCGGCCGATCCGTTGCAGTCGTAGATCTGGAGGCGGGTGCCGTTGGCGGTGGCGCCGGACGGGGAGTCGATGCAGCGGCCTGTGGTCGGGTTGGAGATCGAACCATTGGGGTTGGTGACCCAGTTCTGGTAGCCGCTGTTGTTGCAGGTGGCCAGTTGGAGCTTGGTGCCGTTGGCGTTGACCCCGCCGGCAATGTCCAGGCACTTGCCGAGAGTGTGCAGGGTCTGGCCGCTCCAGGCCCACTTCTGGTCGAGCGAGGTCGCCTGCTGGCAGTCCCAGAGCTGGACCGCGGTGCCGTCGCCGCCGGTGTCGTCGCCCGCGACGTCCACGCACTTGCCGCCGGGGCCGTAGATCGGGGTGCCGATGGCGAACTCCTGGGCGTCCGCGCCGTTGCAGTCCCAGATCTGGAGGCGGGTGCCGTTGGCGGTGGCGCCGGACGGGGAGTCGATGCAGCGGCCGCTGGTCGGGTTCTCCAGGGAACCGTTGCCCTGGCGCACCCAGTTCTGGTAGCCGCCGCCGTTGCAGGTGGCGAGCTGGAGTCTGGTGCCCGCGGCGCTGTTGCCGCCGGCGATGTCGAGGCACTTGCCGAGGGTCTGCAGGGTCTGGCCGCTCCAGGTCCAGTGCTGGTCCTTCGCCGCAGCCTGGCAGTCCCAGAGCTGGACCGCGGTGCCGTCGCCGCCGGTGTCGTCGCCCGCCACGTCCACGCACTTGCCACCCGGACCGGTGATCGTCTGGCCGGTCACCGGACCGCCGCCGTTCCCGGAGCCGGGCGCCTTGTTGTACACGGCCACCGAGTCGATCACCAGCTTGCCGCCGGAGACCGTGGCCGCGTTCGGACCGCCGCCGAACGCGGCCGGGAAGCCGCCGCCCATCGCCAGGTCGTAGATGATGAAGAAGGGGTGGTCGATCGCGTCGGCCCAGGTGGTCGCGTCGACCTGGTTGGCCCTGACGGTGAAGAAGTTGGTCCCGTCGAGGTAGAACCGGACCTGCTCCGGCGAGACCGAGCGGTCGATCTCCACCGCGTAGTCGTGGAAGCCGGTCTGGCAGCCCGCACAGGCGTGCTCACCGGAGCCGATGCCGGTCGACTCGTTGCACGGGCCGCCCGGGTTCACGCCGCAGTGGATGGTGCTGAAGTCGGAGCTGCGGCCGTTGATGTCCTCCATGATGTCGACCTCACCGGACTTCGGCCAGGTTACGCCGGACCGCAGCGTCGAGCCGAGCATCCAGAACGCCGGCCAGTAGCCGGCGCCGTTGGCGGTGCTGACGTTGGGCTGCTGGAGGACGGACTCCATGCGTACGACGCCGCCGGCCGGGGCGCCGAAGGTCGCCGCCTGGGTCTCCACGCGTCCGGAGGTCCAGCCGCTCGCCGGGTCGGAACCGGAGTGCAGGGCCTGGAGCACCAGATGGCTCTGGCCGTCGTAGTAGACGTTGGACGTACTGCTGGTCATGGTCTCGATCTCACCGGTGCCGAACGTGCTGCCCGGACCGGTGTCGTACTTCCACAGGTTCTGGTCGATGCCGGTGCCGGAGGACCCGTTGAAGTCGTCGCTCCAGGTGAGGGTGAATCCCGACGGCGCCGAGGGCACCGTCGCCTCGGCGTTCGGCGAACCGACGAGGGTGGTCGCCACCGTGACGGCGACGACAGGAAGAAGCTTGAGCGTTCTCTTCCACCCGCCGCGCCGCTGTCTTGCCCAACTCAAACGCATTCGTCCGACCTCCGTGGGGAACGGGGGGAGAGGCGTGCTCTCGCCTGCCTCCGCACCCCCTCTGACGGGACATCGCCGGGGCGCGGTGCCGACGTGCGCCGACCCGTCCTGGCTGGGTCAGGCCCCCGAGGGTGTCATGGACACAGCATGTCGGGGGGGTCGGGTCTTCGACAAGACAGCCGGCACGGTCACCTTTCGGAGCGGCCCGCGGGGGCGGCATGGCGACTCCTGCGGAGGGGGCCGCCGTGCTCCCGCCGGGATGGCGCCAGGTGACCGGAGAGTGCATCCCGCAGTGTGAAAAACCCAGACCTCCCGGAGCGTGCTGATCGCTGAGGACGCGCTCTTCAAAACTGACGGGCACAGATGTCCGGAGAGCCGCGCCGTCACATCCCCCGGAGCATCGCCCGTGCGGTCTCCGCGCGGAGCTGGCCGGTCTGAGCCTGGATCAGGTGGAACTGAGCCTCGCGCGCCAGCCGCCCCGCCGTGTTGCCGTACTGCACGGCACGGCCACCGGTCGCTGCCACGCACGCGGTCGCGGCGCGCACGCCCAGGTCCAGCACCGCCGACCGGATCGCGATCCGTTCCTCGACCCCTTCTTCCGGGGGCAGTTCGTCCCGCAGTGCATACGCTTCGGCGCGGAGCCGGGCTGCTTCTTCGGCCAGGCGGTGGCCGAGTCTCTCGTACGTGGCGCCCGCCCGGGGCGCGGAACGGATCAGGTAGTCCGCCGCTGAGCGGAGGTGGCCGAAGACCGCGGGGTGGGAGTTCGCGTTCTCCAGGTCATAGGCGAGGGACCAGGCCTTCCGGGGCTCCAGCGAAATGACCTCGTCCGCGGGCACGACGACATCGCGCAGTTCCACCGCCGTCGTGTGTGTCGCGTTCATCGCCCAGAGCGGGGGCGAGTCCACCGCGGTCAGCCGGCTGCCCTGTGCGGCACAGTCGATCAGTACGAACAACGCTTGATCGTCAGGAGTGACGGCTCCGATGAAGGCCAGACCGGCGATGCCCCAGCCAGTCATCCACGGCACGCGCCCCCGCAGGCGCCAGCCGTCGCCGAGCGGTTCGGCGGTGACGGGTGGCTGCGGGTGATTCAGAAAGGCGAATCCCGCGGTTGCGAGCCGTTCGCCCCTGCGGAGCATGGGGAGCCAGCGCTCCCTCAACTCGGCGTTACCGCTCTTGAGCAGCCCTTTGACAAGGGCGAAATGCTGGGTGAAGACGAACCACGTCGAGGGGTCGGTCGCCGACAGGATCTCGTGGGCCTCCCAGACCACGTTCCATGCGGACACGCCGCTGCCCGCCACGGGTTCGTAGCCGACGAGCCCGAAGGCGCCGATCCGGGCCAGCTCGTCGAGATGCGAGCGGGGAACGCCCCCCTGCGCGGTCTCTTCCGCGACCGGCAGGAGGACGCCGGCCGCCACGTCCGTCACAGCCGAGACCATCGGGTCTTCCGCAAGCTCAGCGCTGGTGGCCAAGGCTGTTGTCGCTCCAGGAATCCTCGGCATTGCCGCACCATCCTCATTTTCGGTCCGTCGGTCCGGCGGTCCGCCGGGTCGTCCGGGGCGCCCTTACTCTCCCCCGGTCAGGCCGGACGCAAGCCCCGTGAAGTGGGAGGCTCGTCGCCGCCGAGGAAGAGGGCGGCGTCGGCGACTTCGCGGGGACGGCCTCGCCTCCGACACCTCGGCCCGGGACGCCTACACGGAGACCTCCGGCCACCCCGACCGCTTCCGGCTGCAGAGCACCTACGTACACACTGGTCCCCCACGCGTTCGACGGCGTCCTCACCGCCCCGGCGTCCACCGTCACCGCGGGCCGCCGTATCTGACGACCGGGCGGGTGGGCCTCTTGCCCGTACGTCAGGTCAAGGGCAGGCGGGCGGGCCTCCGGCAGTGGCGGGGGTGCCGGTTGAGGTGAATGTCGTTGGCGGCGAGGCAGGCGAACTGGCCGGCGAGGTAGGTGGAACGGGCGTCGGTGATCACAGTGGCGTGGCGGCCCGTGTGGCGGGCGAGTTCGAGTACGTCGGACCAGTGGCTGTAGCGCATCACAACCGCGAGGGGGCCTGGCGGGATGGCGGCCGGCAGCTCGGGGTCGAGGGCAGCTGTGGTGACGACCGCTTCGTGCAGGTAGAGGGAGAGGGGAGTGCCGGTGAGGACCGGGCGGAACGTTCCGTCGGCCCCGTCGGCGGAGACACGCCGCACGAAGTGAGTGAACTCCTCGCTGTAACGGCTCCCCGGAAGGGAGGACATCGCACGCGCCGGCAGCTGAGCGGCTGTTGCGGTGAGCCGGCGCAGGAGTGCGTCGTGATGTTTGTCGTGCGCGACGACGAGCGGGGCAGCTGTGCAGCCGCGCCCGGCCCGGTCGAAGCAGGCATGGCGAGCTTGCGCGACTGCCGTTCGCAGGTCGGCGTCGTGACGGACGATGAGCATGCCGGGCCGGCGCGCACCCGCAGTGGTCGCCGGGCAGCACCGTGGGACGACGCTGTCCGCATGCTCGTCGAGCACCGCGGCGGTGATGGACCCGGTGGGGGCGACGACCAGCTGCCAGGTGCCCGGGGGAAGACCGGATGCCGATGCTGCTGCGCACAGTCGGGCGGCGAGCACGGCGGTGCGCGGGGAGACGTGGCTGATGACGGCGCTGCCGGTCAGAAGGGCGGGCACCGCGGCTTCGAGCAGCGATACAAGGGGCTTGCAGTCCTCGGCGTGTGTGGCGACGGTTTCCGGCGGCTGCGGAGGCCGGCGACGGATGGAGACGAGGGAATGGAGCGGTGTGCGGTGGTGTCGCATGGTGCGCCGGGCGTCGCGCAACTCGGCCGCTGCGTCGGCGCTGGACAGGCCCGAGCCATGGGTCAGGAGCGCACCGAGGTAAGTACGGTGCCGGGCGATCCACGTGTGCAGGCCGGCCAGGGCGTTCCTGCGGCAGGCGGCAGAGGCCCGCGACCAGGTCTGCCGGGCAGCCTCGGCCGTGGTGATCGCCTCAAGGACGTCTGAGGGCGTGGAGTGCGGGATGGTGGCGGCCCGCTGGTCGGTCAGCAGGCTGCGTACGTCGCTGACGGGGCCGGTGCCACTGACGGCCATGGCCTGCTGCGCGGCGGCGGACAGCGGACCGCCGAGGAGCCCGGTGACGGTGAGGAGGGGTGGGGCCTGCCGGTTCATCAGTGTCCTTCCTCCTGTTGGCCGGCCGGCCCTCGTCGACCGCCCGGCCCTCCTCTACCGCCCGCTCCCTGTTGACCGTCCGCAGCGCGTGGCCCGCCCACGAGGTGTTCGGAAGGTACGGGTGCGAGAGGTCCGGACGGCCACAGCACTGGGGCGACGGCGGGCAGCGGGCTGGGGCGCCGACGCCGGAAGCCGCTCGGCACCCACCAATTGGCGTTTCCGGCCAGTGCCATGACGGCGGGGACCAGCAGGGGCCGGATGAGCAAGGTGTCGATGAGCAGTGAGAGTGCGACGGTGACACCGATGAGCTTGATCACGGTGATGTCGGCGGAGGCGAGAGCGAGCAGTACGGCGATGACGACGGCTGCGGAGGCCGTGAACAGCGGTGCGGCGGCCTGTAGTCCAGTCGCTGTCGCCCGGACCGTGTCGCGGGTGCGGGCGTGGGACTCCCCGATACGGGAGAGCAGGAGAACCTCGTAGTCCATGGAGAGCCCGAACGCCAGGCAGACCGCCACCATCGGGGTGAGCAGGTCAGTGGTTCCGGTGACAGTGAACTCCCCGACCCATGACCGCAGATGGCCGTCCTGGAAGATCCATACCATGCCCCCGGCGGTTGCCGTGAGGCTGAACAGGTTCATCAGCAGCGCCTTGACCGGCAAGAAGAGGCTGCGTGTGAACACCCCGAGGAGGGCCAGAGTGCAGAGGACGACCAGCCCAGCGGCGTAGGGCAGCCGTTGGGCGATGGCAGCCTTGATGTCGTGCAGTTCCGCTGCGGGTCCGGCCAGCCGGACAGCAACGGGGGCGGCGGTGGCGCGTACGGAGCTCGCCAGCTGCGTTCCGGCCGGGCCGTAGGCCGCCGGTGGGCCGCTCAGAGCGACCCACGTCCCGGCTGCCGCACGGTGGCGGTCGGCAAGGTCGGCGCACGTGACCCGTCGTACGAGCGGATCCACCGGGGCCGCAGGGCAGCTCACGACAGAACGCCCGGAAGCGTAGATGCCGGTGACGGTCCGCACACCCGCTGCCCCCGGCAGGGCGGACAAGTGACGTGCGTAGGCGCCCAGTTCATGGCGGCGCAGTGGGGAGTCGGCCTGCCAGTGCGACAGCACGACGTCGACGGGGGAACTCGCGACCGCAGGAAGGTCAGCACGCAGGGCACGTGCCGCGCTTGCCACGGGCGCGGTCCTGGGGAGGACGCGCTCGTCGCTGAGACCGAAGACGGCACCGCGAAACGGCACCGCGAGCGCGGTCAGTACCAGCAGACCGCCGACGCCCACCAGCACGGGGCGTCGCATGACCGCGGCGGCCAGCCGGTACCAGCGCCCTCGCTCCACGGGCCCCCGCATGCGCCGACGCGCGAACCAGTCCGCACCGGCCCGTCTTTCGCCCAGGCAGGACAGGGCAGCCGGGACCACCAGCAACGCGACGACGGCAGCCAGCGCCACGACCGCCAGCCCCGCCCAGGCGAGGGAGCGCAGGAAATACAGCGGAAAGAGCAGCAGCCCGGTCAGGGCGGAACCGACGACCGCAGCGGACACCACGACGATGCGGCCGCCAGTGATCATCATCAGCTGGATCGCGACGTCATGAGGTACGCCGGCGGCGCGTTCCTCCCGGTAGCGGGCGACCAGGAACAGGCTGTAATCGACGGCCATGGCCAGGCCCACCGCGGTGGTGAGGTTCAGCGCGAATACGGACACCTCCGTCAGGGTGGTCAGCACACGCAGCACTGCCATGGCACCCGCGACCGCCACCGCGCCGACAGCGAGGGGCAGCAACGCCGCCCACAGACTCCCAAAAGCCCACAGCAGGAGGATCAACACCGCCGGCGCGGCGATGAGTTCGGCGGTCCGCAGGTCTCGTTCACTCTGTTCTTCGAGGTCTCTGAGTGCTGCGGCCTGTCCCGTCGCTACGACTCTCAGTGGCCCCTGGCGTCCGGTGACTTCGGGGAGCAGCCGGTCCACCGCTCCACGCACTTCACTGGCGCTGCCGTGCAGGCGCACCAGGACCGCAACGGTGCGCCTGTCCTGCGTACGGAGCCCCCGCGTCAGCGCGTTCGCCGCTCCTGCCGCAACGGGTGTCGCCGGAGTGCCGCGACGGACGGCGCCTGTCCAGTAGGAGTCCACATCGGTCACCTGACGGTCAGCGAGCAGGCGGGAGACCAGCCGCAGGCCGTTGCGCCGGGCATCCGGCGCGTCGACCCTGCCCCGGGTGTGGACCAGCAGAACGAAGTCGGGCGCACCGCCGCCGAAGCCTTCCATGGTCTTGTGGGTCACGGCGGAGGGAGCGGAGCCGGGGACGAAGCCGCCGTTGACCAACCGGCCGCTGACGTCGTACCCGGCCAGGGCGAAGAGCAGGGTCAGCGCCGTGGCCAGCAGCAGTACGGCGCGCCGCCATCGCACGGCGACGCGCCCTGTCGCGGTGAGCAGGCGGCTGGGGCCGTGGGGCGCCACCCCACGTGGTCGCGGTGCCCCTGTGTGCCGCCCGGTGTTCCGCCCTGTGTGCACGCCCACGCATCTCTCACTCGGTCCGAGCGACACCGGCTTCACCGTTCACGCCGGTAGCGGCCGGTCCGCCGCTATGCCACTCGGCCCATCGGCCGTTTCGTGCAGGTAATTCCACGGAGGCAACGATGCACAGCCTGTCCAGGGCACGGTGGGTTGCCGTCGCCTCCCAGCGGTGAATGGCGCGCCGGTTCTTATGACTTGAACGATGATTTGAAGAGCGTCCTCAGAAATCCGGAGTGAGGAAAATATTCGAAGCTGTGGAATACATCCCCCGATGGGGTGGAACTGAGCCCGGACCGAGCCCCTCCGCCCCTATCGGGTACTGCGGCGCCTTCCGGCCGGTATAGGTTCGGGCATCTCGTGAGACAGAAGACGGAATTTCGAGTACGCAATCCACTCCGCCACTCCACAGAGAATGCGAAGACGGGCCATGCCGGACACGGTGCAATCGGCCGAACGGGCCACCGGGCTCCCGTACGAGAGGCCTATCGGCTCCACGATCGCCATGAGCGGAGCCACCGGTTTCCTCGCCTCGCACCTGCTGCTGCGTCTGCTGCCGCATGACACCCGGGTGGTGGCCCTGGTACGGAAGCCCCCGCACCGGGCCTTGGCCTCACTTGCCTGCGCCCTGCGTTCAGCGGGGGCACCGGCCGAGACGGTGGCACGGATCCACCACCAGGTACGTGCGGTCCAGGTATGCCTCGACCGTCCACAACTCGGTCTGACCGAAAGGGAATTCGCCGGCATCGCCGACAGCGTCGATGCCGTATGGCACTGTGCAGCGCTCACCAAACTCCATGGTGCCGCCGAGGAACTGCACCGGACCAACGTGGAAGGGACCCGGCAGATAATTGCCCTGGCCACGGCCGGCAGCCGCAGACCGCCGCTGTTCCACATCAGTACGGCATTCGTGGCCGGAGCACAGCTGGAAGGAGTTGTACCGGAACGGCAGCTGGAGTGCACCCATGGCTTCCTCACTCCGTACGAGGAGTCCAAATACCGGGCCGAGAATCTGGTCCACCACTGGGCGCGTGACAACAGCCGGTGCGCCACGGTCTTCCGGCCCAGTGTGCTGCTGAGCAGTCGCCGCGCCCTGCCCCGGGCCCCGCAGCACACCTACGCCGTTCTTGCCGCCAAGCTCGCCCTGTTCCTCCGCCATTCGCTCCACGGTCTGCCGGGGCCGGCGCCTTCCGCGGCATCCGGCCGCGCGGGGCAGCTGGTAGTCCGTCTGCTCGGCGCACCCGACTCCGGTATCAACCTGCTGCAGGTCGAGTACGCGGCACTGGCCATGCTGCGGCTGGCAGGGCGCCCGCCCAGCGAGCCCGGGGCATCCGTCCACCACATCGTGCACCCCGTCGAGACGCCTGTGGAACGGGTCAATGACGCACTGCAGCGGTCCGTCCCCCGGCTCCGTCTGGAACTGGTCGCCGACCGCCCGGACCCCACGGGCCTGGAGCGCGCCGTCGACCAGTACGGGGCCGAGGCCACCGCCTATCTCGGGCTGCGTCGGCGTTACGAACGCAGCAGCCTGGCGGACCTGGAGCGCCGTCGGCTGGCCAGCCCCCCGGCGCCCATCGACAGTGCCTACCTCGACGCCGTCCTCAGTCCGCCGGCACCGGCCCGCTGACCTCAGCCCACCGCCCTCGACCCGCCTCCCCCGTCTGCTGCCACAGGAGTAAGCATGAGCGTTCCGACGCAAGGTCCCCTCCACGATCCGATGCAAGACCGGATCGCCGAGATCATCTGCGAGCACTTCGGTATCGACCCGGCCGAGATCACACCTACCACCACGTTCGAGGACCTGGACATGGACTCTCTGGCTCTGGCCGAGACCGTAGTCGTCCTCGAAGACCGGTACGGGCTCCAATTCCCCGAAATCGAGGGTTCCTTCAGCCCCGGCGTGACGCTGGCGCAGGCAGCCGAAGCCCTCTCGCGGCTGCTGGCGACCGTTCCCACCACATCATGACCTCCCGCTCCGTCTCCGTCACCGGGCTCGGTATGACCACCCCCGCCGGCGTGGGGGCCGCAGCGACCTGGGCCCGCCTGTGCGAAGGCACATCTACTGCCACACCGGATCCGAGACTGGACGGCATGCCGGTCGCCTTCTCCTGCCAGATCCCCGAGTTCGACGCCGTCAGAGCCATCGGCCGTCGCATCGTCTGGCGCACCGACCGGTTCGTGCACCTCGCACTCCTCACCGCACGGGAGGCCCTCGCCGACTCGGGTCTCGACCCCACCACCTGGGACGGCAACCGGGTCGGGGTCGTGATCGGCGTCGGCGGGAGCAGCCAGGACACCGCCTCACGCGAGTACGAGCAACTGGCCCGTGGCGCCTACCGGGCGCTGTCGCCGACCGATGTGCCCCGCAGTATGCCGAACATGGCCCCCGCCGAGATCGCCATCGACTGCCAGGCCACCGGGCCCAACTTCGCCGTCAGCACGGCCTGCGCATCGGGGGCCACGGCTATCGGTCTCGCCCGCGACCTGATCGTCTCCGGCACGTGCGACATCGTCATCGCAGGAGGCAGCGAATCCGCCGGCTCCTCACGTCTCGCCGCCGGAGCGTTCTGGCGGATGGGCGCCCTGTCCACCCGCAGCCACGACCCCGCCGGAGCCTCCCGCCCCTTTGACGCCGACCGTGACGGTTTCGTCCTCGGCGAAGGCGCCGGCGTCCTGATCCTGGAGGAAACCCGCCACGCCAGAGCGCGACGTGCCCCTGTCCGCGCCCATCTGGCCGGATACGGCACCACCTGCGACGCCCACCACTGGACCACCCCACACCCAGGGGGGCGCGGCACCGTACAGGCCCTGCGCACCGCTCTCAGCGACGCGGCTCTCACGCCCGCCGACATCGGCCACGTCAACGCCCACGCCACATCGACCCCCGCCAACGACATCAGCGAAGCCGAGGCCCTGCGCGCTGTCTTCCACACACCCCCGCCCGTCACCGCCACCAAGAGCGTCATCGGCCACGCCATCGCAGGAGCCGGTGCGATCGAGGCGGCGGTCAGCGTCCTGAGTCTCACCACTCAGACCATCCACCCCACCGCCAACCTCGACCGGCCCGACCCCGCCATCGACCTCGACATCGTCACCAAACAACCCCGGCACGAGACGATGACCGCGGTCGCGAGCACTTCTATCGGCTTCGGCGGCCAGAACACCGCCCTGATCTTCACCACGGCATGACCCGCACCGCGCCTCCAGCAGGCCCGCCGACGCACTCGGCCTGTCCAACCCCCCTGGTCCGCCCGCCCCTCCTGGCCTGCCCAACCCTCAACGAAGGCGGGTTCGGTACGGCGCTGAGCGGGCTCACCGAACCGGACGGCCCCGCCCTGCGTCCCGTCACCCTCGCGGGCGGTCTGCGCGCCTGGGCCGCGACGGGTGCTGCCGTGTCCCGCGCCGTACTCACCGATCCGCGTCTGACCAACGACATCAGCGAAGTGGGTCGGCCGGTGCAGGGCTTCCCCGTCCGCCGCTATCCGGAGGACTTCTTCGCCCACGCACCGCAGTTGCTGTCCGCCTCCGGAGACCGCCATCGCAGGATGCGCCGGATCGTGGCTCCCTTCTTCACCGCAGCCGCGGCAGCGGGGACAGCTGCCAGACTGCGGTGCGAGGCCGCACAGATCATCCGGTCGCTGGCCGGCCGCGACCGCGTCGACATCGTCGCCGATCTCGCCCTGCCGCTGGCAGGCGCCACCGTCGGCGAGGTCCTCGGCATTCCGCCCGAGCGGCGCCGGACAGCTGTGACGGCCGCTCTCGCCGCCAGTGCGTCAGCTCCGGGGACGGAGGCGGCCCGGTCGGCGCACCGCGCCTTCTCCCGCACCGTCCTGCAGGTCATCAGCGCCGCCCGCCGCCACCCCACCCCCACCGCGGCTACCGCCGTGCTGCACGCCAACCGAGCCGGAGAACTCACCAACGCCGAAATGGCCGGAATGCTCGGCATGCTGCTCATCGGCACCATCGACTCGCTGGCCACCGTCATCCCGGCCGGCACGCTCCTCGCCATGCGGTGCCCCGACGTCGGACGCGGTCTCAGTCAGAGGCTCGGTGGCGGGCTGGGCGAACGGCCCCATCATGAGTCCGTCCGAGGCACCGGACAGACGAGGGCGCTCACCGAGGAGATCCTGAGGCTGAACCCCCCTTTTCAGCACACCGGTTGGCGATTCACCCGGGAGCCCTGCCGTATCGCGGGCATCTCCTTGCCCCAGGGCACCGTGGTCATCGCCTCCCTGCTCTCCGCCAACCTCGACCCGGCGGTCTGGCCCGCCCCCTTGCGGGCCGATCCACGCCGTCGGGCACCCAGCAGCCATCTTTCATTCGGACACGGACCGCACTACTGCCTCGGCGCGGCGCTCGGACGCCAACTCGTCCATGACGCCCTGGTCGGCCTCTTCAGCCGGCTCCCGCGCCTGAGCCTTGCCGCCCCCGCGGACGAACTCACCTGGCACGGCTCTTGCTTGCGCAGGGTGAACCGGCTTCCCGTGGAGACCCACGCCTCAGCCCTCACTGGCTGACAGGGAAAGCCCCAGACCTGTGGCCCGGGGCTTTCCGGTCGGCTGCCGGCGGGGTTTCCGGCTGGCGTCTCCCGGGTTCACCGAAGATGCGCCCTGGCGTGGTCCGTCAGGAGGGACCAGATCACGAAGACGCCGATCGCGATGGCGATGAACGCCCAGACCGGCTGGTACGGCAGCCACATGAAGTTCGCGATGACGCTGATCGCGGCCATGAAAACACCGAGCCAGCGGGCCCAGGGGGCGCCCTTGAGGATGCCGAGGCCGGTGAGGATGAGGACCACTCCGATGGCCAGATGGATCCAGCCCCAGGTGGTCAGGCTGAACTGGTACGTGTAGTGGCCGGTATGTGCGTAGACGTTGTCCTTGGCGATGCCGACGATGCCGTTGAGCACAGCCAGTACGCCGTCCACGAACAGCAGCACACCGGCGAACAGGGTTCCACCGCTTGCCCACGCGCTGCCGCTGTCCCTGCCGGGCCGCGTGTGGTGAGGTGTGGGCCCCCCGGAGGGGGCTGCGGACTGAGCCATGAGAGCCTCCTTCGCCGGGTCATTCGGACTGGACCGGCGTGGCCCCGACGCTCCGCTTCCGCGGCTTCCGCCACCACCCGAGCAGGGCCATTCGGGTGAATCGTTCGAGCACCTGTGCGATCAGGTCAGCCCGGTCACGCCCTGGCCGGCCCCCCGGTCCACCAGTGCGCCCGCCCACGGGCCCCCGGCCGCTGAGCTGAGGTTGTCGAGGCACAGGTCGACCAGGTGCAGCAGGGTGTCGAGATCGCGGCTGCCGCTCGCCTGCCAGGTGCGGACGGCGACCGTCATGGCGCAGGCGTGCATCGACACCAGGAGCTGGGGCCGCGGGTCGGCCGGGTCCGCGAGGTGCTCCCGCGCGGCGAGGATCCCGGCGAGTGCGTCCTGCTCGCTCAGCAGGACGCGGTGCAGGGAGACGAGCAGCCCCGGGGTGACCGCCACGAGGTGCAGGACGGCGAGGCAGGCCGGCGTGGAGCGGTACTCGGGAAAGGCCCGCGCCACCTCGGTCAGCGCACGGCGGGTGGCTTCGCGCAGCGCGGTCAGCGGTTGCTCGTCGGGGGGCCTGCGGTCCAGTTCGCGCAGGGTGAGTACGGCCATCTCGCGGAACACCGCGAGCAGCACGTCCTCCTTGCCCGTGAAGTACCGCAGCAGCGTGCGTTTGGACACATCGGCCGCGGTCGCGATGTCGTCCAGCGTGGTGCCGTCGAAGCCGCGGGAGCCGAACAGGTCGAGGGCCGCGTGGCAGAGCGCGTCACGGGTCCGGAGTTTCTTGCGGGCGCGCAGGCCGGCGGACGCGGTGCGTGCGGCCGGGCTGGGTTGCATACGGGGTTCCTCCTGGCGGGACGGCGTACCGGCGGCCCGGTCCGTACCGTGGGCAGCCAGAGGATTCTGTCACCTGGTGCCATATGCTTTCGGGTGACACGCCTGTCCGGCTCCCGGCGGCAGGGGTGGCGCCGATCCCGTCAGAGGATCCCCAGGTGGACCGGACGTGGGGGTCATGGCTGTGGGGATCATGACCGCAGGGGTCATGGCCGTGGGGGCCGCAGGCCCTTCGACCGCCGCCGCCCGTTGTCCTCCGCCGTCGGCGGGCCTGTCGATCCGTCTGTCCGCGTTGCCTGGAGGAACGTCCCGTATGTCTCGTCCCATCCGTGTCGCGATCGTCGGTGCCGGTCCGGCCGGCATCTACGCCGCCGACGCCCTGCTGAAGTCCGACGCCGCCCACGCCCCGGGCGTCTCCATCGACCTGTTCGAGCGGATGCCCGCCCCGTTCGGGCTGATCCGCTACGGGGTCGCCCCGGACCACCCGCGGATCAAGGGCATCATCACCGCTCTGCACAAGGTGCTGGACAAGCCGCAGATACGGCTCTTCGGCAATGTGGACTACCCCGACGACCTCACGCTGGACGACCTGCACCGCTTCTACGACGCCGTGGTCTTCTCCACCGGCGCGATGGCGGACCGCGCCCTGGACATACCCGGGACAGCCCTGGACGGCTCATTCGGCGCCGCGGACTTCGTCTCCTGGTACGACGGCCACCCGGACGTCCCGCGGACCTGGCCGCTGGAGGCCGAGAAGGTCGCCGTTGTCGGGGTGGGCAATGTCGCCCTGGACGTCGCACGGATCCTGGCCAAGACCGCCGATGAGCTGCTGCCCACCGAGATCCCGCCGAACGTCCACAGCGGGTTGCAGCAGAACAAGGCCGTCGAGGTCCATGTCTTCGGCCGCCGCGGACCCGCGCAGGCCAAGTTCAGCCCGATGGAGCTGCGCGAGCTGGACCACTCGCCGAACATCGAGGTCGTCGTCAACCCCGAGGACATCGACTACGACGAGGGCTCGATCGCCACCCGCCGCGGTGACAAGCAGGCCAACATGGTCGCCTCCACCCTGGAGAACTGGGCCATCCGCGACGCCGGCGACCGGCCGCACAAGCTTTTCCTGCACTTCTTCGAGTCCCCTGAGGAGATCATTGGCGAGGACGGACGCGTGGTCGGGCTGCGTACGGAGCGCACCGAGCTCGACGGCACCGGCAACGTCCGCGGCACCGGGCGCTTCACCGACTGGGACGTCCAGGCCGTCTACCGCGCGGTCGGCTACCGCTCTGACGAGCTGCCCAAGCTGCCCTTCGACGTGGCCTCCGGCACCGTCCCCCACGAGGCCGGGCGCGTACTGGCCGCCGACGGCAGCCACCAGACCGCCGTCTATGTCACCGGCTGGATCAAGCGCGGCCCGATCGGGCTCATCGGCCACACCAAGGGCGACGCCAACGAGACCGTCGCCTGCCTCCTCGACGACCACGCCAACGGCCGGCTCCCCGGCGCCGACCTGCCGGACCCGGATGCCGTCACCGATTTCCTGGCCGAGCGCGGCGTGCGGTACACCACGTGGGACGGCTGGCACCAGCTCGACAGCCACGAGCGGAGCCTGGGCGACGCGGAGGGCCGCGAGCGCGTGAAGGTCGTCGAGCGCGAGCACATGCTCCGCCACAGCGGCGCCTGACAGACAGCACCCGCGGGCGGCCTCGCCGGCCAGGTGGCGGGCGACCGCTCCACGGACATGTCCATCACGTCCGTGGGCCGGGAGGCGTAGGCCCTGTCCCGACGTGGTCGGCCACGGCCACGAGCAGCACCCGCGTGCCCTCCTCCCGTGCCCGCCAGCGGTGTCGCACCCCGCCGGTGAGGAAGAGCGTGTCGCCCCGGCCCAGTTGGTACGTACGGCCTTCGGCCTCGACTTCGGCCGTGCCGTCGGCCACGTACATCAACTCGTCGTTGCGATGCTCGAATACCGGCGCCGGTCGTCGGGGGATCATCGCTGGTGATCTACGGGATCATCGCGGCGATGGGCATCGCCATGCTGGGTCGCACGGCCCCCGGCGCGACGGCCAGCTCCACGGTGATCGCCCTGTCCCTCACCGCGGGCCTGCTGCCGGTGGTCGCACCGGACATCTACCAGGGCTTCCCCGGCTGGACCCGGACGGTCCTGGGCAGCGGCGTGGTGGCGGGCACGCTCACCGCCGTACTGCTCCACCCGCTCTTCCGGCGCTTCGCCGGGCAGGAGGGCGGTACGGGGAAGGAGTACGGAGGCCGGACGCTGATCCGGGCCAGGCCCTGCGGCGTGGCGCCCGCTGACACAGGGTCCGTGGCCTTGACATGGTGCGTACGGAGAGACAGACGTGCCGTACGCCTCGGGAGAGGCGTCCCGGGCAGAGGAGCGTTGCGCATGAGCCTTCGGCTGAAGAGCATCACCCGCGAAGAACACCTGGCCTTCATCAGGGCCCGGCCTTCGGCAAGCCATATGCAGGTGCCGTCGTGGGGGGACGTGAAGCCGGACTGGCGGGCGGAGAGCCTGGGTTGGTTCGAGACGGACGGCCGGGCGGAGGACGGGACGGACGGCCGGCTCGTCGGAGTGGGGCTGGTCCTGTTCAGACCGTTGCCCAAGCTCAGGCGTTACCTCGCCTATCTGCCCGAGGGGCCGGTCATCGACTGGCACGCGGCTGATCTGGAGCGTTGGCTGAAACCGATGCTGGCCCATCTGAAGAGGCAGGGGGCGTTCTCGGTGAAGATGGGGCCGCCCGTGGTCGCCCGGCTCTGGGACACCGATGCGGTCAAGGCCGCCATCGCCGATCCGGCGGCCGGGCGGCTGCGGGACGCCGCCCCGACCTGGCACGACCCCCGGGCCCTCGACGTCGCCGACCGGCTGCGCGGGATGGGGTGGCAGCAGACCGAGCCGGGCGGTGAGGACGGCTTCGCGGCGGGCCAGCCGCGCTATGTGTTCCAGGTGCCTTTCGCGGGGCGCTCGCTGGACGAGGTGCACAAGGGCCTCAATCAGCAGTGGCGGCGCAACATCAAGAAGGCCGAGAAGGCCGGAGTCACAGTCGTACGGGGTGAGTACGCAGACCTGTCCGCCTTCTACGACCTCTACGTCGAGACCGCCGCCAGGGACCGGTTCATCCCCCGCCCGCTCGCCTACTTCCAGCGGATGTGGACCGTACTGACGGCCGAGGACCCCGACCGGATGCGGCTCTACCTGGCCCACCACGAGGGTGAAGTTCTGGCGGCCGCCACGATGCTGACGGTCGGTGAGCACGTCTGGTACTCCTACGGCGCGTCCGCCGGCAGAAAACGCGAAGTCCAGCCGAACAACGCTATCCAGTGGCGCATGATGTCCGACGCACACGCACTCGGCGCCGGCGTCTATGACCTGCGGGGCATCACCGACACCCTGGAGGAGAGCAACCACCTGCTCGGCCTGCTCCGCTTCAAGGCCGGCACCGGCGGCCACGCCGCCGAGTACCTGGGCGAGTGGGACTTCCCCCTCAACCGCTTCCTGCACAAGGCCCTCGACCTGTACATGTCCCGGCGCTGAGGCCGGGTGCCACCGCTTCGAACTGCAACCGGGTCCGCTTCAGGGCCTGTCGAGCAGTTCCAGCGCCTCCGCCCAGCGGAACCCGGAGGTGGCTTTCGCGGCCCCGGGCGGACCGGGATCGTACGCGCTGAAGCGGACGCCCATGTCGCGCAGCGCGTCGACGCTCCGGCGGTACGCGGGGTGGGCCGCCTGGGCCGCGTTCAGACAAGGCAGTACGGCGGTGGGGATGCCCGCGCCGTACGCCTCGCAGAGGATGCCGAGAGCCAGGGTGTCCGAGATACCGGCCGCCCATTTGTTGATCGTGTTGAACGTGGCGGGCGCCACCACGATGGCGTCCGCAGGCGGCAGCGGGCGCGGGTCGCCGGGTGCGCGCCAGGCGGACCTGATCGGGTAGCCGGTCTGTGCGACCACCGCCGCCGTGTCGATGAAACCGAGCCCCTGCGGGGTGGCGACGACGCCGACGTCCCACTGCTGCTCCTGCGCCGCCGTGATCAGTTGGCCCACGCCGCCCGCGATGCCGGACGCGCAGACCACCACGTACAGGAAGGGCTTCCTCGGCCCGCCGGACTGGTGCGTCCCGTCGGGCTGTTCGGGCTGTTCTCTCATGTGGTCCCCCTCGTCAATGCGCTGCGGGACCAGTCTGCGTGACTCCGGTGGTGTCGGGCCGGGTGGGCAGGACCACCCGGAACGTGGTGTCACCGGGGCTGCTGCTGACGTCGACCGTGCCCCCGTGCGCGGTGACCACCGCGTGGACGATGGCGAGGCCGAGGCCCGTGCTGCCCGTCGTGCTTCCCGTCGTACGGGAGCGGCTGTGGTCGGCGCGGACGAAGCGGCCGAACACCTCCGGCCTGAGCTCTTCGGGGATACCGGGTCCGGTGTCGTGCACGGCCAGCTCGATGCCTGCCGCCACGGTGCTGAGCCGTACGGTCACCTCGGTGCCCGGCGGGGTGTGCGTGCGCGCGTTGGCCAGGAGGTTGCCCAGCGCCTGCTGGAGGCGGTGGGTGTCGCCGGTGAGCGTGACGGGCTCCTCCGGCAGGTCGAGCAGCCAGCGGTGGCTGGGGCCCGCGGCCCGTGCGTCGTCCGTCGCGTCCAGGACCAGCCGGGTGAGATCGACCTGTTCGCGCTCCAGCGGGCGGCCCGCGTCCAGCCGGGCGAGGAGCAGCAGGTCGTCGACGAGGCGGGTCATCCGGTGGGACTCGGAGTGGATGCGCTCCAGCGCGTGCCGCACCTCGGGCGGTACGGGACCCCGGTGCCGGAGGGCGAGTTCGGAGTGGCCGCGGACGTTGGCGACCGGGGTGCGCAGTTCGTGGCTCGCGTCCGCGGCGAAGTGCCGCAGCCGTTCCTCGCCCGCCTGGCGCTGGGCGAGCGCGTTCCCGATGTGGCCGAGCATGTGGTTGAGCGCCGTCTTGACCTGGCCGACCTCGGTACGCGGGTCGGTGACGGCCAGCGGCTCGGGCATGGCCACCTCGCCGCTGGCGAGCGGCAGCCGGGCGACCCCGGCGGCGCGGGCGGTCACCCGTCGCAGGGGGCGCAGCGAGACCCGCACCCACAGAGCGCCCGCCACGCCCGTCGCCAGCAGGGCGGCCACGAACACGGCGGCCTCCACCGCTTCGAGCCGGTGGACCGTCTCCTCGACGGGGTGCAGCGGCAGCCCGGTGACCAGGACGTCGCCGTCGTCGCCCCGGGTGGCGGTGGCCCGGTAGCGGTGGAGGGTGTGCAGCCGGATGCTGTGGCCGGTGCCGTCGGGGGGCAGAGCCACGAGCGTACGGCGGTCGGCGGGGGTGAGCGGGACCGGGCGGTCGGCCTCGTCGTCGACCAGGGCGGCGCTGGTGACGGTCCCCTTCAGCAGCCGTGCGCCGAACGTGCCCTCGGCCTGGCCCCGGGTGTCGGGGCGGTTGTCCGCGTCGGGGTGCTTCTCGTGTTCGAGGCTGGCCGCGAACCGGCCCCCGGACGCCGTGAGCTGCTGGTCGAGCCGGCCCACCAGGAAGCCCTGCAGTGCGAGGGCGGTGGTGATGCCGACTGCCGCGCAGGCCACCGCGAGCAGGACGACGAGCCCTGCGGTGAGCTGGCCGCGCAGGGTGTGCGGGGGCAGCCGCCTCACGGCTGGTCCGGTTTGAGTACGTAGCCGACGCCCCGCACCGTGTGGATCATCGGGGCCCGGCCCGCGTCGATCTTCTTGCGCAGATAGCTGATGTAGAGCTCGACGATGTGCGCCCGGCCGCCGAAGTCGTACGCCCAGACGCGGTCGAGGATCTGCTCCTTGGACAGCACCCGGCGCGGATTGCGCAGCAGGAACCGCAGCAGTTCGAACTCGGTGCGTGAGAGGTCGATGCTGTCGTGGCCGCGCCTGACCTCCCTGGCGTCCTCGTCCATCCTGAGGTCGCCGACCGTCAGCCAGTTCCCCTCGGGCTCCGCGGCCATTCCCGCGCGGCGCAGCAGCCCGCGGAGCCTGGCCAGCACCTCTTCCAGGCTGAACGGCTTGGTGACGTAGTCGTCGCCGCCCGCCGTGAGGCCCGCGATCCGGTCCTCGACCGCGTCGCGTGCGGTCAGGAAGAGCACACAGACACCGGTGAGGCGGGTGCGCAGCTCACGCAGGACGTGCAGTCCGTCCATGTCGGGGAGCATCCAGTCGAGGACGACCGCGTCGGGGCGGAAGTCATCGGCAGCGGCGAGCGCGGAGGCGCCGTCGGCGGCGCTGCGCACATCCCACCCCTCGGAGCGCAGGGCCCCGGTCAGGACGTCGGTCAGGTCGGGCTCGTCGTCCACGACCAGGACGCGTACCGCCGCTCCGTCCGGACGCAGCAGCACCGGCTGGTCGTGGCCGTGCCGTACGGGGGGCCCGGCGGGGGTCCCCGGGCCGGTCTGCGGGACGTCGTCGCTGTTCATCGTCCTCCCAGGATGCCCCGCTGCCGGACGGTGCGCGGGGCGGGTCCCCTCTGTGTTCCCTATGAATCCGGCTCCGTCACCCCCTTGAATCCGGCCCTCTCACCCGCTTCGGAGCCCACCTCAGAAGGTACGCAGAGAATCCACTGTCAGTCTGGCCCGTCCGACACGTCCGACACGTCCGGCGCATCCGGCGCGGCCCGTCCGACGAGTCCGACGACAAGTCCGACGACGAGTCCGACGACCGGAGCGAACCGCCCCGGCGAACCGACCGAAGCGAACCGAACCGAGGAGGGACATGGCCGCCGTCTTCACCGAAACCGGCACCGGGACCGGAAGCACCACCGGCGCCGACGGCGTGCGCCGTGGCCTGCGCCACCGGCGTGCACGGCGCAGTCTCATCCCCTTCCTGGCGCCCCTGCTGATCTGGGCCGGAGCCGCCGGGGTGCTCGTCATGTGGTGGAGCGACACGAACGCCGTCGTCGGGCTGTCCGGGTGGCTGACCAACGCCGGCCGGATCACCGGCCTGCTCGCCGGATACGCCCTGGCCGTCCTGCTGGCCCTGATGGCCCGGATACCCGCCCTGGACCGCAGCATCGGCACGGACAAGCTGGCCCGCTGGCACGCCACGGGCGGGCGGTTCACGGTGTCGCTCGCGCTCACCCACACCCTGATGATCATCTGGGGTTACTCGCTGGCCTCGCATACGGACGCCGTGAGCCAGACGTCCACCCTGGTCCTGCACTACCCCGATCTCCTCAAGGGCACCGCCGGATTCCTGCTCTTCTTGGTGACCGGCATCATCTCCGCCCGCGCCGCCCGGCGCAGGATGAGTTACGAGACCTGGCACTACCTCCACTTCGCCACCTATCTGGCCGTCTTCCTCACCTTCGGCCACCAGCTCTCCAACGGCGCCGACTTCGTCGGCAACCGTCCGGCGCAGCTCGGCTGGTACACCCTGTACCTCGGTGTCGCGGCGCTGCTCGTCTGGTTCCGGTTCGCCGTGCCCGTACGCCGTGGGCTCCGCCACCGGCTGCGTGTCACCGCCGTACGGCCCGAGGCGCCGGGCGTCGTCTCCGTCTACCTGACGGGAGCCCGGCTGGACGAACTCGCCGCACGGCCCGGCCAGTTCCTCCGCTGGCGCTTCCTCACGCCGGGCCTGTGGTGGACGGCCGGCCCGTACTCCCTCTCTGCCCCCGCCCACCCCGGCTCGCTGCGCATCACCGTGAAGGCCGCGGGCGGACACAGCGCCGCCCTCGCCCGGCTGGCGCCCGGCACCCGGGTCTGGGCCGAGGGCCCGTACGGCGCTTTCACCGCGGACCGCCGCACCAGCGCCAAGGTGCTGCTCCTGGGGGCGGGCGTGGGCATCACCCCGCTGCGGGCCCTGTTCGAGACGCTGCCGGGACGGGTGACCCTCGTCTACCTCGCCCGCCGGGCCGAGGATCTGGCCCTGCGCTCCGAGCTCGACGCGATAGCCGCGCGCCGGCACGCCGTCGTCCACTACGCCGTCGACGAGCCCGCCCACCTCTCCGTACCGCTCACCGCGGAGGCACTGGCCCAGCTGGTCCCCGGCCTGGCCGAGCACGACGTGTATCTGTGCGGGCCGCCCGGAATGACGGAGACCGCGATCGGGGCGCTGCGGGAAGCGGGGGTCCCGGGGCGCCGTATCCACCACGAGTCGTTCGCCTTCTGAGGCGCGCAGGACCCACTTGAGGACCAATTCAGGACCGCTTCCGGGCCAATTCACGACCGTTTCGGGACCACTGAGGAGAACCGCCATGCGGAGGAGAACCGCCATACGCCGGACCGTCCTGGTCAGCGCCGGGTCCTGCGCCCTGGTCGTCGCGCTGCTGTCGCTCAAGCCGCACCAGTCACCCGCCCTGGCGGGCGTCGCACCGCGCACGCCGAAGAGCACGGCCCCGTCGGCCGGTTCGCCGGGTACGGCAGGCAAGACCGGCGGGGCGGGCAAGACCGGTACGACGGGCGGGACGAGCACCGCGGGCAGGACGGGCACGGGAGGCAAGACAGGCAAGGCGAGCGGGACCGGTACGTACACCGGTGACCCGGTCGACACGCAGTACGGCGCCGTCCAGGTCTCCGCCACCCTCACCGGGGGCCGGCTGACCGGGGTACGGGTCCTCCAGGCGCCCGACCAGAACGGCAGGGACCAGCAGATCGCCTCGTACGCCCTGCCCCGTCTCACCCAGGAGGCCGTGGGCGCCAACAGCGCGCACATCGACGCCGTATCGGGGGCCAGTTACACCAGCCAGGGCTATATGCAGTCCCTGCAGAGCGCCCTGGACAAGTCCGGTGCCTGAGAACGAGGTTGCTGAGAACGAGGTTGCTGACAACAACGCGCCTGACAGCCCAGCCCTCACACCTCCGCTATCCCTCGGCCCCCGTGCGCCCCACATAGACCGTGTTGGTCGACGTTCCCCCCTGGAGGGGGTTGTCGAAGGTGACCACATGCGCCTCCGTATGCGGGAAGACCTCCGCGAGTACGGCGCCGAACTCCGCGTCCGGCGGGTCGTTCGACCACAGGGCGAAGGCCCCGCCGGGGTGCAGCAGGCCGGCGAGGGCGCGCAGTCCGGCCGGGCCGTAGAGCGCCGCGTGGCTGGGGTGCAGGACATGGCGCGGTGAGTGGTCGACGTCCAGCAGGATGGCGTGGAAGCGGCGGCCCGGTGCCTCGGGGTCCAGGCCGTCCGGGCCGGCGGCAAGCGCGAAGAAGTCGCCCCTGACCAGTCGGCAGCGGTCGTCCGACGCCAGCCCGGCGCCCAGCGGGACCAGACCGCGCCGGTGCCAGTCGATGACCTCGCCCAGCGTGTCGACCACCATCAGCGAGGCCACCCGCGGGTCGTCCAGCGCGGCCCGCGCCGTGTACCCGAGGCCGAGACCGCCCACGGCGACATCCAGCGGGGTGTCCGGCAGCTCCGCCAGGCCGAGCCGGGTGAGCTCGGTCTCACCCAGGGTGAAGAGGCTGGACATCAGGAACTCGTCCCCGAGCTTCACCTCGTACACCTCGTCGCCCGACGCCGGGTCCCGCCTGCGCCGCAGACTGATGTCGCCCATGGGCGTGGGCTGCCAGTCGATCTCCTGGAAACGTGCACTCATCGCTGTCCTCGTCCCGTGTCCGTGGCCCTCTCGGCGCCCCTGGAGGGTCCCACAGCGGGCGCCCCCGGCCGTCCCGCGCCGGACGCCGGTCCCGGCCGGGTGGCACCTTGCCGCACACTGGTGGTTCGGACTGACGAGGGACTGGTGGCGAGGGTGCAGACGTACGGGACTTCCGCGGGCAATGGGGACTCCCCCGGCGGAGCAGGTGTGAGCGGGGCGGCGGGCGAGGCCGCCAGGCGGCGGACCTTCGCGGTCATCAGCCACCCCGACGCGGGCAAGTCGACGATCACCGAGGCCCTGGCCCTGCACGCGCACGCCATCACCGAGGCGGGCGCCGTGCACGGGAAGTCGGGTCGGCGCGCGGTCGCGTCCGACTGGATGGAGATGGAGAAGGCGCGCGGTATCTCCGTGACATCGGCTGTGCTCCAGTTCGACCACCGCGGCCATGTGCTCAACCTCCTCGACACCCCCGGTCACGCGGACTTCTCCGAGGACACCTACCGGGTGCTTGCGGCGGTCGACTGCGCGGTGATGCTCATCGACGCGGCCAAGGGGCTCGAAGAGCAGACCCGCAAGCTCTTCGACGTCTGCCGGCACCGCCGTATCCCGGTGATCACCTTCGTCAACAAGTGGGACCGGCCGGGCCGGGAGGCCCTGGAGCTGCTGGACGAGATCGAGCGCGAGCTGCGCGTCCGCCCCACCCCGGTGACCTGGCCGGTCGGCGAGGCCGGTGAGATGCGCGGTCTGATCGACGCGCGCTCCCCCGAGCAGATGCTGCGCTACACCCGCACGCCCGGCGGCGCCCACCAGGCCGAGGAGGAGCTGATCCCGGCCGAGCAGGCGGCCACCGAGGAGGGCGACCGCTGGGAGCAGGCCACCGAGGAGCTCCAGCTGCTGCAGGCCGAGGGCGCCGAGTTCGACGCGGAGTCGTTCCTGGGCGCCACGTCGACGCCGGTCTTCTTCGGTGCGGCGGTCTCCAACATCGGCGTACGGCTGCTCCTCGACGCGATCGTCGATCTGGCCCCGGCGCCGCACGCCCGTGAGATGGAGGGCGGGGGCGCCCGCCCGGTCGACGCGCCCTTCTCCGGCCTCGTCTTCAAGGTGCAGGCGAACATGGACCCCTCGCACCGGGACCGCATCGCGTTCCTGCGAGTGTGCTCGGGGGTCTTCGAGCGGGGGGCGACGGTCACCCGGGCCACGACCGGGAAGCCGTTCGCGACCAAGTACGCGCACAGCATCTTCGGCCAGGACCGCTCGATGGTCGACATCGCCTACCCCGGCGACGTCGTCGGCCTGGGCAACGCGGCGGCGCTCCGGGTGGGCGACACCCTGTACGACGGGCCGCCCGCTATGTTCCCGCCGATGCCGACCTTCGCGCCGGAGCACTTCGCCGCCGTACGCCCGGTCGACATCAGCCGCTCCAAGCAGTTCCGGCGCGGGATCGCCCAGCTCGACGAGGAGGGCGTGGTCCAGGTGCTGGTGTCGGACCGGCGCGGGGACCAGTCGCCGGTGCTCGCGGCGGTGGGACCCATGCAGTTCGACGTGGTGACGCACCGGATGGCGGGCGAGTTCTCCTCGCCGGTCCGGCTGGAGTTCCTGCCGTACCACCTGGCCAGGTCCACGGATGTGGCGGGCGGCGAGGCGCTGAACAGCGCGCGGCTGGTCCAGGGCGAGGCGCTGACCCGGGTCCGCGACAAGGAGGTGCTGGCGCTCTTCCCGGACAAGTGGCAGGCCAACTCCTTCCAGCGGGCGTTCCCGGACGCCCGCCTCGACCACCTGCTGGCCGCGCACGACTGACGTACACGGCCGGGCAGGCAGCTGGGGCGGGCGGCCGGGGCTGTCCTCAGCCCGCGCACTCCGTGTCGCGCTCCGGCCGCTGTCCGGTGGTGAGGAACCGGGTCACGGTGCGGTCCCCGCAGGCGTTCCCGGTGCCCAGATAGGAGCCGTGCCCACCGCTGTCGACCGTCACCAGCCGGGCCCGGCCGCCGAACGCGGCGCGCATCTTCAGAGCGCCGGAGTACGGGGTGTCGGGGTCCCGGCGGTTCTGGACCATCAGGATGTCCGACGGGCCCCGGTCGGTGATCCGGGCGGGCGGCGCGGCCGGGGCGTCCTTCCAGAAGGTGCAGGGCGTGATGTTCACCGGCATCCCCGCCGTGAGCGGGTGCGCGGCGCGGTCGGCCGCCACCGCGGGCCCGTACGAGGAGACCGGGTCCGGCCAGGACACGTCGTTGCAGATCACCCCGATCGCCACCGCCGCGTCCTCGTCGGGCAGCGCCTGGGAGAGGACGGGCGTCAGGACGGGCGTCGCGGCCGGGTCCTGCGCGGCCTTGATCAGCTGAGCCAGCTGCGGAAACGCGTCGTCGCTCTCGAACGCGGACTGCAGCGCCTGCCGCAGCAGGGTGCCGGTGAGCGGGACGCCCGGCGTGGTCGTCTCCTTCGGCTCCCGGTCCAGCTTCGCGGCCAGCGCGAGGAACAACGGCCTTACCTCATCGGCCTGTTGGGCCAGTCGCAGCCCATCGTCCGCCCTGGCGGGATCGGCGGCCCAGGCCGCGAAGTCGGGCATCCGGTCCTCCGCGCCGACCGCCATGTTGGCCAGCCAGCCGCGGGCGACGCGGGACGGGTCGGGGTCGCCGTTGCTGTCCAGGACCCAGCGGTCGGTGCGCTGCGGGTACTTCTGCGCGTACTGGGCGCCGACGTACGTCCCGTACGACTCGCCCCACGCCGACAGTTTCTCCTCGCCCAGCGCCTGGCGGAAGCGGTCGATGTCGCGCACCTCGTTGGCCGTGGTGAGGCTGCGCAGGACAGCGCCACCGTTGCGGGCGCACGCCTCGGCGGTCCGCCGGGCTCTCGCGGTGTTCTCGGCGATCCCGCCGTCCGCCGCGGGCCAGGACCGGATCGTCACCAGATGCCGGTCGGCCGCGTCGAGCCCGCAGCTCGCCCGCGTACTGCCGCCCACCCCGCGCGGATCGAGGCTGACGAGGTCGTACGCGCCGCCCAACTGTCCGCGCAGCGCGGCCCCTTTCTCCGTCAGCCGCTGGACCCCGGACCCGCCGGGCCCCCCGGGGATCACGATCAGCGCCCCGCGCCGCGCGGCCGGCCGGTCACTGCGCAGCCGGGACACCGCGAGGGTGAGCTGCGGCCCGTCCGGACGGCTGTAGTCGAGCGGTACGGGCAGCTCGGCGCACTCCTGCCCGGCGGGGCCACCGGGCTGGGCGCAGTCCCGCCAGGTGAGCGCGGGGGCCGGAGGGGACGAGGCGGTGGGCGCCGTCCCGGCGTGCGCGGCGGGTACGACG
Source organism: Streptomyces sp. NBC_01197 (assembly GCF_036010505.1). Lineage (NCBI taxonomy): Bacteria > Bacillati > Actinomycetota > Actinomycetes > Kitasatosporales > Streptomycetaceae > Streptomyces > Streptomyces sp. NBC_01197. Next base: position 3,623,852 of record NZ_CP108569.1, read on the forward strand.
GTGACGGCGAGAGCGGTGGCGACGGCTGTCGCGGACAGGGTACGGAAGAGGCCCTGGTGGGCGTAACTGGTCATGGGACAAGGGTTGTTGAACTGATCCACTGTGCCCATACGACAGGCACGACACCACGGGTGGGGGTAACCCCCGCACCGTACGGACTTGCTGACGAACCCGCTCAGCGCGGCGCGGGTGCCCCGAAGCACTCCTCGGCCCGGCTCAGCACCAGGTCGATGAAGTCGCTGACGACCGGGGTGGGGGTGCGGGCCTTCACCCGGGTCAGGCCGACCGTGCGGGAGGCCCCCGGGTCGTCGAGCGGCAGGTCCACGAGGCCGGGGACCCGGACCGGGGACGGCGGCAGCACCGCGACCCCGAGGCCCGCCGCGACGAAGCCGCGGATGGTGGCGATCTCGGCGCCCTCGAACGCGACGCGCGGCGGGAAACCGGCGGCGGAGCAGAGGCTGTTGACCAGGCGGCGCAGCCCGTAGCCGGAGGTGGCCATCACGAAGTCCTCGTGCTCGGCGTCGGCCAGCCGGACCCGGCCCAGCCCGGCCAGCCGGTGGCCGGCCGGGACGACGAGACTGAGCGGCTCGGCGGCGACGGGCACGGTGGTGATGCCCGGTTCGTCGGGCAGCGGCGAGGTCAGACAGAGATCGACCTCGCCCGCCCGCAGCCGGTCGAGAAGCCCCTGCGCGTTGTCCTGGACCAGCTGGAAGCGCACCTGCGGGTGCCGGTCCCGGAAGCAGCTGACGAGCAGCGGCACCGGGGCCGAGCCGAGAGCGGGCAGGAAGCCCAGGGCGACGGTGCCCGGCATGTCGGTGGCGAGACGCAGCTCCTCGCAGCCCGTCGCGATCTCCTCCAGGCCCCGCTGCACCCGGGCCAGGAAGGCCCGGCCCTGCCGGGTCAGCCGCAGCCCCCGGCCCTCCCGGTCGAAGAGCGGGGTGCCGACCGCCGCCTCCAGCCGGGCGACGCTGCGGCTGACCGTCGACTGCGGGGTGCCCAGCTCGCTCGCCGCGGCGGAGAGGTGCTCAAGCCCGGCCACCGTCACGAACCGTACGAGGTCGGGGCACATCCCGAGCAGCGGTGCAGGCAGCTGCTGCACAGCGGCGTGTTCCACACGTTCCGTACGCGTCATGGGGCTCACCGGTTTCATGCGTTCCATATACGGAACATATATCGGGCATCCATGCATTGGACGCATCAACGGCGCCCGGCCTACCGTCGTCCGGTGACTGACCCGCACATAACGCCTGCCGCGCACACGCGGGGGACACCCGGTTTCCGCCGGGCCACCGGGGCGCTCTTCGCCGCCGGGATGACCACGTTCATGACGCTGTACTGCGTCCAGGCCCTGCTGCCCGCCCTGTCCGCTCACTTCAGTCTGTCCCCCGCGGCCTCGTCGCTGACCATCTCGGTCTCCACCGCGGCCATGGCCATCGCCGTGGTGCCGCTGACCGCCCTCTCCGACGCGTGGAGCAGGACCGGGATGATGAGCCTGGCGCTGGGCGCGGCGGCGCTGCTCGGTATCGCTGCGGCCTTCGCGCCCAACTACCCGACGCTGCTGGTCTTCCGGGTGCTCCAGGGCCTCGCGCTCGCCGGGCTGCAGGCGACGGCGATGTCGTATCTGGCCGAGGAGGTGCACCGCGAGTCGCTCGGCCAGGCCATGGGGCTCTATGTGGCGGGCAACGGGATCGGCGGTATGGCGGGCCGGCTCGTCGCCGACGGGGTGCTGGATCTGACGGGCAGCTGGCGCTGGGCGATCGGCGCCGTCGGCGCGGTGGCCGCGGTCTCCGCCGTGATCTTCCACCTGACGGTCCCGGCGTCCGTACGCTTCGTCCGCCGGGAGGCGCGGCCGCGCGCCCTCGCGTCGGCGATCGGCCGGGCGCTGCCCGACAGCGCCCTGCTCAGGCTGTATCTGATCGGCTTCGTGGCGATGGCCGCGTTCGTCACCGTCTACAACTACCTGGGATTCCGGCTGATCGACGCGCCGTTCAACCTGTCCCAGACGACGGCGGGGCTGCTCTTCATCGCGTACACCGCGGGTTCGTTCTCGTCGGCCGCCGCGGGACGGCTGGTCGACCGGTACGGCCGGCCGCGCGTGCTGCTGCCCGCGCTGCTCGTCACGCTCGCGGGGCTCGCGCTGATGCTCGTACCGCGGCTCGGCGCGGTCATCCCCGGCCTGGTGATCTTCACGGTGGGCTTCTTCGCGGCGCACGCGGTGGCCAGCGGCTGGGTCGGCGGACGGTCCACCGTGCTGGGGGTGCAGGGCGCGGCGGTCTATCTGTTCTTCTACTACATCGGCAGCGCGATCGGTGGTTCCGTGGGCGGTATCGCGTACTCCGCGGGGGCCTGGAACGGCCTCACCCTCTACTGCGGCTGCCTGGTCGCGGTGGCCCTGCTCAGCGCGGTGACGCTGCACTGGATACGGACCGCGGCCCGGCCGGGGCCGTCGGCCGAGCGGTCCCCACGGCCCGCCGCGGAACCGGCGGCCGAGCCGTCCGTCACTCGACCCGGCGACGGCTCCGGCGGCGAGCGGTGAAGCGGCGACGGTAGGACCCGGTGAGCAGCAGCAGGGTGGTCGCGACGATGGTCACGGCCTGCGCGATCACCACGAGCTTCTTGTCCCAGAACCAGATCGGCTCGTACATGTTCGGCACCGGGCCGAGCTTGCCGACGTTGATGTACCGGTAGACGAGCAGCAGCGCCAGACCGCCCGCGGCGACCAGCCAGGCGAACGCGTCGGACACGGCGCGCCGCCAGACCAGTACGAGCAGCGCCGCGAGACCGGCCACCCCGGCCTCGATCCGGAACAGCGTGCCCTGGCTGATGCTCGCCGAGATGGGGTCGTAGCGGTCGGAGAGGTGCGCGTGCACATAGGCGTCGACGACCAGCCCGGCGGCGGCCAGCAGACAGAGCAGCGCCCGCAGGGGTCGGCGGGCCGGGCTGCCGGTGTCGTCCGGCGGCGCGGCGAGTGAGGGATCGGACGGCATGGGGGGCCCTTCCCGGCACGGGGTCCCTTCCCGGCACGGCCGGGCAGGCACGGTCGAGTGAGTACGGCGGGCGGACACCGCTCACGGTCAGCTGACCGTGAGCGAGCCCTTCATGTACTGGTGGATGGTGCAGAAGTAGGGGTACTTGCCCTTGGCGGACGGCGCCTTGAAGGTGACCGTCTTGCCTGCGGCGATGTCACCCGTGTCGAACGCCTTCTTACCGGTGGCCGTCAGGGTGTGGAGCGTCGAGTCCTTGTTCGTCACCGTGATCGTCGTGCCCGGGGCGACGGTCAGGGCGGCGGGCGTGAACTTGAAGTTCTGGATCGTGATCCGGTCGCCCTTGCCGCTCCCTGTGGACGCCGAGGCCGTGGGGCTGGTCGACGACGTCGAGGAGGACTTCGATCCGCTGTCCGAGCAGCTGGTGACAGCGGTCAGCATGCAGAGCGCGGCTGCGGCGACCGCCACACGGGGCCTGCGGGTACGAGTGAACATCGTGTCTCCGGTGGTCTTCGGGGCAGCCGGCCCGGCCCCGGCCAGGTGCGTGGGGGAGGTACGCACCTGGCCGGGGAGCCAGAAGGGGACGGGCGGTCCGGGGGAGGAGGGGGCAGACGGAGTCAGACAGTCAGCAAGCTGGTGCCGGCCGCCTTCTTCGTACCGATGAAGGCGTCCGGCACCGGGTACTGGCCCAGCACGTAGTGCAGGATCGCGGCGTGCATGGCCTCGACCGGAGCGATGGTCGCCGCCGTGTTGACCCCGCCCAGGCTTTTGACGTTGTACGTCGCGAACACATAGGTCTCGGTGGCCTGATCCTCCAGCTGGAGCGCCAGTTTGGCCACCCCTGTGACGTCCTTGACCTGACCGAGCGCCTTGGTGACTGCGGCCTGGTCGGAGAGCGGCACATCGGTGATCTTGGGCTTGCCCGCGCTGGAGAGCACGCCGTTCCACGCGTCGGCGTGGTCCTTGTGCTGCGCCATCGCGGTCTGGATGAACGTCGCGATCGCCGGCGGCACCTTGCCGAGCTTGCCCGCGTTGGCCGCCTTGAGAGCCGCCTGGTAGGCGCCGACGGCCTGGTTCTCCAGGGCCACCGCCAGGGCGACGGCCTTCAGGTCACCGGTGTACTTCGAGGACCCGCTCGACGAGGACGCCGAGGCACTGGCCGACGAGGACGCGGAAGCGCCTGCCGAAGGAGACCCGGAGGCGCTCCCGCCGGTCGGCGTGGTGGCCGACTTCCCGGCGCACGCGGCGAGCGCCAGCATGGCCGCCGAAGCACCGGCGCCGGTCAGGAAGCGGCGGCGCGCCAGGGGCGTACGCACTTCGTGGACCGGCTCGGCACCGGAGGCCCCCAGGTCCTTGAGCTCCGTCGACAGGTCACGGGCGGAAGCGGCCATGACCGGGAGGGCCGCCCGGTGGGCCTCGTCCATCTCGCTCGTCAGACGGGACAGTTCGCCCTCGCTGATCGGCAGCTCCCAGCTGCCCCTGCTGCTGCTCATTTCACGGCCCCTTCACTGACCGGAGAAGCCATCTTGGTGGGGTAGAAGGCGTCCGGGAAGCCGACGCTGCCGATGTTGGCGGGAAGCTTCGCTACGTCCGTGGGGATGGCGATGAGGTTCGTCTTCCCGTCGGCCAGCAGGGCCTGCACGGCCAGCAGCGTGGCGCGGTGCTGGGCCTCCACCGGCGCGACCGAGGCGAAGAGCTGACGCAGGCTCGTGTCGTGGACCTGCCCGACGTTCTTGGTGTACGTCTGCGCCGCGGTGTCCTCCAGCGAGATGGCCAGCTTGACGACGTCCGCCGATGTCTTGAGCGTCGGCAGGGTCTTCTTGACGACGGCCGCGTACTTCGGGTCCGTGCCCGTCTGCTCCTTGCCGCCCGCCTTCTTGGCGGCGGCGTTGAACGCCTGGGCGTGTGCGGTGTGCTGCTGCGCCGTCTTCGTGATGAAGGCAAGCACGGTCTTGTTGCCGGTCTTGATGAACGGCAGCCCGGCCGCGGTGTGGTACACGCTCACCGCCAGGTTCTCCAGCGAGGCGGCCGTCTGGAGTGCCATGACGTCGGTGCTCGACGCGGCCGCCGCGCGTCCGGCGCCCAGCAAGGTCGCCGCACCTGCGGCCCCCAGCAGAGTCCCCCGGCGCTGCCACCAGCGGCGGCTTGAGGATTCGGCCGTTTCGGCGAAATCCGCCAGGGCGGAGTTCGTCATCCGGAGCGCGTCGCTGTTCAAATCCTGCGACTGCTCGGTCAGCTCCTTCAACAACCCCGTGTCGATGTGATCGGTACCCATCGCGTCCCATCTCCTTCCCCGTGCCGGCACGGCACGGGTGTCTCCCCGAGCCTTGGGCAACGGATGTGCGGAGAGCCCGTCTGCTGAGACCGAATGCCACAACGCGTACCCGAACGGAGTACGAACCGGTTGCCCGGGGCGCGCATTTCGGTCCGGGCGGGGCCGGGCAGGTACCGGAAGGCCACTCTCCGTTTGATAAACACCCCTACGTGAGCGGTTTTCCGAACCGGCCCCAGGAACGAACCCGACCGAGGAGCATCCGTGTCCGTGCAGCCCACCGAGAAGCCCGCCGAAGCCGTCGCCCGGCTGCGTGCCACCTTCCGTACCGGCCGGACCAGGACCCTGTCCTGGCGGACCGAACAGCTGCACGGCCTGCGGGCGATGCTGACCGGGCACCGCCAGGAACTGGCCGCCGCGCTCCACGCCGACCTGGGCAAGAGCCAACGCGAGGCGTTCCGTACGGAGATCGACTTCACCGTGCGCGAGATCGATCACACCCTGGAGCGGCTGGAGGGCTGGCTGCGACCCGAGCCCGTCGACGTACCCGCGCACCTCGGTACGGCAAACGCCTGGACGGTGCTGGACCCGCTGGGCGTCGTCCTGGTGATCGCGCCCTGGAACTACCCGCTCCAGCTGCTCCTCGCCCCGGTCGCCGGGGCACTCGCCGCGGGCAACTGCGTCGTCGCCAAGCCCAGCGAAGTGGCCCCCGCCACCTCGCGGGCCGTCGCCGGGCTGCTGCCGCGCTATCTGGACCGCGACGCGGTGACCGTGGTCGAGGGCGCCGTACCGGAGACCACCGCCCTGCTCGCCGAGCACTTCGACCACATCTTCTACACCGGCAACGGCGCCGTGGGCCGCATCGTGATGCGGGCCGCAGCCGAGCATCTGACGCCGGTCTCCCTCGAACTGGGCGGCAAATCACCGGCGTTCGTCGACCGGGGCACGGACCTCGCGGCGGTGGCGGCCCGGCTCGCGTCGACCAAGTTCCTCAACGCGGGCCAGACCTGCGTCGCCCCGGACTACGTCCTCACCGACCCCGCGACCGCCCGGGAGCTGGAGACCGCGCTGACCTCGGCCGTACGGGAGCTGTTCGGCGCCGACCCGGCCACCTCCGACGACTACGGCCGGATCGTCAACGAACGCCACTTCGACCGGCTGACCGGTCTGCTCGGCTCCGGCCGGCTCGTGGTCGGCGGCGACAGCGACCGCGCGCAGCGCTACCTCGCGCCCACCGTGCTCGCCGAAGTTCAGCCCGGTTCACCGGTCATGGCCGAGGAGATCTTCGGCCCGATCCTGCCCATCGTGGAGGTCGAGGGGCTCGACGAGGCCATCGCGTTCATCAACGACCGGGACAAGCCGCTGGCGCTGTACGCGTTCACGGACTCGGTGCTGACCCGCGACCGGCTCACCACGGAGACCTCGTCGGGCGGCCTCGGCTTCGGCCTGCCGGTGGCCCATCTCACCGTGCCCGAGCTGCCGTTCGGCGGGGTGGGCGAGAGCGGGATGGGCCGCTACCACGGCCGGTACTCGCTGGAGACGTTCAGCCACCGCAAGGCGGTCCTGGACAAGCCGCTCGGCTGAGGCGGGTTTGGGTGGGGGCTGTGGCCGAATGCGTACGGATCCGTCCCCTACGCACCCGACCGCAGCCCGGGAGTCAGCCCGCCGTACCGCCGGGCCCACCTCCGGCGAGGCTGCGGTCCGCGAGGCTTCGGTCCGCGAGGAACCTCATGTACTCATCCCGGTTCAGCGGATTGCCGTCGGTGCGCGGCCGGGTCGGCGCCGGGCCGCGCACCGGGCGGTCCTGTCCCGGACGGGACCACACCGCCCCCTCCCCGCGGGTCAGCCCCGGCAGCGCCTTCTGGAACTCCTGTACCCGCCTGACCGGCAGCTCCGCCGTGATCAGCCAGGACGAACCGGCCTCGGTGGAGCCGGTGACCTCGGCCCCGAGCGGGACGAGACAGCCGATGACCGCGTTGAGCGCGTCCTCCGGAATCTCCACCTCCAGCGTCTGGCACGGCTCGAAGACCCGGCTGCCCGCGCGTTGCAGCGCCCGCATCAGGACCAGCGGTGTGAGCTGCCGGAAGTGCGCGGCGACGGTGAGCGGCTGGATGTAGCCGGTCCGGGTGAGCGTGACCGTGCAGTCGGTCACCTCCCAGCCGTACAGCCCCTGTTGCAGGGTCCGCAGCGCGGACTCCTCGATGGCGCGGTGGAAGGCGCGGGGCAGAGCGCCCCACTCGGTCTCACGCGCGAAGGTGACACCGGCTCCGCGCGGGGCCGGTTCGACCCGCAGGCCCACCGTCGCCAGGAAGTCGTTGGCGCCGTGCCGGTCGATCTCGGTGCGCGCCTCGCCCCGGCCCGCCGGACGCTCGAAGTACACCGGGCGGACCGGTTCGAACACCACCTCCAGGCCGAAGTCCCGCTCCAGCCGCGCCGCGAGCACCTCCTGCTGCACGGCCCCGTAGAGCAGTACGGAGGTCGCGCCGCCGCCCGCCGCCCGGGTACGGATCAACGGGTCCTCGTCCGCCAGCGCCAGCAGGGCCGAGTGCAGCCGCGCCTGCTGCCCGGGGCCACCCGCCCGTACGACCGTCTCCAGGCTCGGCGGCGAGAAGTGGAACTGCTCAAGCCGGTCGTCGGGCGCGCCCAGCCGGTCCCCGACCCGGATACCGGGCAGACCGCGCACCCGGCCGATGCCGCCCGCCGTGAGCCGCCGGCCGGGCTCCCCGCCCGCGGCGCCGTGCGCACCACGGCTGTCCGGGGCGCCGGGGGCACCCGCGGTGGGGACGCCCACGACGTCGAGGCCGGTGATCCTGCCACTGAACTCGGCCTGTTTCCCGCCGGGTTCACGCTGCCAGTAGGTGACGCGCTGCCGTTCCCGTACCTCTCCCGAGAACAGCCGGAGGTACGCGACCTTCTCACCTGCGCCCGTGCGCTCGACGGCGAAGACCGTGCCGCGCGGGCCGGTTCCGGCCGCCGCCGGGGCGGAAGCGGCGGGCTCGGGGGCGGTCCGGGGCGGGCGCAGCAGCGCGGCGATGCCGTCCGTCAGAGCGGCGATGCCCTCGCCGGTCAGGGCCGAGCCGAAGAAGACCGGGTGCAGCAGCCCGGCACCGCACTGCCGGGCCAGCAGGGCGCGTACGTCGTCCGCCGACGGCAGCTCGCCCGCCACGAGCTGGGCCAGCAGGGCGTCGTCGTGTTCGGCGAGCGCCTCGGCGGCCGCCATACGGAACTCCACCCGCTCCAGGGAGCGTACGTCCGTACGGGCGGCCGCCGTTCCCGCGTCCCGCACCGAACTCATGGCGAGGATGTCCGGGGTGAGTCCGGCGCGGATGTCGGCCAGCAGGCTGTCGGAGCGCGCGCCCGTGCGGTCGATCTTGTTGACGAAGAGCAGCGTCGGCAGCCGCAGCCGGCGCAGCGACCTCAGCAGGACACGGGTCTGCGCCTGTACGCCCTCGACGGCGGACAGCACGAGAACCGCGCCGTCGAGCACGGACAGCGCCCGCTCGACCTCCGCGATGAAGTCGGGGTGGCCCGGGGTGTCCACCAGGTTGATCTGCAGGCCCCCGACGCCTCTGACGGCGAAGGGCGCCACCGCCGAACGGATCGTGATGCCACGCTCGCGCTCGATCTCGCCGGTGTCCGTCTGCGTACTGCCGGCGTCGACGCTGCCGAGTTCTGAGATGGCGCCGTTGTCGAGCAGCAGCCGTTCGGTGAGGCTGGTCTTACCCGCGTCGATGTGGGCGAGCACGCCCAGGTTCAGGGTTGTCCCGGGATTCAGGTCGGCGTCGTGCACAGAGGTCCTCGGTGGGGGTGGAAGAGAGGGACGGCCTGATGACTCCGTGGAACTGCCGCATCGTCTTCCTCTTTCTCTGTGGACCTTCTGGCTTCGCTGAACGCTCCGGTCTGCTGAAGTGAGCTTCGCGAGGGTACCGGCGCGTGCCCCGGCCGGGCGACGGGTTTTCCGCGCCGCCGGGACCCGTGGCGCGCACGCCGCGTACCGTGGCCGGATGGCCGAGTCGGAGTCCCGGGCGTCAGAGCCCCAGCCGAGCGCCGACGACCGGCGTTTCCCCGCCGACCGGGCTCCGGGCTGCGCCACACTCGCCGCGCTGGACGCCCAGGTGGCCGACTGCCGGGCCTGCCCCCGGCTGGTGGCCTGGCGGGAGCAGGTGGCTGTGGAGAAGCGGGCCGCGTACCGGGACCAGGAGTACTGGGGGCGGCCCGTCCCCGGCTTCGGACCCGCCGACGCCGCGCTGGCCGTGGTCGGACTGGCACCCGCGGCGCACGGCGGTAACCGGACCGGGCGGATGTTCACCGGCGACCCGGCGGGCGACTTCCTGGTCGCGGGGCTGCACGCCGTCGGCCTCGCCTCGCAGCCGACCGCCACCGCCGCCGACGACGGGCTCGCCCTGCGCGGAGTACGGATGGCCGCCCCGGTGCACTGCGCGCCGCCGCAGAACAAACCCACCACCGTGGAGCGCGACACCTGCCGGCCCTGGCTGGCGGCGGAGCTGGCGCTGCTGAGCCCCGGGCTGCGCGCGGTGGTGGTGCTCGGCGGCTTCGGCTGGCAGGCGCTGCTGCCCGTACTCGCCGAAGCGGGCTGGCAGCTGCCCCGGCCGCGGCCGGTGTTCGGGCACGGCGCCCAGGTGGCGCTCGCCGGTGCGGACGGCCGCGACGAGCTGCGGCTCTTCGGCTGCTACCACCCGAGCCAGCGCAATGTGAACACCAGGCGTCTGACCCGGCCGATGCTGGAGGCGGTGTTCCGCGAGGCAGCCGCCGCCGCGGGGCTGTAGCCGCCACCGCCTGCGGGCCCGGCTTGCGCAGCTCGCCGCGCTCGGGGAACTGTCCGCGCCTCCTGCTCCTTCCCCTGCCCCCGCTGTCCCGCGCCTCCTGCGCCTGCTGTCTCCCGCTTGCCGGCTACCCCGCGCTGCCCGCGTGCACGATGGCGCGGCTCCAGGCCTCGTACGTGCGCTGCGGGTGCGGCGGCTCCGGCAGTTCCAGGGGGTCGTGCTGCTCACGCGTCCGCACATCGCCGAAACGGGTCCAGCCCCACCCCTGCATCGCACCCCTGGCTGGCTCGTTCGTGGGCTCCACGAGGGCCGCGACCAGAGCGGCCCGCGAACGCACCAGCAGCTGGTCGACGAGGCGGGTGGCGATCCGCTGGCGCCGGAAGGACGGCTGCACCATCAGTTCGGCCAGGACGAACACCTGCCCTGACGCGGTCAGCTCCTCGATGTTCACCGGGAGCCCGCCGCGGAAGCCCTCCCAGAGGCCGCCGTCCCGCTCCAGCACATAGCCGTAAGCACATCCGGCCAGCGACGGGCCGTCGGCGACCATCATGTCGAAGCCGGGGCGCTGCATGTCCTCGGCGAAGCGCTCCAGGAACTGCTGGCGGTCGTGGAACTCCTCCCCACGCGGCCCGCGGTATGCCTCGACGTAGGTGTCCGCGACGGCCTCCCGCTGCGATTCGGCCTGCCATCTGGTCAGGCGGCGCATGAAGACCTCTGCCATGTGTTCCTCCCGTTTTCCGGCCATCGTCTCAGCGCTCGGCGACCAGGGAAACGGATAGTGCAAGATCCGGCCTGATTCCAAACGGGAGGCTCCGGGCCTGGTGGCGCGGGGCGGGGCGGGCGCGGGGCGGAAATGGCCGAATGGCGCCGTCCGGAGTGCGGGCTCCCGGCCGGTGGCTTCCCCTGGAGACGTGACGGACGACGGCGCGGGCGGACTCGGCGGACTGCGGTCCGGGCCCGCCGTACCGGAGGGACGCCCGCCGGGCCGCCGGGTGCGGTCGTTCTCCGCCATCCTGCTGATCGTGGTCGCCGGGATCCTCACCCCGGTCTCCGCCGTGGCCGTCTGGACGCGTGACGTGGTGGGCGACACCGGCCGGTATGTCGCGCTGATGCGGCCGCTGGCCTCCAACCCGGCCGTGCGGTCCGCCGTGACCGACCAGGCTACGGAGGCCGTCGTGAAGTACGTCAGTGTCGACGCGCTGCTCAAATCCGTCGGGCCCGCCGAGCGAGCCGAGATCGAACTCGCCATCGGCGCGCTCGGCAAGCCCATCTCATCGGGGCTCAAGGAGCTCGTGCACAGCGCGGTCGCGGGGTTCGTCGAAAGCGGCACGTTCACGGACGTCTGGGTCCAGCTCAACAGGTCAGCGCACACAGCCGCCGAGAAGGCCCTGACCAGCGACCGGGGCGGCGCGGTCACGATCGACCTGGCGCCCGTGACGGACGCCGCGAAGAAGCGGCTGGTGGACAGCGGGCTGACCATCGCGTCGAAGATTCCGCCGGTGCACGCCCGGTACACGCTGCTGGACTCAAAGGCCGTGGGCCGGGCGCGCACCGCCTTCCGGCTGCTGCGGATCGGCGGGCTCTGGCTCCCGGCGGTGACCGTGCTGCTCGCGGCGGGCGGCGTCCTCCTCGCGGTCCGCAGACGGCGCGCCCTGGTCACCGCCGGCCTGGCGGTGGCGGTCGGTGCGCTGCTGCTCGGCCTGGCGATCGCCGTCTTCCGCAGCCTGTACCTGGACCGGCTGCCGGCCGACGTCCCGGAGCCCGCCGCCGCTGCGGTCATCGACGCGCTGACGGCCTTCCTGCGTACGGCGGTCCGCATGATCGCCGTAGTCGGCGCCGTGCTGGCGCTCGCCGCCTGGCTGGGCGGCCCCGGCCGGGCCGCGGTGCGGATCAGGACGGTGTGGCGGCGCACCATCGGCGCCGTACGCGACGCGATGGGCCTGCGCACCGGGCGCGCCGGGCTCTGGGTGCTGCGCGCCAGGGCCTGGCTGAACGGGACCGTGGTGGCCGTCGCGCTCGCCGTCTACCTGGTCTGGGACCGGCCCACCGCGGGTGTCGTGGTGGGAATCGCCCTGTCCGCGCTCGTCGCGCTGGCGCTGGTGGAGCTGGCCGCCGACGACGGAATCCCGCGCCCCGCCGGCGACAGGGCGCGGGACCGGCCGTCGGGCGTATGAACCCGGCTGATCCGGCTCAGTCCTCGTGCGTGTAGAAGACGTAGAACGTCGTGATCAGGGCGCCGATGCCGAACCCCGCGCCAATGAACGACGACGACAGCACGCTCGACCCGGTCATCGAGTACAGGAACCCCATCGCCCCGCCGATGAGCACGCCGTACCCGGCCGCCCTCGCCTCGCGCGGCAGCGCGTGCTGGATGCGGCCGAAACCGAAGGCCAGTACGGCGAGCACCAGGCCCGAGACGATGCTGAGCACAATCTTGGCGGTGGTGAAGGGGTGGCCGGGCGACCTGGAGCTGAGGATGAACGCCGTGTAGAGGGCGTAGACGATACCGAGGACGAGGGGCACCGCCACGGCCGCTGCCGGCAGGTGCCGGTGCGCCGCCGGGCGCCGGTGGGACGGCCGGTGTCCGCGGAGTGTCGTGGGTGTGGCCATGGCAGATTCCTTCCGCTCGCCTCCCACCAGCGCACACCCGCGGCCGCGTCCCGGCAACTCGTACGGCGTAACAGAGCGGCTTACCGGCCTGTTACGCGCCCCGGGCGCCCCGGGCGGTTTCCACCGCGTACGCGGCGTGGGGGAAACCGCACGCCAGGCCGTAGTTTGTTGGCATGGGTGACACGGTGGGCAGCAGCGCAGACGCACAGAGGAAGCAGCCGCTGATCTCACCGCCGGAGTGGCTGATCCGGGGGCTGCGCCCGCAGCCGGCGCCGGTTCCCTGGGCCGCCGTGGTCCGCGCGGGCATCGCGCTGGCCGCGCCGCTGGCCGTCGGACTCGCCGTCGGACAGGCCGGGTACGGGGCGCTGGTCGCCATGGGCGCGCTCTCGGGCGTCATCGGCGACACCGCCGACGCGTACCGGATGCGGATCCTCAACATCGCCGTGCCGCAGTGCTTCGGCGCGGTCGGCGTCATGCTCGGCACCCTCGTGTACGGCGACGGCTGGATCGCGGTGGCCGTCCTCACTCTGGTCGCGCTGGTCTCCGGGATGATCTCCACGATCGGCGCGGTGGCGTCCGTCTCGGGGCTGCTGCTCCTGCTCAACTCCGTGGTCGGCGCGGGCCTCCCGATGCCGGGGCCGTGGTGGAAGGCCCCGCTGCTGCTCTCGCTCGGCGGGCTCTTCGTGCTGGTGCTCGCACTGCTCGGCTGGCCGCTGCGGGCGCGGGCCCCGGAACGGACCGCGGTCGCCGCGACCTACCGCACGGTCGCCGAGCTGCTCGCGGCCGCGGGCACTGCCTCGTACGACGTCAGACGCCAGGCCGTGACCGCCTCGCTCAACACCTCGTACGACCTGATCCTCGCCCGGCGCGCCCACTACCACGGCCGCAGCACGTCGATGGTGCGGATGCTCGCCCAGCTCAATGTGCTCGTCCCGCTGATCGAGGCGGCCGCAGCGGCCCATCTGCACGGCCGCGCCTCGCGCCGCCCGGAAATCGCCGCCGCGGTCCGGGACTTGGCCGACGTGGTCGCAACGGGCCGGGCGGGTGCGGTGCCCGACCTGGTGCTCCCCGGGCCCGAAGGGCCCGCCGACCGCGCCATGAACGCGGCGCTGCGGCACGCGGCCGCCGTCGTCAGCCACGCGGATTCCGACCACCCGGACCAGTACGGCGCGGACGACCGGCTCGGCCGGCCCGCCGCACTCGGTGTCCGGGCCCGCCGGGCAGCCGTCACCGTCCTGCTCTCGCCCACCTCCTGGCGCTACGGCCTGCGGCTGGCGCTCTGCATCGGCCTCGCGCAGGTGCTGGTGTCGGTGGTGAGCGTCCCCCGCTCGTACTGGGTCGCACTCACCGTCACCTTCGTACTCAAGCCGGACTTCGGCTCGGTCTTCTCCCGCGCGGTCCTGCGCGCGCTGGGCACCGCGGTGGGGGTGCTCACCGCCGCGCTGGTCCTCGGAGTCGTACCGCGCGGCTGGTGGGACGTACCGGTGATGGTGGTGCTCGCGGCGCTGATCCCGGCGGTCTCCGCGAACGGGTACGCCTTCCAGACCGCGGCCATCACCCCGGTGATCCTGCTGATCTCCGACCAGCTCAACCACCTGGGGTTCCATCTGGTGCTGCCCCGGCTGCTCGACAGCCTGATCGGCTGCGGGATCACCCTGGTCGCGGGCTATCTGCTCTGGCCGGAGAGCTGGCACACCCGGATCGGCGACCGGCTGGCCGTCGCCGTCGAGGAGAGCGCGCGCTACGTCGAGTGCGCCTTCGGCGGGGGGAGCGGAAGCGGGACCGGCTCGGGGTCGAAGGCGGGGACGGCGGCCGACGGTACGGGTGTGCGGGCCTCACCGGCCGCGCCGGGCGACCACGGCGACCGGGCGCGGCTGCGGCGGCGGATCTACCGCGATCTGTCGGTCGTACGGACGGAGTTCCAGCGGGCCCTCACCGAACCCCCGCCAACCGGGAAGCGGGCCGCCGCCTGGTGGCCACTGGTCGTCGCGGCGGAACGGATCGTGGACGCGACGACAGCCGCCCGGGTACGCGTCGACCACGGCGCCCGGCCGCCCGCTCCGGAGGAAGTCGGCGAGGTGACGAAGCAGTTGCGGGAGCTGGCGCAGGGGCTGCGGTCCAGCGCGACCCTGGTCGAGGTACCGACCCGGATCGAGGGCGACGACGAGGGCGTCCTCGCCCCGCTGCGCCAGGAGGTCGTCGCGGCGCGGGAGATCGCCTCACCGCAGCGCTGACCAAGCTTTGTTCCGGGGCGACCCGGACACCAGGGAGCCGGGCCGGGCGTGGCCCGGCCCGGCTCGTTCCACCCCGGCAAGGTCACCCGCACCCGGCATCGTCAAGGACGCCGGGTGCGGGGGTGGGGGGCCGACGCCGGGGAGGTGGCGTCAGGGCCTGGGTGTCAGATCCTGGCTGCTGTCGGTTCGACCCTGGTTCCTGTCAGGTAACGGCTCCTGCCAGGCACCGACTCCTGTCAGGTACCGACTCCTGTCAGGACTTGCGCGACGCGTTCGCCTTGGCCAGGGCCTTGGCGAATCCGTTCGCCCAGAGCGAGTCGACCTGGGCGCGCTCCTGCGCGTCCGGCTGCCGGTTGGTGCAGGACGGGCCGGGGCCGCCGCCCGACATCAGCTCACTGCACGGGCCGCTGTAGTCGTCGGGAAGGCCGAGCACATGGCCGGTCTCATGGGCGGTGACGCGGACCGAGTCGTACTCCTGGGTCTGCGCGTGGTCCAGGAAGATGTAGCCGCTGCCGTGTCCGTCCGTCGATGCGTACGAGCCCTGCGGGTCGTCGCCCTCACGGTAGGAGAAGTCGGCGCCGGACGATCCCGCCTGGAGCTGGACGTTGGTCTCCGCGGCGTTCCATATCTGCGCGCTGGCAGCTATCTGGCTCTGGTAACTGGGTGCGGCCGATGCGTTGTAGGTGATGGTGACGGACTTCAGCCCGGGGTGGGCCGCCTGCTTCTTCGCGACCGACTTCATGACGGCGTCGAAGAAGGCCTTGTTGCCCGCCTCCTGCTTGGCACTCGCGTAGTGCTGGGCACCCTGCGCGGTGTGCGGTACCGGGGCCACCGTGGTGGGGGAGGCAGCCTGGACGGGGGCAGCGGTGCCGAGGGCGGCGGCGATGCCGAGGCCGAGGATCGCGGAGAACGCGGTATTACGGTGCTTCATGTGGGGGGCTCCTACTCGTCCGGTGTGGGGGTGAACGGGTGGTACCGGAGAGTGTGCTGTGCGGGGGCCCCGCCGGGATGATGGCAACTGGCGATAACTTGGGGCTATCGGTGGGGGTTTGAGGGTCTGGTGCGGCCTCGGGCGCACCCCTACTCTCTGGTTACATGGACCTTGAGGTGCGGCATCTCCGCGCACTGTGCGCCATAGCGGACACCGGCAGCCTGCATCGGGCGGCCCGTGAGCTGGGCATGAGTCAGCCCTCGCTCACCACACAGCTCCGCCGGATCGAGAACTCACTGGGCGGGCAGCTCTTCTCCCGTACCCGCACGGGCTGTCGGCCCACCCCGCTGGGGCGCACCGTGCTCAGCCGGGCCAGGCCGCTGATCGACGAGATGCGCTCGCTGGTCACCGAGGCGAAGGCCGCCGCCGCACGCGCGGCCGGGCCCCGGCTGCGGATCGGCGCGACGGCGAGCCGCGCCATCCCCGGCTGGCTGCGCCGGCTGCGCGCCCGGCTGCCCGACACCGAGACCTCGCTCCACATGGACGTGTCGGCCAACGCACTGCTGCGCCTGGTGGCCTCGGGCCAGCTGGATGTGGCGTTCGTGCACGAGGTCGAGGGGTGCCCGCTGCGCGTACCGGACGACCTGGAGATCCGCGTCCTGGTCGAGCGCGAACCGCAGTCCGTGACCCTGGCGGCCGACCACCCGGCGGCCGCCGACCCGGTGGTGAAGCTGGCCGACCTGGCGGCGGACCAGTGGATGGTCGACCCGACCGTGGACGGCGAATGGGACGGGATGCGCCGGATGCTGCGCGCGGCGGGCCTCAATCCCCGGGTGCTGCACGGCGATTACCTGACGGCGTTCGCCCTGGTCGCGTCGGGCGAGGTGGTCACGGTCTGCCAGCCGACCACCAGACCCAGACCCGACCTGGTGATAAGACCGCTGCACGGGGACCCCCTCGGCGTACGGCTGCTGCTCGCGGCACGGCCCGGGACGGACAGGGCGGAGCTGGACGTGGTGTACGAGGAGCTGGCGGCGGCGTACGGGGAGTTGCTGTGAACCGGACCGGTCACTGAGGGTGAAGTTGCGTTCCCCGTGGAGCCACCGGGGAGTCCGGGTGGCGTCGGCCCGGCACACCTGTCGTACCTTCCGCGTACCATCCGCTGCCATGGGCTCCGAACTGGTCGTGGATCTGCGCACGCTGCCGCTCGCCTCACTCGACGATTTCTGGGACGCGGTGTCCGGGCCGTGCGGGCTGCCCGACTGGTTCGGCCGCAACTTGGACGCCTGGTGGGACGTGGTGGAGACCCGGGGCGTCTCGGAGACGGTGGATGGGCACGGTCTGCTCGTCGTACGGGCCAGGGCGGCCGGGCTGTTCGCTCCGGGACAGCCGGACGGCGCACGGCTGTCGGCGCTGTTCGCCGACACGACCCGCGCACGGCTCGACCTGGAGCCCGGCACGGCGGCGTGAGTCCTACCCTCTCCAGAGACCGGCCGTTCGGAGCCGGTCGGTCCAAGATCGCCGAAGGCGGTCGCTAACCTTACGTGTCCGCCCTGGCCAGGGAGCGACTCCCGTCGGCGCGGACTTGTCTCGTACTCGACTCATTGCGAATCATTGCGAAAGGTCTCGCCCATGGGCATTCGGAGCTTGCTGCGCAAGGTGTTTGGACGCGACCGCGTGGAGTCCGGTGAGCCGTCGGCGGCCACTACCGTTCCGGCACAGGCCGAGCGTACGACGACGCCCGCGAAAGCGGCGGACACCGGGACGGCGGGATCGACTTCCGCGGAGTCATCGTCGGAGAAGGTGACATCGTCGGACACGGCACCGGATAAGACATCGTCGGAAGCGGTATCAGCGGAACGGGCGGCGTCCGAGGGCGCGTCGTCGGAGAAGCCGCGCACGGTGTCGCTGCCCGCCCAGGCCGACAAGGCGTCGACGGCCGTCCCCGCCGCCGAGAGGCCGGCGCCGAAGCCGGCGCGCAGGTCCAGTGGCGGGATCGCGTCCGATCTGGTGGCGGAGGCCTTCGACAACCCGAAGCGGAGGCCGGCGGAGCCGACTGTCCCTGCCCAGGGGAAGGCATCGGACGGAGCCGCACCGGAACGGAAGCCGGAAGTGAAGACTGAGCCGGAGCGGAAGCCGGAGACTGAGACTGAGCAGGAGCCCGCTCCCGCCGCCGAGGACGCACCGGTCGCCGTTGAGGCGGAGGCTGTTGAGGTGCCGGTGGTTGAGGTGCCGGTGGTTGAGGCCGAGGCTGAGCCCGTCGCGGCGGAGCCGGAGGCTGCTGCCGAAACGGAGCCGGTTTCCGTCGAGGCGAAGGCCGTTGAGGCGAAGGCCGTTGAGGCTGAGGCTGTCGAAGCGGAGAAGGCTGAGACTGAGAAGGCTGAGGCTGCTGAGTCTGAGGCGAAGCCCGAGCCCGAGCCGACCGTCACCGAGCCCGTCCAGGCCGATGCGGAAGCGGAAGCGGAAGCGGGCGCCGAGACAGGCGTCGAGGCAAAGGGAGAGGCAGAGGCAGCGACCGAAGCGGACTCCCAGGCGGCCGAGGCAACCGAACCCGTGTCCCCGGCGGCGACCGGCGCCACGGCCCCCGCCGACCTCGCGACCCGCGCGCCCCAGCTCGCCAGCGCCTACCAGGCCGCCGGCGCCGAGATCGACAAGGCCGGGCTGAGCGGGGCCAAGGCCGCCGTCTACCTCGTACTCGACCGGTCGGGTTCCATGCGGCCGTACTACAAGGACGGCAGCGCGCAGGCCCTCGGCGAGCAGACCCTCGCCCTCGCCGCGCACCTCGACGAGCAGGCCACCGTCCGTGTCGTCTTCTTCTCGACGGACATCGACGGCACCGGAGAGCTGACGCTCGACGCGTACGAGGGCCGCGTCGACGAGCTGCACGCCGGGCTGGGACGGCTCGGCCGCACCAGCTACCACCGCGCCGTCGAGGAGGTCGCGGCTCTGCACGCGAAGTCCGCCGACCCCACCGCCCCGGCCCTGGTGATCTTCCAGACGGATGGCGCCCCGGACGCCAAGGTCGTGGCCAAGCAGGCCATCGCCGAGGTGGCGGACAAGCCGCTGTTCTGGCAGTTCGTGGCCTTCGGCGACCACGAGTCGAAGGCGTTCGACTTCCTGCGGAAGCTGGACGTCCCGCACGCCGCGTTCTTCCACGCGGGCCCGACCCCGCGCGAGCTGGCCGACTCCGAGGTGTACGAGCAGCTGCTCGCGGCCTTCCCGGCCTGGCTGGCGGCGCGCAAGGGCTGACGCCTGACAGCACAGGCCGGCCGACCGGGCCCCCGTCCACCTGGACGGGGGCCCGGCGCATATCCGGTCGGAGGCTCGCCGTGAGGAAGTTAGGATTTCGACCATGGCGGCCACTGGATCCGAGAAGCAGGGGACGAACGCGTACTACGTATCGACCCCCATTTACTACGTCAACGACGCTCCTCACCTGGGCCACGCCTACACGACCGTTGCAGGGGACGTGCTCACGCGCTGGCACCGTCAGCGCGGCGAGAAGGTGTGGTACCTCACCGGCACGGACGAGCACGGTCAGAAGATCATGCGCACGGCCGAGGCGAACAACGTCACACCGCAGGAGTGGTGCGACAAGCTCGTCGAAGAGTCCTGGAAGCCCCTCTGGGAGCATCTGAACATCGCGAACGACGACTTCATCCGGACGACGGAGAAGCGGCACACGGACCGTGTGCAGGAATTCGTGCAGGACCTGTTCGACAAGGACGAGATTTACAAGGGCGGGTACGAAGGCCCGTACTGTGTGGGCTGCGAGGAGTACAAGCTCCCCGGCGACCTGATCGAGGGCGGGCCCGACTTCCCCGGTCAGAAGCTGTGCCCGATCCACAAGAAGCCGGTGGAGATCCTCAAGGAGGAGAACTACTTCTTCAAGCTGAGCGAGTACGGCCCGAAGCTGCTGGAGTTCTACGAGGCAAACCCGGGCTTCATCCAGCCGGAGTCGGCGCGCAACGAGGTCGTGAACTTCGTACGGCAGGGGCTTCAGGACCTGTCCATCTCGCGCTCCACCTTCGACTGGGGCGTCCCGGTGCCGTGGGACGAGAAGCACGTCATCTACGTCTGGGTGGACGCGCTCCTCAACTACGCCACGGCCGTCGGCTACGGCGCCAACCAGCAGAAGTTCGACGAGACGTTCCCGGCCGACGTGCACCTGGTCGGCAAGGACATCCTGCGCTTCCACGCGGTGATCTGGCCCGCGATGCTGATGGCCCAGGGCCTGCCGGTGCCCGGCAGGGTCGCGGCGAACGGCTGGCTGATGGTCGGCGGCGAGAAGATGTCGAAGTCGAACCTGACCGGCATCAAGCCGCAGGACCTGACCTCGCACTTCGGCGTGGACGCCTACCGCTGGTACTTCCTGCGGGCCATCGCCTTCGGCAGCGACGGATCGTTCTCCTGGGAGGACTTCTCCGCCCGCTACACCTCCGAGCTGGCGAACGACTACGGCAACCTCGCCTCGCGCGTGGCCGCCATGGTCGGCAAGTACTACGGCGGAGCCCTGCCGGCCGCTGAGGCCCCGGGCGCCGCCGAGCAGGCCGTCCAGGAGGGTCTGGCCAAGGCGGTCGCCGAGTCCGACCGGATGATCGGCGAGGAGCTGGACTTCCAGGGCGGCATCCTGGCGGTCTTCGACTTCGTGAAGCAGGTCAACGGCTACATCACGGAGCAGGAGCCGTGGAAGGTCGCCAAGGACGAGTCGCCGGAGGGCCGGGCCCGCCTCGCGACCATCCTCTACACGGCGGCCGAGTCGCTGCGCGGTGTCGCGGTCCTGCTGAACGCGGTGATGCCGGAGACCTCGCAGAGCCTGTGGGACTCACTGGGTGCCGAGGCGGGTCTCGGCGCGCTGGCGGACCAGAAGCTCCAGGAGTCGGGCGTCTGGGGCAGGCTCCCGGCCGGCGCGACGGTGACGAAGGGCGCGGTGCTGTTCCCGCGCCTGGAAGAGAAGCCCGCGTAGTCCACGCACGACCGCTGCACGTCAGACAGGAAGGCCCGGAACCGACCACGGTTCCGGGCCTTCCTGTTTCCGGCTGCCGGCTTCGGTCGCCTGATTCCGGCCGGCGTCAGCGCACCCAGGCCATGAGCGGCGCGGTGTCCAGCTCGATCCCGACCGGGCCGGGCAGCTCCACAGTCTTCCCGAACGGAACCGTGACCACCTGTTCGTACCGCACGCCGTCCGGCTGAGAGTGGACCTTGACTTCGCCCGCCTCACGGTCGATCAGCAGATAGACGGGGATTCCGGTCTCGGCGTAGGCACGCGGCTTCTCCACCCGGTCCCGGCGGTCGGTGTCGGCGTCGTTCGAAGTGACCTCGACCACCATCAGCACACCGTCCGCACTGGCCCACTCACCCTGGCCGACAAAGGTGTCGATCGGAGCGAGAGCCCCATCGGGGCGGGCGTTGCCCTTGCGGTAAGTCTCGATCCGCAGCCCCTGCTCCGGAAAGAGCCAGAGCCCCTGCTCCGACTGGATACAGACCTGCGTCAGCCAGGCGATGATCCGCCCGTGGTCCCCGTCCGGCACATCCTTGACCCCCAACTTCCCGTTCACGAACTCCAGACGCACCGCTTCGTCGGTTCGTATGGCATGCCGGGCCAGCTCCTCGAAGACTTCCTGGGTCAGGACTGTGGACCGCTCTTCCACGACGCTCACCACGGTCTCCTCCGGGGTCGGTATCACCATCCAGACTACGGGTCGCCGCACCACGCGGGCGCGGCTTCACTCCCCCAGCATCGAGGCGTCCCCCATGGCCACCACCGGCTTCTTCGCCGGGTCCAGCCAGCGCAGCAGTTCCTTCATCCGGTCCTCCGGCAGGGAGACACAGCCGTGCGTGGGGCCGCCGTGGTCGACGTGGAACCAGACGCCGCCACCCCGGTTCTTGCCCATCGGGCGGGTCCAGTCGAGCGGGGTGGTGCCGGGCTTGTGGTTGTAATTGATCGCCACCACGTAGTCGAAGGCGCCCGCCAGCGACTCCCCCTCGAAGCCGGTGCCCGCGGCGACGAAGGAGGACCCGTGGTCGTACGGCAGGCGGGTGCCGGGGTCCGCCTTGCGGCCGCCCGCGTCGGTCAGGCCGTAGACCCCGGCGGGTGAGTGGAGATCGCCCTGGTAGTGCTTCTCCGTCCAGCCGTGCAGGGCGTTGTGCGCGGGCCACGGTTCGGAGACCGGCTCCCAGCCCTTGACCGGGTCGCGGACGTAGAGGAGGACGGTGGAGCGGCTGGAGTCCGGTGCGTCGCCGGTGACGACGACGGCCTGCCGGGCGGACTCCGGGATCTCGGCCAGGGTCTTGGGACCGAGCGCCGGGATCTCCTTGACCTCCTGAAGCTCCGCGGCCCGGCGCAGCTGCGGCCCCGCCGCGGGCGTCGCGGGTGCTGCGGGTGGCCCGCCGTGACCGCTGTTGTCCTCGACCGCCCGGGCCGGGGCTGTCGTGTGTCCCGGGAACCCCGAGCACCCGGAGAGCACCAACCCACCGGTGACCAGGGCGGTCGCGACGAGCGCACCTCTGGGAAGTCGGCGAAGAGACATGTACGAGCCTTTCGTTTTCACGTCGGATCACGTCGGATCACGTCGGGTGCACGCCGTTAACGACTGGTGTGTGCCGTAGGCGTCGTTTCATTTCGGGGAACCCTGCGAGTTCCCCCCGAGGCTGGCCTCTTTATGGAAGTTGGTGTGACGCTCGATGATGGTTTCGACGTCGTTGTCGCGAATCACGCCCTGCCCAGGGCCTGCCGTACGACCGGGGCAAGCCGTGCGCGTCGCCGCGCACACACAGACCTGCCGGAATCAGATTGCCCCTGTCCTGGGTCTTGATCTTGACCGGCACGCCGATCAGTCCGTCGTACTGGTCCGTCCCGTTCGGCTCACGGCAGGAATCCGGGAGCCGTGGGACGGGGCATGAAGCTGACGGCCCAGAACCTGACAGCACAGAACAGCCCCCGGTTGCTCCACCGGGGGCTGTTGCGCTGTTTCACGTGAAACCGGCAGGCGCTACTTCTCCTGCTTCTCCTGCGAGGGCTGCGTGTCCTGCTTCTCCTGCGTGTGCTTCGGCGGGGCCGGGGGCTTGCGCAGCTGGATGTTCAGCTCGCGCAGCCGGGTCTCGTCGAGCACCGTGGGGGCGCCCATCATCAGGTCCTGCGCATTGCCGTTGAGCGGGAAAGCGATCGTCTCGCGGATGTTCGGCTCGTCGGCGAGCAGCATCACGATGCGGTCCACACCCGGGGCGATGCCACCGTGCGGCGGGGCGCCGAGGCGGAAGGCGCGCAGCATTCCGGCGAACTCGTGCTCCACGGTCTCCCGGTCGTAGCCGGCGATCTCGAACGCCTTGAGCATCAGCTCGGGCTCGTGGTTACGGATGGCGCCCGAGGAGAGCTCGATGCCGTTGCAGACGATGTCGTACTGGTACGCCAGGATGGCGAGCGGGTCCTTCTCCTCCAGGTCGGCATAGCCGCCCTGGGGCATCGAGAAGGGGTTGTGCGAGAAGTCGATCTTGCCGGTCTCCTCGTCCCTCTCGTACATCGGGAAGTCGACGATCCAGCAGAACCGGAACACGTCCTCCTCGAAGTGTCCGGCGCGCTTGGCCGCCTCGACGCGGACCCCGGACATGATCTTGGAGACCTCTTCGAACTCGCCCGCGCCGAAGAAGACCGCGTGGCCGGGCTTGAGCTCCAGACGCTCGGTGAGCGCCGTGATGTCGGAGTCGGAGAGGAACTTGGCGATCGGTCCGGCGAGCGTGCCGTCGTCACCGACACGCACCCAGGCCAGACCCTTCGCGCCCTGCTCGACGGCGTACGCACCGAGGCCGTCGAAGAACTTCCGGGACTGGCCCGCGGTGTCCGGGACGGGCAGCGCGCGGACGTGCTTGCCCGAGAAGGCCTTGAAGCCGGAGTCGGCGAAGACGTCCGAGACATCGACCAGTTCGAGCCGGGCGCGCAGGTCGGGCTTGTCGTTGCCGTACTTCAGCATCGACTCGCGGAACGGGATCCGCGGGAACGGCGAGGTGACGTGGCGGCCGTTGCCGAACTCCTCGAAGAGTTCGGTCATCAGCTTCTCGATCGGGCCGAAGACGTCCTCCTGCTCGACGAAGCTCATCTCGACGTCGAGCTGGTAGAACTCGCCCGGCGAGCGGTCCGCGCGGGCGTCCTCGTCGCGGAAGCAGGGCGCGATCTGGAAGTAGCGGTCGAAGCCCGAGATCATCAGCAGCTGCTTGAACTGCTGCGGGGCCTGCGGGAGCGCGTAGAACTTGCCCGGGTTGAGCCGGGACGGCACCACGAAGTCACGGGCGCCCTCGGGGGAGGTCGCGGTGAGGATCGGGGTCGCCATCTCGTTGAAGCCGAGCGCGACCATCTTCGAGCGGATCGAGGCGATCACCGAGGAACGCAGCATGATGTTGCGGTGCATCCGCTCGCGGCGCAGGTCGAGGAAGCGGTACTCCAGACGCCGCTCCTCGTTGACGCCGTCCTCGGCGTTGATGGTGAAGGGGAGCGGGGCGGCGGCACCGAGCACCTCGACCGCGCCGACCTCGATCTCGACCTCGCCGGTCGGCAGTTCCGCGTTGACGTTCTCGGTGCCGCGTGCGGAGACCTTGCCGTCGATACGGACGACCGTCTCCTTGGTGACCTTGGAGAGCGCCTCGTTGGCGGGGGTGCCGGGGCGGGCGACGAGCTGCGTGATGCCGTAGTGGTCGCGCAGATCGATGAAGAGGATGCCGCCCAGGTCTCGGCGATTGTGCAGCCAGCCGCTCAGCCGGACGTCGGAGCCGACGTCGGAGGCGCGCAGTTCGCCGCACGTGTGGGACCTGTACCGATGCATCGTTCATCCAGTTCTTCGCGAGACAGGCGGGAAGGGTGTACTTCGCACCAGGGTACCGCCGGGCACACCGTGCCTTTACGCCTTTATCGGCCCGGCCCAGCAGCCCGGGAACGGCCGCATGGACGCACCCTGTGTGGCGGCTGCCGGTCGCACCTTCTTAAAGTGGGTCAATGCGCACCGAGGACGTCCTGGCCGCCATCGCAACCGGCCTGTGGCGATGGGACAACACCGCCGGGATCGTCACGCTCGACGCGGAAGCCGCCCGGCTCCTCGGTCTGCCCGCCGAACCGACCACCTTGTCCGAGGCCGCCGCCCGTTCCCGGTTCCACCCCGTCGACTGGAACGAGGTCAACGGGACGGTGAATCTCGCGGTCGCCGAGGACTCCCTCGCCGAGGCCCGGCTGCGTATCGTGGACGAGACGGGCCGGGTCGTGCGTACCGTACGCAGCCGCTCCAAGCCGCTGATCAGCCCAGACGGCTACATTCTGGTCGGCACCCTCCAGGAGGTCGCGGAGCCGCAGCCGGGCGACGCGGTCCATACCCCGATCACCGGTGACTGGCGCCGCTCCCGCGAGGCGTTCCTGCTGGACGCGGGGCGCGCGCTCGCCGAGGCCAGGTCCACCGAGGAGGTGCTGCGGGTCGCCGCCTCGCTCTCCATGCCGGGGTTCGAGCCGGACGGCCTCGCGGTCTTCGGAATCACCGGCGACTGGCTGACGGTCATCGGGCACCACGGTCACAACGCCGGCGAAAACGGCCTGCTGGCCGAATTCCCGATGAGTACGGAGGCGCAGTATCCCGCCGCCGAGGTCGCCAGGACGGGGCGGGCCATCTATCTGCCGACTCCGGAAACGTACGAGGAGCGCTACCCCCGGTACTGGCCCGCCGTGGCACCCCTCAACCGGCAGTCCTGGGCTTTCGTCCCTCTGGTCGACTCGGGGGTGACGATCGGTGCCTGGATGGCGGCCTTCGCCTACCCGGTCAGCTTCTCGCCCGACGAACGCTCGGTGCTGACGACGGTCGCCCGGATGCTGGCCCAGGCCCTCGCCCGCGCCGGGATCGCCGACAACGAGCGTGAGCTGTCGCTCGGGCTCCAGCGCTCGATGCTGCCGATGCTGGGCCCCCGCATCCCCGGGATGACGGTCGCCGCACGCTATGTACCGACCGGGGGCGGGCTCCAGGTCGGTGGCGACTGGTACGACGTGATCCCTCTGCCGGGGGGCGCCGCGCAGGAGGGCGGCAAGGGCGGCGGCCGGGTGGCGCTGGTGATCGGTGACGTCCAGGGGCATGACGTACGGGCCGCCGGGATGATGGGCCAGCTGCGGATCGCACTGCGCGCGTACGCGGCCGAGGGCCATCCCCCCGACGCTGTGCTCTCCCGGGCCTCCCGCTTCCTGTACGGCCTCACGGACACGTACGACCAGCGCGAATCCGACGAGGCGCCCACCCCGCGCTTCGCGACCTGTCTGTACATCGAGGTCGACCCGGCCACCGGCACGCTCGACATCGCCCGCGCGGGCCACCCCGACCCGACGGTCCGCACGACCGACGGGACGGTGCTGATGCGGCCCGCGGAGGGCGGGCTGCCGCTGGGCATCCATCCGGACACCGACTACCCGACGACCCGGCTGGTGCTCCAGCCCGGCGAGACGCTGATGATGTGCACGGACGGGCTCATAGAGACCGGCGGCCATGATCTCGACACGGGCTGGGAGCGGATCCGCGGAACCCTGGAGCGGCACACCGGGGACAATCTGGAGACCCTTGCCGACGCACTGGTGCAGGCCGCGCACGGTCCGCCCGGGCACCATCACACCGGGCCGTTCTCCGACCGCCGCGAGGACGACATCGCCGTCCTGCTGATGTCCCGCGCGGGGGAGCCCGTACGGGTGGGCGCCACCCGGCACATCTCCCTGGCGATCGCACAGGCCCAGCCGGAGCGCGTATCGGCGGCCCGCAGCCAGCTGCGGGACCTGCTGCACGACTGGGCGGACAGCGAACAGGTCGACTCGGCCGCGCTGATGGTCTCCGAGATGGCGACGAACGTCCTCATCCACACGGACGGCGACGCGACGCTGACCGCGGACGTCACCGGCGAGCCCGGCAGCCGGCGGCTGCGGGCCGAGGTCTCCGACGACAGTGACGAACTGCCGCACAAGCGGCGCCCCGGTGAGATGGCCTCGTCCGGCCGCGGGCTGCTGCTGATGGAGATGCTCGCGGACATGTGGGGGGTGGATCCGCGGGGCTCCGGCAAGACGATCTGGTTCGAACTCTACGAGTCACGCGGCGAACCGAAGGACGGATCCGCCGGAGCCGCCGGGTCCGGCGAGCCGGGCGACGCCACCGAGGGACCGTCGTCCGATCTGCTGTCCGACTTCCTGGCCGAGCTCGCACCGGACGAACCGCTGGGGAGGGACGAGCCGCTGGGGACGGCGGAGTCCGGGCCGGCTCACGCGTCACCGCCCGCGTCGGATGCCGAGTCGGGTGCGGATCGTGGGCCGGCTCCCGGGTCCGGGACGGGCTCCGGCGGGTAGCGCTTCCGCAGTTCGCCGATCACCCCGAAGGCGGCAGCCGCCACGGGCACGGCGAGCAGCATCCCGAGGAGCCCCGCGATGCTCGCACCGGCCGTCAGCGAGATCATCACCATCGCCGGATGCATCTGGACCGTACGGCTCTGGATCACCGGCTGGAGCACATGCCCCTCCAGCACCTGCACCAGCAGGACCACGCCCAGCGCCCAGAGCGCGATGACGAACCCCCGGTCGGCGAGGGCCACCAGCACGGCGACCGCGCCGGAGATGAACGCGCCGAGGTACGGGATGTAAGCCCCGACGAACACCAGCGCACCGAGCCCGACCGCTCCCGGCACCCCCAGGATCAGCAGCCCGACCGTGATGCAGACGGCGTCGATGAGCGCGATCAGTGTGGTGCCGCGCATGAACCCTTCGACGGCCTCGAAGGCCCGGCGGGCCATGGCCTCGACGGTGGCCCCGTGGCCCGGTGCGATGGCGTACGCCAGTCCGCGGGCGTGGTCCGAGTCGCGGAGGAAGAAGAAGGTGAGCAGCAGCGCCAGCACACTGGTCGCGATGAGCGTGCCGATCAGGCTCAGTCCGTTGAGCAGCCCGCCGGCGGCGTTCGCGCCGAACCTGCCGAGCAGACTCTTGGCGTTGTCGGCGATGTTGGTGATGCCATCGCCGGTGGCCACCCCGAAGTGGTCGGCGATCCACTTCCCGGCGTCCTTCAGCGAGGCCACGATCTGATTGCCGGTGTCGATGAGCGCGGTGACGACGATGTACGCGGCTCCGCCGACGACGGCGACGAGCACGGTGCAGGTGAGCCCGGCCGCGAGTGACCTGTTCAGCCGCAACCGGACCAGCCGCCGGTGGACGGGGCCGAGGAGCGCCGTACCGAGCAGCGCGAGCATCACGGGGGTGACGGCGGTCTTGAGAGTGACGCAGAGCCAGACCCCGACCGCTGCCACGCCCGTGACGAGCAGCGCGACGGCACACCAGGCAGCCAGCCGGCGGGCGTGGTCGGGGAGAAGCGGCTTCTGGGTATGCACGCCCCCAGCCGATCACGCGCGCCCGGCGACGGCTCGTTCGCCGCGGCCGGGCGGGTGGCGGGCTGTGGCCGGAGGAAAACTCCCCCGGCCACGACCCGGCCACGTGCTACATCCCGTGCACCGCAGGGACGGTCCCCAGCCGGCCGCGCTGGAAGTCCTCGAAGGCCTGCTTCAGCTCGGCCTCGCTGTTCATGACGAACGGTCCGTAGTGCGCCATCGGCTCCCGTATCGGACGCCCGCCCAGCAGGACGACCTCCAGGTCCGGGCTCTTCGCTTCCTGGGTCTCGTCCGCGCGGACGGTCAGCGAGGAGCCGGCGCCGAAGACCGCGGTCTGGCCGGTGTGGACCGGGCGGCGGTCCCTACCGACGGAGCCGCGCCCGGCCAGCACGTACGCCAGGCCGTTGAAGTCCTCGCGCCACGGCAGCGTGACCTCGGCGCCCGGCCGTACCGTCGCGTGGATCATCGTGATCGGGGTGTGGGTGATGCCGGGGCCGTCGTGGCCGTCCAGCTCGCCCGCGATGACCCGCAGCAGCGCACCGCCGTCGGCCGATGTGAGCAGCTGGACCTGCCCGCCGCCGATGTCCTGATAGCGCGGCGCCATCATCTTGTCGCTCGCCGGCAGGTTCACCCAGAGCTGGAGCCCGTGGAAGAGCCCGCCGCTCACGACCAGCGACTCCGGCGGCGCCTCGATGTGCAGCAGGCCGGAGCCCGCCGTCATCCACTGGGTGTCACCGTCGTTGATCGTGCCGCCGCCGCCGTTGGAGTCCTGGTGGACGAAGGTGCCGTCGATCAGGTACGTGACGGTCTCGAAGCCGCGGTGCGGATGCCAGGGTGTGCCCTTGGGCTCTCCCGGTGCGTACTCCACCTCACCCATCTGGTCCATCATGATGAACGGGTCGAGGTGCTGGTAGTTGATCCCGGCGAACGCGCGGCGTACCGGGAAACCCTCGCCCTCGAAGCCCCCCGGCGCGGTGGACACCGCGAGCACGGGACGCGGTACGGAGCCCTCCGGCGCGTGGACGCGCGGCAGGGTCAGCGGATTCTCGACGGTCACGGCAGGCATGGCGGCCCTCCTGGCAGGATGCTCGGCATTCAAAGTAGTTGAATGGTGAACATCTAGCAAGGCGCGCGCATTCCCGGAGCGGGCCTGACCCGCGGTTCCTCGTGTTTCAAGCCAGAGATTGTCCGGATCAGTCCGTGCCGGATCGGTCCGCGTACGACGCCTACGACGAGCCCTCAGCCGTACGTCCGCCGCATCAGCCGTACATCCGCCGCATCGCGAAGTCGACCATCTGCTCCACGGCCTTCGCGTCGAAGACCATCCGGTGCTCACCCTCCATGTCGAGGACGAAGCCGTACCCGGTGGGCAGCAGGTCGATCACCTCGGCGCCGGTGATCACGAAGTACTTGGACTCCTTGCCGGCGTACCTGCGGAGCTCCTTCAGCGAGGTGAACATCGGGATCACCGGCTGCTGGGTGTTGTGCAGGGCGAGGAACCCGGGGGTGTCGCCGCGCGGGCAGTAGACCTTCGACGTGGCGAAGATCTGCTGGAAGTCCTCGGCGGCCATCGAACCGGTGGTGAAGGCGCGCACGCCGTCGGCGAGCGAGGGCGGCGACGGCTCGGGGTACAGCGGCTGGTCACCGTAGCCGGGCTGCGGCGCGGCGTACTGCTGCTGGGCGCCCTGGTTCGGGTTCGAGTCGTAGCCGTACATGCGCGCAAGAGTACTGAGTAAAGGGGTCCCGCCGCAGGGGCGGTCTCGTCACACTTGCCCGATAGGGGTTGCATCTTATTACTGGCGGGTAGCATTATCGGAGCTACTTGCTGGTATTCGATACAGGTACGCGTTACAGGCACGCGTTACGAGAGGGCTGTCGCCATGGGGCACTACAAGTCGAATCTCCGCGACATCGAGTTCAACCTCTTCGAGGTCCTCGGCCGCGACAAGCAGTACGGCGCCGGGCCGTTCGCGGAGATGGACGTCGACACCGCGAAGAGCATCCTCGACGAGGTGGCCAGGCTCGCGGAGAACGAGCTCGCCGAGTCCTATGCCGACGCCGACCGCAACCCGCCGGTCTTCGACCCGGAGACCAACACGGCACCCGTGCCTGACACCTTCAAGAAGTCCTACCAGGCCTTCATGGAGTCCGAGTACTGGCGTCTCGGTCTGCCCGAGGAGATCGGCGGCACCACCGCGCCGCGCTCCCTGATCTGGGCGTACGCGGAGCTGCTGCTCGGCGCGAACCCGGCGATCTGGATGTACTCCTCCGGTCCGGCCTTCGCCGGGATCCTCTTCGAGGAGGGCACCGAGGAGCAGAAGAAGATCGCGGAGATCGCGGTCGAGAAGCAGTGGGGCTCCACGATGGTCCTCACCGAGCCGGACGCCGGCTCGGACGTGGGCGCCGGCCGGACGAAGGCCGTGCAGCAGGACGACGGCTCCTGGCACATCGAGGGCGTGAAGCGCTTCATCACCTCGGGCGAGCACGACATGTCGGACAACATCATCCATTACGTGCTGGCGCGGCCCGAGGGCGCGGGCCCCGGCACCAAGGGCCTCTCGCTGTTCATGGTGCCGAAGTTCGAGTTCGACTGGACCACCGGCGAGCTGGGCGAGCGCAACGGCGTGTACGCGACGAACGTCGAGCACAAGATGGGCCTCAAGGCGTCCAACACCTGCGAGATGACATTCGGCGACCGCCACCCGGCCAAGGGCTGGCTGATCGGTGACAAGCACGAGGGCATCCGCCAGATGTTCCGCATCATCGAGTTCGCCCGGATGATGGTCGGCACCAAGGCCATCGCGACGCTCTCGACCGGCTACCTGAACGCCCTGGAGTACGCCAAGGAGCGCGTGCAGGGCCCCGACCTCGCGCAGTTCATGGACAAGTCCGCGCCGAAGGTCACCATCACGCACCACCCCGACGTGCGCCGCTCGCTGATAACGCAGAAGGCGTACGCCGAGGGCATGCGCACCCTGGTCCTCTACACGGCGTCCGTCCAGGACGCGATCCAGGAGAAGGAGGCGGCGGGCGAGGACGCCAAGGCGCTGCACGGCCTCAACGACCTGCTGCTGCCGATCGTGAAGGGGTACGGCTCGGAGAAGTCGTACGAGCAGCTGGCCCAGTCGCTCCAGACCTTCGGCGGCTCCGGCTACCTCCAGGAGTACCCGGTCGAGCAGTACATCCGGGACGCCAAGATCGACACCCTCTACGAGGGCACGACGGCGATCCAGGGCCAGGACTTCTTCTTCCGGAAGATCGTCCGCGACCAGGGCGCCGCGCTGAACACCCTGTCCGAGGAGATCAAGAAGTTCCTCGCGGCCGGCCCCGGCGGCGAGGAGCTGACCGACGCCCGTGACCAGCTGGCCAAGGCCGCCGTGGACCTGGAGGCGATCGTCGGCGCGATGATCACCGACCTGACCTCGACCGGCGATGACGTCAAGAACATCTACAAGGTGGGGCTCAACACCACCCGCCTGCTGCTGGCTTCGGGCGATGTCGTCGTGGCGTACCTGCTGCTCAGGGGTGCGGCGGTGGCCGCCGAGAAGCTGCCGACCGCCTCCGCGAAGGATGTCGCGTTCTACCAGGGCAAGATAGCGGCCGCGAAGTTCTTCGCCGCCGACGTCCTGCCCGGCGTGAGTGCGGAGCGCGCCCTCGCCGAGACCGTGGACATCTCGCTGATGGAGCTGGACGAGGCTGCGTTCTAGCGGTTCCTGCCAAGCGGTTAGGGCTGAGCGGTTCTGGGCGGTTCCGGCCACTTCCAGGCACTGACGGCTACCTGCTCAGCGGCGGCGTGGTCCCCGGTCTCCGGGGTCACGCCGCCGTTGTGCGTTCTGGCGGGCGCCCTCTCCGGGCGCGTCGGCCTGCGGGAGCGGGCAGTTGCGGCGATCAGCACGTGCTGCAGGATCTCGCCCAGCAGCACGGGCTCCCTGGTGTCGGCAACGTATTCGACCATGAGCCGATGGTGGCATCCAGCACTGACATTGATACCCGTGAGCGGGCCCTGGTGGTCGTGGCTCCACCACTGACAACGCCGGAATCCATCCAGCATGTCCCACATGTCCCATGCGCCCACCGGCCCCGCGGCCCCGTTCCGTTCCGGCGGGCGGGGCCGCCGCCGCGATCGTTATGGTGGCTGCCATGAGCGCATCCGTCCGCTTCGACCGCGGCCACACCGACGACCTGATGTCCTTCCTCACGGCCAGCCCTTCGCCCTACCACGCCGTGGCGAACGCCGCCGGGCGGCTGGAGAAGGCGGGCTTCAGGCAGGTGTCGGAGACCGACGCCTGGGACACGTCCGCGGGCGGCAAATTCGTACTGCGGGGCGGCGCCATGATCGCCTGGTACGTGCCGGAGAACGCGTCCGCGCACACCCCGTTCCGGATCGTCGGCGCCCACACCGACTCCCCGAACCTGCGCGTGAAGCCCCTCCCGGACACCGGCAGCGACGGCTGGCGCCAGGTGGCCGTCGAGGTCTACGGCGGCACCCTGCTCAACACCTGGCTCGACCGGGACCTCGGCCTCGCCGGACGGCTCACCCTGCGCGACGGCAGCCACCGGCTGGTCGACGTGGACCGGGCGCTGCTGCGCGTACCGCAGCTCGCCATCCACCTGGACCGCTCGGTCCACACCGACGGGCTCAAGCTCGACAAGCAGCGCCACATGCAGCCGGTCTGGGGCCTCGGGGAGGTCCGCGAGGGCGACCTGATGCGGTTCGTCGCCGATGAGGCCGGGGTCGCGGCCGACGACGTGACCGGATGGGACCTCATGGTGAGCCCCGTCGAGGCGCCCTCCTACCTGGGTCGCGACCGGGAGCTGGTCGCGGGCCCCCGGATGGACAACCTGCTCTCCGTGCACGCCGCCACCGCCGCGCTGGCCGCCGTCGCTTCCGGATCCGGGTCCGGTGACTCCCTGACACACATCCCGGTGATGGCCGCCTTCGACCACGAGGAGAACGGCTCCCAGTCCGACACCGGCGCCGACGGGCCGCTGCTCGGCAGCGTCCTGGAGCGCTCCGTCATGGCACGCGGCGGTACGTACGAGGACCGGGCCCGCGCGTTCGCCGGGTCGGTCTGCCTCTCGTCCGACACCGGTCACGCCGTGCACCCCAACTACAGCGAGCGCCACGACCCGACGCACCACCCGCGCGCCAACGGCGGACCGATCCTCAAGGTCAACGTCAACATGCGGTACGCGACGGACGGCAGCGGGCGGGCGGTGTTCGCCACCGCGTGCGAGAAGGCGGGGGTGCCGATGCAGCACTTCGTGTCGAACAACTCCATGCCGTGCGGCACGACCATCGGCCCGATCACCGCGGCCCGGCACGGCATCAGCACCGTGGACATCGGCGTCGCGATCCTCTCCATGCACAGCGCGCGCGAGCTGTGCGGGGCCGACGACCCGTACCTGCTCGCCAACTCCCTGACGGCGTTCCTGGAGGGCTGAGCCCCGGCCCCCCGCCCCCACACCGAACTCCACCGCACCGGTGCCGCGTTGATTGGCCGTGCGGGTCCCGGGTACGCGCCCTGTACGGACCCAACAGCCACAACGACTTCGGAGGCGAACATCATGGGCCTTGGCGGCTGCATCATCCTTCTCGTCGTGGGGGGCATCCTCACCTTCGCAACCGACTGGCACATGAACGGCGTCAACCTGGACCTGGTCGGCATCATCATGATGCTCGTCGGCATCATCGGCATCGCGGTCTACACCAGCGTTCTGCGCCGTCGCCGCCCGACGATGCCCACCTCGACCACCGTCGTCGAGGACGACCACCACCACCTGGGCTGACGACCGGTCCACGCATCCCGCGGGCGAAGGAACCGGCGCGGGTGCCGTCCGCCACCGCACCGGCGCGCCCGGGGCGGGGCGGTTGCCGGCGGCCGGCCGGTCCAGCCCTGGATTTCGGCCGGTCAGCCGTCCATCCCCGCCAGCACCAGCGGCAGCCGGGCCGTCCCCTCGTCCGTCACACGGACGGGAACGCCCCAGTCCTGCTGATGCACATGGCAGGCCGGGTACGGGTTGGCCGGGTCGTCGTCGCAGGAGGCGGCCATCGCCGAGACATGGAGCACGCCCTCGGTGACATCGGGGTTCAGCGCCACGTCCCGGAAGAGGTCGGTACCGGCACCGTCCCCGTCGAGCAGCAGCTCGGGCGGGGTCGCGGATACCAGCAGCCGGGTGGACGGGCCGTACCGCAGGTCGAGCTTCTGCCCGGCGGGCGCCTGGAAGATCACGTCCACCCGGAGCGTGCCGGGCGCGACATCGGTGGCGGCCCGCTGCGTGCGGTGGGCGACGCTCTCCACCCGTACCGCCTCGTCCGGCAGCCGCAGCCGGGTCAGCCGGTGCCGCGCGGACTCCACCACGACGATGTCGTCCCCGGCGAGCACCGCGTCGCTCGGCTCCCGCAAATCCGTTGCCAGCGTGGTCACTTCACCGGTGGCGGGGTCGTAGCGGCGCAGCGCGTGGTTGTACGTGTCGGACACCGCGACCGAACCGTCGGGCAGCGCCGTCACGCCCAACGGGTGCTGGAGCAGGGCCTGTCCGGCGTCGCCGTCCCGGTGGCCGAAGTCGAAGAGCCCGGTGCCGACGGCGGTGTGCACCACGGCGCCCCCGGTGGAATCCCGGTCGATCCAGCGCAGCGCGGACGTCTCGGAGTCGGCGATCCACAGCCGTTCCCCGGCAGCCGAGAG
This sequence comes from Streptomyces sp. NBC_01197, assembly GCF_036010505.1. Lineage (NCBI taxonomy): Bacteria > Bacillati > Actinomycetota > Actinomycetes > Kitasatosporales > Streptomycetaceae > Streptomyces > Streptomyces sp. NBC_01197. The sequence goes on from NZ_CP108569.1 coordinate 3,658,725, forward strand.
GCCGGACGGCTGCGCGAACCACGCGTCGGCGGCCGGCCCGTCGACCAGCCCCTCGTTGGTGGTCCCGGCCGCCACCTCGACGGTGCCGCTCTCCAGGTCGTACGTCCACAGCTGGTGGACGCCCGCCATGGCGATCCACAGCCGCCCGCCGAACCAGGCCAGGTCCCAGGGCGAGGAGAGCGCCACACCGAGAGCGGGCCCACTGGTCGGCGACCCCTGCCACCACTGCTTCCCGGTACCCGCGACGAGCGCGATCTCGCCGGTCTCCGGGTCGTACGTGCGGATGGCGTGGTGGACGGTGTCGGCGACCGCGACCTTCCCGCCGGGCAGCAGCGCGAGCCCCTGCGGCTCGTTGAACACGCCCTGGCCGCCGATGCGCCGTACGACGGTCTCGCCGTCCGGCTCCAGCTCGACCAACTGGTGGCGGGTGGTGTCCGACACGAGCAGATTGCCGCTCGGCAGCGCGATCACCTTGCCGGGGAACCGCAGATCGGTGGCGACCGGCTCGGGCGCGACGTACGGACCGTCGCCGCGCCGCAGCGTGCCCTTGGCGGCGTGCTCGGCCTCCAGCTCGCCGACCAGCGCCTCGATGGCGTGCGCGTGCCCCTCACCGGCGTGCTGGGCGACGACGTACCCCTCGGGGTCGACCACCACGAGCGTCGGCCAGGCCCGGACGGCGTACTGCTTCCAGGTGGCTAGCTCGGGATCGTCGAGGACGGGGTGGTGCACCCCGTACCGCTCGACGGCGTCGACCACGGCCCGGTGCTCGGCCTCGTGCACGAACTTCGGGGAGTGCACCCCGATGATCACGACCGTGTCGCTGTGCCGCTGCTCCAGCTCGCGCAGCTCATCGAGGACGTGCAGGCAGTTGATGCAGCAGAAGGTCCAAAAATCCAGAAGGACGATGCGTCCCCGCAGGTCAGCGAGGGAGTACTGCTGCCCGCCCGTGTTGAGCCAGCCGCCCTTGCCGACCAGCTCGGGGGCGCGGACACGGGCGCGACGGGGTGCGGGAGTCACTTCGTTCATGCGGTCAAGGGTGCCACCTGCCCCCGTGTGACCTGCGGCAGCTGCGGGGAGGACTCCGGCACATCCGACGTGGACGACCTGGCGCCGCTGTGCGGCAAGGGCGTGACGGTGCTCATGGTCTGACAACCCCCCGGGTTCGCATGAGTTCGTCCGGCGGCCGGTCCGGTACGCCGGCCGCGGGGGGCTGCTCCCCAACTGGCCCGGGCGGTAACGTCACCCGCATGAAATTCCTGGTGCGTGACCGTATTTTCGACATCGGCGACGACTACTGGATCGAGGACGAGAACGGCCACAAGGCCTATCTCGTCGACGGCAAGGTGATGCGCATCCGCGACACCCTTGAGCTCAAGGACCTCGACGGGAATGTGCTGATCACGCTCAAGGAGAAGCTGATCGCGATCAGCGACACGATGACCCTGAAGCGGGACGGCGAGGAGCTGGCCACCGTCAGGAAGAAGAAGCTCACCCTGATGCACGACCACTACCGGGTGAAGCTGGTCGACGGCACCGAGCTGGAGGTCAGCGGGAACATCCTGGACCGCGAGTTCGCGGTCGAGTACGAGAACGAGCTGCTGGCCGACATCTCGAAGAAGTGGTTCAGCGTGCGTGACGCGTACGCCGTGAACGTGGTCCGTGAGGACTCCGACCCGGCGCTGATGATCGCCATCGCGGTCTCCGTGATCCACATGCACGAGAAGGAACACGAGAAGGAGCACGCGGGCTAGCGCCGAGGCACTGGAGCAGTCCGGTCGCCGGGACGGTCAGGCCGACTCGCCGGGAACCCCACCGGGTTCGGACGACGGCTCCTCAGCCGCGCTCAGGGGCCGGTGTCGGTGAGGGCGGTCAGACCGTACGCCGCTTCAGCGCCCAGAAGGCGACACCGACCGCGAGCGCGGTCAGGGCGAGGAGGACGCCGCACTCCGCCAGCTGGCGCGGCCAGAAGTCGGGGGACGGGAGGTAGGTACGGGTGAAGCCGGTCACGTCGTGCCGGGCGAGGCACTGCACCTTGTCGTAGCACTCGGGATCGGTGATCCGGGCGCCGGTGGAGGTGATCGCCCGGCTGTGTACGGAGAGTTCGGGCACCTGGTACGCGCGCTGGAACGGCCACAGACCATTGCGGACCGCCGTGACCGCGTACTGGACGACGGCGGCGGCGAGCATGGCGGGCAGGGTGCGGCGCACCAGCACTCCGCAGAGCGCGCCGAGGGCGAGCGCGAGGAGCGGGGCGACGACAGCGGCGGGGCCGATCGAGAAGTACAGCTGGCGGGGCTGGTAGCCGGCGACCAGCAGATTGCTGTGGGCGGACCACAGCAGCCGGTAGAGCAGGATGAGCGGACCGGTGCCCACGGTCAGGACGACGGCCGGTACGGCGAGTTTGGCGGCGAACCAGCGGGCCGGGGAGACCGACTGCGACCAGGCGAGCCTGGTGGTGCCGCTCTCCAGCTCGCGGGCGGTCAGCGGTCCGGCCGCGAAGAGGGCCACGCAGAAGGGCGCGAGGCTGATCAGGGTGGCCGGGTCGTAGAAGAAGCTGTCGTAGCCGGAGAAATAGGTCCGGGCCACCATGTCCTTCCACGCGGCCTGCTGCACACCGGCGTAGCCGAACTCGTCGAACAGCTTCTGTGTGGCGTCCGCGCCGGGACCGTACAGCCAGAGCAGCAGCCCTGCGGTGACGACCACGAAAGCGGCCCAGGACCACAGTGCTGTCCGGTGCAGGCGCACTTCGGCCCGGAACAGGTCGAGCCCCGAGGGGCGTAGCGAGGGTTTGGGGGCGTCCTTGTCCAAGGAAGCGGTGGTCATGAGGAGTCCTTGTGAGCGGCCGGGTGGTGCGGCGGGTGGGGGAATCGGAGTGGTGCGCAGCGGTCAGGCCACCGCCGTGGTGTCCCCGTCCATGTCCCCGGGGCGCATGTCCGGGGTGAGGAACGCCGGGGCCGACGGCGTACGGAGGTGGGCCAGCACCAGTTCTTCCAGGGTGGGTTCCTGTGGCTGCCAGGTGTCGGCGAGCGCGCCCCGGGGGCGGATCAGGGCGGTGAGGCCACGGCCGTTCGGATGGGACTCGATGACCGTGTGCGGGGCCAGGCCGGTACCGCGTCCGGTGACCACGGTATGCGCGGCGAGCAGCTCTTCGACTGAACCGCCCAGCCGGATGCGGCCGCTGTCCAGGAGCAGCAAGTGGCCGCAGGAGTAGGCGAGTTCGGAGATGATGTGTGAGGAGAGCAGGATGCTGGTGCCGTTCTCGGCGGCGTCGGCCAGCAGCAGGCCCATCAGCTGCCGGCGGGCCGGCGGGTCGAGGTCTGCCATCGGTTCGTCGAGCAGCAGCAGCTCGGGGCGTTTGCCCAGGGCGAGGGCGAGCGCCACCCGGGTGCGCTGACCGCCGGAGAGCCCGCGGATCCTGCGCTTCGGGTCGAGGTCGCCCTGTTCCACGATCCGGGCGGCGTAAGCGGCGTCCCAGCGGCCCGCGTTGAGGCGGGCGCCGATGGCGAGGGTGTCGGCGATGGAGAGATGCCCGTAGAGCGGCTGGTCCTGGTCCAGGTAGCCGACCCGGTCCCGGTGGGTGCCGGGTGCGGCGCCCAGTACGTTCACGGTGCCGGCGTCCGGCCGGATCAGACCAGCGGTGATCCGCAGGAGGGTTGACTTGCCCGCGCCGTTGGGGCCTGCCAGCGCGCAGACGCTGCCCGCCGGGACGCGGAAGGAGCAGTCCTCCAGAGCGAGGGCCGCCCGGCGGCCGCTCCCGTAGCGCTGAGTGAGCCCGGTCGCCTCTGTCGCAGCCGGGCCGCTGCTGGTGGTGCTCACTGATCCCCCTTCGGGAAGTGCTCGTCCAGTACGGAGGTCAGCAGCGCGGCGGCGCTCTCCCGGCCGAGGCCGGCGGCGCGGGCCCGCAGCGCCCAGCCGTCCAGCTCCGCCCGCAGCGGGGAGTCGTCGCCGGTGCTGTCGAGCGTCCTGAGGACGAACGTGCCCACGCCCCGCCGCGCCTCGACCAGGCCCGAGCGTTCCAGCTCCCGGTAGGCCTTGAGCACGGTGTTCGGGTTGATGGCCGTGGCCTCGACGACCTCTCGCGCCGTGGGGAGCTTGTCCCCCGGTTCGAGGAGGCCCATCCGCAGCGCCTGCTGGGTCTGCTGAACGATCTGGAGGTAGGTGGGGATGCCGCTGTGCCGGTCGATGCGGTACTCGACGTGGTGATCGGCCACCGGCGCACCCCTTTCACTAATTGACTAGTGAAACTTTGCACGGCGGCGCGGCACCCGTCAAGTCCGTGAAGGGCCCGCGGCTCCGCCGCCCGCTCAGCGCCCCCTGGTCGCCTGGAGATACGCCTGCGGCTGCTTCTCCGGCGAGTCCGGCTCCCGCAGCAGCTGGGCGCGTACGTCGAACCCGGCGTCGGCCAGCCACCCGGCGACCCGGTCCGGCGGCAGCCAGTGGACGTCGAGCGAGAGGTCATGGCCGTAGGCGTGGTCGAGGTGGCGGACTTCGTCACCGGCCTTGAAGGCGAGCAGCAGCCGGCCGCCCGGCACGAGCACCCGGCGGAACCCGGCGAACACCGAAGGCAGCAGCTCCGGCGGCAGATGGATGATCGAGTACCAGGCGACCAGGCCGCCGAGCGAGCCGTCCGCCAGGTCGAGTGCGGTCATCGACCCGACGTCGAACCGCAGGCCCGGATACGTCCGGCGGGCCACGTCGACCATTCCCGGCGAGAGATCGACGCCGAAGGCCTCCACCCCCAGCTCGTGCAGATGGGCCGTCACCCGGCCGGGGCCGCAGCCGATGTCGGCCACCGGGCCGCCGCCGTCCATGCGCACCTGGTCGGCGAAGGCGGCGAGCATGGCCCGGTCGTAGGGGCTGGAGGCGAGGTGGTCGCGGACGAGTTCGTCGTAGGGAACCGCGACGGTGTCGTAGGACGCGCGGATGGTACTCAGGCAGCTGGGTTCGGTCATCGCGTTACTTCCTGCTCCGTGCTTCGCGGTCGGGGGCGGGGGCCCGGGTGGCGTCGAAGGCACAGCCGTCGGCGGGCCGTGCCTGTGCCGTCGGCGGTCCACTGAAGGCAGGCACGGCTCAGCCATGGCCCCGGGCCACGGCCTGACCCGGCCGTGCTGTCAGCGAGCCGTACGCGGCGGGGCAAGACCCAGCCGCCGGTCCTTCAGCGCGGGGAACTGCTCGCGGGTCCTGGCGACGAGCTCCGGATCGAGTTCGACCGTCAGGACCTCCTCGTCCGGGCCCGCCTCGGCGAGCACCTCACCCCAGGGGTCGACCACGATGCTGTGGCCCGCCTGCTGCACGCCCGCGTGCGTACCGGCGGATCCGCAGGCCAGGACGTACGCCTGGTTCTCCACGGCGCGCGCCTGCGCGAGCAGCGTCCAGTGCGAGCGGCGCCGCTCCGGCCAGCCCGCGGGGACGGCCAGGAGACGGGCGCCCGCGTCGGTCAGACCGCGGAACAGCTCAGGGAAGCGGAGGTCGTAACAGGTGGCCAGGCCGAGCGTGGTCTCCGGCAGGTCCACCGTGACCAGTTCGTCGCCCGCTCCCATCAGGACCGCCTCGCCCTTGTCGAAGCCGAAGCGGTGGATCTTGCGGTAGACGGCGGCCCGTTCGCCCTCGGGCGTGAAGACCAGGGAGGTGTTGTAGAGGGCGCCTTCCGGATCCCGCTCCACGATCGAGCCGGCGTGCAGCCAGACCCCGGCGTCGCGGGCCGCCTTCCCCATCGCCTCGTGCGTGGGCCCTTCCAGCGGTTCGGCCTCGGCCGCGAAGGACTGGTACGCGAAGGCCCCCACGGGCCACAGTTCGGGCAGTACGACGAGATCCGCACCGGACTGTTCACGTACGAGATCCGCCACGCGCGAACGGCGTGAAACGGGCGATTCCGCAGGATTCACTGCGATCTGGAGGAGAGAGGCGCGCACAGTACCACCGTCCTGGCATTCGGGCCGTCAACGCGGGCCTACGATCGTCACACGAAAGCACTGCCGGGGTGCCACTGGGCAGCGTACTGTGCCTTCCGGGGGGATGCCCCCAGACCCCCAGCAGCGCCTCGAACACCAGCAGGTCTACGCCCGACGTACCGCAGAACACCGCTCCGAGGGGTCCCGTGACAGTCCATCCAAGCCTTCAGACCTATGCCGACGCCTGGACCCACTCCGTAGAAGCCATATCCGAGCTGGTGAAGCCGCTCGTCGAGGGCGAGTGGAACCGCGCGACGCCGTGCCCCAACTGGTCGGTGCGCGACATCATCTCCCACATCATCGGCATGGAGAACGAACAGCTCGGGGACCCCCGGCCGATCCACACCCTGCCGCGCGACCTCTTCCATGTGAAGACGGACCACCAGCGGTACATGGAGATGCAGGTCGACGTCCGGCGCCACCACACATCGCCGGAGATGACCGCGGACCTGGAGTACACGATCATCCGGCGCTCGCGGCAGCTGCGGAACGAGACCCGGCAGCCGGACCACATGGTCCGCGCGCCGCTCAGCGCGGAGCAGACGCTGGAACTGGCGCTGCGGATGCGCGCGTTCGACGTATGGGTGCATGAGCAGGATCTGCGCACCACTCTGGGCAAGCCCGGCAATCTGGACTCGCAGGGTGCCTATGTGGCCCGCGACGTCCTGGTGGAGGCGCTGCCGAAGGTCGTCGCGAAGGAGGCGGGCGCGCCGCCGAACAGTGCGGTCGTCTTCGACATCACCGGCGCCGTCGAGTTCATGCGGACGGTCCGGGTGGACGCGGATGGCCGGGGCCGGGTCGACGGCACACCCTCGCTGGGCCCCGCCGTGACGATCGCGATGGACTGGGAGACGTACTTCCGGCTGGCCTGCGGACGGGTGCGGCTCGCGTCGGTCTCGGACCAGATCAAAGCCGAGGGCGACCAGGAACTGGCCGCGGCGATCCTCCAGTCGTTCGCCGTGACGCCGTGATCCCGTAACGCTGTGACCCCGTAACGCCATGCCGCCGTAGAGACTTACGGAGCCACGGGCTCACGCCGGGACAGCCTCACGCCGGGACGTGTACGGCCTCCACCCGGCTGGCCACCAGCCGCTCGCTCTCGCGGCGTGCGCTGCGCCGGCGCAGCCGGAGGATCTGGGTGACGCCCAGCGCCTCCAGGACGAACACGGAGCAGAAGGCGATCCGGTAGTTGTCGTCCGTCGCGTCCAGCAGGACTCCGACGGCGAGGAGCGTCGTCATCGACGCGACGAACCCGCCCATGTTGACGATTCCGGACGCGGTGCCCTGGCGCTCCGGCGGGTTGGCGGGGCGCGCGAAGTCGAAGCCGATCATCGAGGCGGGGCCGCAGGCGCCGAGCACCGTGCACAGCGTCAGCAGCAGCCACATCGGCGCGTGGTCGCCCGGGTAGGCGAGGGTGCTCGCCCAGAGCAGTGCGGTCGCACCCACCGTGGACAGCGCGATGGGGGCGCGGGCGCCCTGGTGCCGGGCGATGATCTGCCCGTAGACCAGGCCCACGACCATGTTCGAGAGCACGATCAGGGTGAGCAGTTCACCCGCCGTGGCACGGGACAGGCCCTGCGCCTCGACGAGGAACGGCATCCCCCACAGCAGCAGGAAGAACATCGCGGGGAACTGCGTCGTGAAGTGCACCCACATCCCGAGCCGGGTGCCGGGCTCGCGCCACGCCGCGGCGATCTGCCGGCGCACGGACGCGGCCCCCGGGTGCGGGGCGGGCAGCGGTTCGAACCCCTCGGGGTGGTCCTTCAGGAAGACCAGCATCACGACCAGCACCAGCACCCCGGCGAGCGAGCTGCCCGCGAAGGTGGCGGTCCAGCCGAAGCCGTGCAGCGTACGGGAGATGACGATGGTCGAGACGAGGTTGCCGGCCATCCCGACGAGACCAGCGAGCTGCGCGACCATCGGCCCGCGCCGGGCGGGGAACCAGCGGGCGCCGAGCCGCAGCACGCTGATGAAGGTCATGGCGTCACCGCAGCCGAGCAGCGCGCGGGAGGCGAGGGCCGTGCCGTACGTGGGGGAGAACGCGAAGCCGAGCTGCCCCAGCGTGAACAGCACCACGCCGAGGGTCAGCACCTTCTTGGTGCCGAGCCGGTCCACGAGCAGGCCGACGGGTATCTGCATCCCGGCGTAGACGAGCAGCTGGAGTATGGAGAAGGTGGAGAGCGCGGAGGCGTCGATGTGGAAGCGGTCGGCGGCGTCGAGACCGGCCACGCCCAGGCTGGTACGGAAGACGATCGCCACGAAGTAGACGGCGACGCCGATCGACCACACGGTGACCGCGCGCCTGCCTCCCGGCGGATCGGCGGGCAGCACGGCGCTCATCGGTCCTCCCCCCGGGCCAGACTCCGGATCCGGGTGACATGCCGCTGGACGACCGCGACGGCGTCGTCGGCGTTCCCGTCACGCAGCGCCTCCAGGATCTCGCCGTGCTCGGCGAGGGTGGTGGCGGTGCGGTCGGGGTGCGCATGGAGCACGGCGACGCCCATCCGCAGCTGCCGGTCGCGCAGCTGGTCGTAGAGGCGGGAGAGGATCTCGTTCCCGGCGCTGCGGACGATCTCCGCGTGGAAGCAGCGGTCGCTGACGGCGGCCCCGGCCAGATCACCGGCCGCCACCTGCGCGGTCTGCTCGGCCAGCAGCTCGGTCAGCCGCTCGATGAGCTGGGGAGCGGCGGGCACGGCCTTGCGCGCGGCGAACTCCTCGACCAGCAGCCGGGTCTCCACCACGTCGTGGATCTCCTGCGCGGAGACGGCGAGGACCAGGGCGCCCTTCTTCGGGTAGAGCTTGATGAGCCCCTCGACCTCCAGCTTGAGCAGCGCCTCGCGCACGGGCGTACGGGAGACCCCCACGGCGTCGGCGAGCTCGCCCTCAGTGAGGAGCGTCCCGCCCTCGTAGCGACGGTCGAGTACGGCCTGCTTGACGTGCGCGTAGACGCGGTCGGCGGCGGGGGGCTGTCTCAGCGGGGCGACTGGCATGCGCACAGCATAGATACAACAGGGATACGTTGGGGAGAGGTGTCCGCATGGCGGGACACGGATGGGCGGCGGATGGGGCGGCAGATGGGTGATATCCAGGGCATTCGGCCCTGCCCCGGCCATCCGAGCCCCTCTCTCGACTTCTGCCGCCTTCGTCGGCCCGGACGGCAGGATCGCCTGGTTCGACGTGATCCGCTGGACGCTCGTCGTCCTGCTGTTCGTACTGACCCTGATCGGGCGCGAACTGCCTGTGGCGCACGAAGCGCTCGCGTGGAGCAGGGCCTCGATCCCAGCCGCTGAACCACACAGGTGACCCCCGCCGGGGACCCACCGGGGCCGGGCCCGCCCACCTCCGGCAGCTCCGGCGTCACTGTTACCGCGCGACGCCGAGCAACAGCCAGCGACGCACAGTGACTTGAAGCAGTACGCGTCCTCCGTCCGGGCGGTCGGGAACCGTGACATCCCAGGCGTACTTCGCCGAGAACGCCGCCATCACCTCTGCGGGGAACCCGTCACGGTGGAGCTGCACCTCTCCCTCCGCCACGACGGGGACCCGGCCGTCCTCCAGCGCCAGGGACGCCCGCGGGTCCGCCCGGAGATTCCGCACCTTGACCGAGCCGCTGTCCACGCCGATCCACCAACTGCCCCGGAGAAAGACGAACCACACGGGCGTCACATGGGGTGACCCGTCGGGACGGACACCGCACAGCCAGACGTTGCGCTCGGTGGCCAGCCGGTCCAGGACAGCGGGGTCGGTCGGATGCTCGACAGTAGTCATCCGCCCATCCCAGCCCACGCGGCCACCGCCCCGCTTCGGTCCTCAGTCGCGGACGGCCCGGACTTTCGCCCTACGCCCGGCCATGTCGCCCCCGGCCCGGAACCCGGGCACCCACCTCACATCGCGCGCGCATGTCACAACTCGCCGGGCTGCTCCGTCGTATCCATGTAGGCATCGACAACGACAGAGGAGCCCACCATGGGTGCCCGTATCAACATGTTCGAGAACCCGGTCGCCGGCAAGGTCTGGAAGCACATCATCGCGGCGGGCAAGGCGGTGGCCGACTCGTCGCTGCCGGCCGCGACGCAGGAGCTGGTGAAGATCCGGGCGAGTCAGATCAACGGCTGCGGCGGCTGCCTCGACATGCACACCAAGGAGGCCGCCGCAGCCGGTGAGACCGCGGTGCGCCTCAACCTGGTCGCCGCCTGGCGGGAGACCACGGTCTTCACCGAGGCCGAGCGGGCGGCGCTTGAGCTGACGGAGCAGGGCACCCGCCTTGCCGACGCGGCCGGCGGCGTCACGGACGACGCCTGGGCGAACGCCACCAAGCACTACGACGAGGACCAGCTCGCCGCCTTGGTGTCCCTGATCGCCGTCATCAACGCCTTCAACCGCGGCAACGTCATGATCAAGCAGGCCGGCGGCGAATACCGGGCCGGAATGCTCGGATAAGGCGTATCCGCTGTCGGCCGGACCGGAGACATCCTTCCGGTCCGGCCGGCCGGGAACTCGGTTACAGCAACTCTCGGATGGCCCTTCTGGGTCACGTCCCAGAACGGCACCGAGACATTATTTGCCGAACCGCGTGTAGGTCTCGCTGTTCAGTCCCCTCCCCCTTCCGGGGGACGGCCGCCAAGGATCTCCGCCAGCGGGCGGTGCGGATCGTACGGAGCCCAGCCCGGGCTGCCGGTCCGGGCGAACGCGACCCAGGCACCGTGTACGTGGGCTGCGAGTCCTGCTGGAGCGGGGCCGGGGCCCAGCAGGCGGGTGTCCCCGTGCAGCCGGGGTGCGTCGGCTGTGTCGAACACGAAGGGCAGTTCCACGGTGTGGGCAGCGCCGAGTCGCCCGCCCAGAGCCGTCGAGCGGTAGCCGAACGAGTAGAGGTGCGTGCGGCCACCCGAGATCCGCGCGTGGGCCTGCGCCATGCGCGTCGTACCGGCCGTGAACAGGGCCTCCCCCAGCAGGGCGGAGCGCAGCTCGCCCGGTGTCGAGCCCGGCCGTGCCGTGCGGTGCGCGGCGAGGGCGGATTCCGGGTCCGCGTGGACCCGGCCGGCGACCGTGAGCAGGCCGGCTTCCGTGGTGGACTCCAGGTCACCCTGCGGTACGAGGTAGAGGTGCCCCTCCTCGGTATTGGTGCCGATGAGCAGGTCGACGTCGGCGGCCGGGCCGTCGGCGAGACCGTCGGCGGGCTGGACCGGGAGGACCAGACTGAACGGGCTGAGCCCGGCCAGCGGGTCCTGGGCGGTGCTGGTGCGCAGATCGAGGCCGGCCAGTGCGGGCAGGATCGCCAGGAAGCGCTCGTCCGGGATGGGGGCGAACGCCTCGGCGGTCGGTTCGACGCCCAGCGCGGCGGCCGCGGCGGCGGCGACCCGTTGTGCCTGCTCCGGGGTGAACGCGCCGGTGCCGTTGCCGCTTTGGATAATCGCCCGGCGGAACAGGCCGCCGGCCCTGGGTGTCGCCAGCAGCCCGCCGATGAGCGTGGCACCCGCGGACTGGCCGAACACCGTGACGTTGCCGGGGTCGCCGCCGAATGCCGCGACTGTGTCCTGTACCCAGCTGAGGGCGGCGAGCAGGTCGAGCAGTCCGCGGTTGGCCGGAGCACCCGCCAGATCGAGGAACCCGGGGATGCCCAGGCGGTAGTTCACCGTCACGAGAACGACGCCGTCACGGGCGAACGCACTGCCGTCGTACAGCGCGGCCCGGCTCGATCCGGTGACGAACCCGCCTCCGTGCACGAAGACCATGACGGGGCGGCTGCCGCCATCGGCGGCAGGCGTGTGGACATCGACGGTCAGGTACTCGTCGCCGGGCACCCAGCCCGGTCCGAAGTAGGGCGCCATGTCGAGCCGGCCGAAGTCGCGGGCCGGCTGGGGAGCCGTGGGCGCGGGCCGCGTGCCGTCGCGGACACCGGCCCAGCCCGGGTGGGGGGCGGGTGGCGAGAAACGGCCGGCGCCGACCGGCGCCGCAGCGTAGGGGATGGCGCGGTGGCGCTCGCCGGTTCCGTCACGGACACCGCGCACGGCGCCGGCTGGGGTTGCGACCACCGGATATGCCAGTACCGGGTCTGCCGGAGTTACCGGATTTGCCTGTCGGAGCACGGGCGACTCTTCCTGTGTGGAAAGGGCTTGAGGACATCAGGACAGGCGGGAGAAGGCCGCCCACTCCTTGATCGCGAACTTCGACCCGCTGCGAGCGACCTCCGCGGCGCCGTGGCCGCCGAAGTGTGCCGGGAAGACGAGCGCGTTGCTCTCGGCGGCGCGGCCGAGCAGCTTGTGCCGGGTGGCGCGGGATTCCACCGGGTCCTCGCAGAAGCAGGAGTTGGTCTCCGGCTCGGCGATCTGCAGCGCGGTGTGCACCAGGTCTCCGACGAACAACGCCCGATCGCCGCCGGATTCCAGGGTGAGCACGGACGAGCCGGGGGTGTGCCCGGGAGCGAGGTCGAGGCGCAGGTTCTTGTCGATCCGGTACGTCTCCTCCCACAGGTGGGTGAGTCCCGCCTGGTGGACCGGCGTGACGCTGTCCTCGAAGACGTTCTGGTTTCCCCGGCCCAGTACGGACTTGTTCTCGTTGGCCGGGTCCCAGAAGTCGAAGTCCCGCCGGTTCATCAGATACGTGGCGTTGGGGAAGGTCGGCACCCAGTTCCGGCCGTCCAGCCGGGTGTTCCAGCCGACGTGATCGATGTGCAGATGGGTGTTGACCACGATGTCGATGTCCTCGGGCCGCACCCCGGCGGCCGCGAGTTGGCCGAGATAGCCGGTATCCAGGCGGCTCCACACCGGTGCGTAGGGCCGGTCCTTGTGGTTGCCCACTCCGGTGTCGACGAGGATGGTGCGTCCCTCGCTGCGCAGCAGCCAGGACTGGATCGCCGACTGGCACTCTCCCGTCTCCGGGTTCCAGAAGTCGGGCGCCAGCCATTCGCGGTGCCTGTCCCACGAGCCGTCCTGGCTGCCCGGAAAGAACTCGCCCGGGGGCATCCCGACCGAGCCGTAGAACTCCTTGATGCGGGTGACGGTGACGTCACCGAAGGTGAGCTGCTCCGGGCTCTGATCCGAGATCTGTTCCGGGATCTGTTCCAGGTTCTGATCCATGTGTCCGTCCTCAGGTCCGGGGTACGTGGCCGAATGAGACCGATCCTGGGCACGCGGACGGGGACGCACCACTCCCCGCTTGTCCTACCCCTCGCAGGGTGTGGCTGGGGCCGGTCGCGCACCGAATACTGGGGTGATGACCGGACCCGGACCCCTCGGCACCTTCCTCCAAGCCCGGCGGGCGCGGCTGCGCCCCGCGGACGTCGGCCTGCGCGACCTCGGGCCCCGCAGGCGGGTGGCCGGCCTTCGGCGCGAGGAACTGGCCCAGCTGGCGGGCGTCAGCGTCTCGTACTACGCACGGCTGGAACAGGGCCTGTCCCGCGGCGCCTCGGCCGAGGTGCTCGACGCGATCGCCCGCGCTCTCCTGCTCGACGACCACGAGCGCGAGCACCTCGACCGGCTCGCCGGCGCCGCCCGCCACACTCCCCGGCCGCGCCGCCCGCGGCCCGAGAAGCTGACCGACGAAACACGCGACCTCCTCCGCGCCGTCGACGGCGTCCCGGCGCTCGTGCTCGGCCGCCGTACCGACGTACTGGCCTGGAACGCCCTCGGGCACGCCCTGCTGGCCGGTCACCTGGACCCACTCGGCCCGGACGATCCGGCGCTACGCCCGAACATGACCCGGATTCTGTTCCTCGACCCGCACTGCCGGGAGCTGTACGCGAACTGGACGCGCAAGGCCCGCGCAGTGGTCGGCAACCTGCGCATCGCCGTCGGCAGGCACCCGGACGACCCGCTGCTCGCCGGGCTGATCGGCGAACTGACCATGAGAAGCCCGGAGTTCGTCGCACTGTGGGCGGACCACCGCGTGGCACCGTGCGACGCCGCCACCTACGAACTGCGCCACCCCGTCGTCGGTACGGTGACGGTGACCCAGCAGACACTGTCCATCGCCCGCTCACCGGACCAGGCGCTCATCGTGTGCACCACCCCCGCCGGTTCCTCTTCCGAAGAGGCCCTCGCGCTCCTCCGGCAGGTGAGCGCAGGCCGGACGCCGCATGCGATCAGCCCAGGCGGCAAGCAGCGCAGTGCGTGCCTTCTCAAGACATTGCCGGGCATGTCCGTGCCCGTTACAGCGTCATCCACCGGATGGGTGCAGGGCTCGACGCGCCGCAAGTCGCACTGACACAGATCGTCAACTGATCGATTCTCACGGGTCTGGTCGCTGTCCCGGTCCTGCGTAGGGTTCCAAGAAGACGGCAGTGCGGCATTCGCGCACTTGATCTGTTGCCGCGCCGAGTGTTCAGGCGCACCCACGCGAGAAGGAGACACACCCCCTATGCGCGCCCTTGTGGTCGATCACAGTGAGGCCGGACCGATCCGGTTCACCGATGTCGATGAGCCCGTACCGTCCACCAGTGAGGCGCTGGTGGAGATACGGCACATCGGTCTCAACTTCGGAGAGCTGAATTACGTGGACCAGTGGCCGGCCGGCGCTGTGCACGGTCACGACGCGGCCGGCGTCGTGGTGCGCGCCGCATCCGACGGCTCGGGGCCGCCCGAAGGTACGCGCGTCGCAGTGGGAATGGCTCCCCACGCGTGGGCGGAGCGGGTGGCAGTCAGCCCCGCCTCGCTCGGCAGCGTCCCCGAGGGCGTGGACCTGGCCGACGCCGCCGCGCTGGGGATCGCCGGGGTCACCGCGTTCCGGGTGCTGCGCAAGCGTTCACTGCTGGCGCGCGACGTGCTGATCACCGGCGCCAGCGGGGGCGTGGGGCACTTCGCCGTCCAACTGGCGGCGCTGGCGGGTGCCCGGGTGACGGCACTCGTCGGTTCGCCGGAGCGGGCCGCCGGGCTCCGCCGACTCGGGGCCGACAAGGTCCTGACCGACCTGGCCGAGACCGGGGACCGGTTCGACCTCGTCCTGGACACGGTCGGCGGGCCGCTGGTGGCCCAGGCGTGGAGTTCCCTCGCCGAGGGGGGCACCATCCACCTGGTCGGTTACTCCTCGGGGCAGGAAACCACGTTCCCGTCAGGGGCCTTGTTCGGCTTCGGTGAGCCCCGCAGTATCGCCACCTACGGCGACATGACGCCGACCGGCGGGGAGCTGACGGACCTGCTGGGCCTCATGGCCGCCGGGAGGCTCTCGGCACCGGTCGGACTGCGAGGCGACTGGCAGGGCGTGGACGACGCCGTACAGGCGCTGTTCGCGCGGAAGGTGCACGGAAAGGTCATTCTTGACGTGGTCTGAGGCTGTTGACGAGGACACATGCGCCTCGCCCGCCGGTGGGCGGTTCGCCGTGGTGGACGAGAATGGACCCATGGATGTGCTGGCGGAGGTCTTGCGTGTTTCGGGTGCGCGTGGGGCGCTCGGGGTCATGCTGAAGGCCGGAGGAACGTGGGGCCTGTGGCTGGACTCCTCTCCAGGAGCGGCACTGCACGTGGTGTCCCGCGGCACTATGTGGCTCCACGTCGCAGGCGGGAAACCTCTTCAAGTGCAGGCCGGAGACGCCGTCCTGGTGTCGCCGGGCACCGCACACGGGATAGCCGGGGGCGCCGGCGTGACGATGGGTTCCTGCGACCGTGAGGCGGCGGCCCGGTCTTTTGGCGATGGCCGGGCCCTGCGGCTGGGCTCGGCGCCGGTGCAGACGGAAGTGATCGTGCTGCACTATGAGCAGGACCCGGAGGTGCGCACACCGGTGCTTACCTCCCTCGCTCGGCCGATGCACGTCACAGCCCGCGAGAACACGCAGCTCGGAAGGACCGTCGGACTTCTCGCTGCTGAGCTCGCACAGCCGCAGATCGGCACCACCGCCGCCGTCAACAGCATCGTCGACCTTCTGCTCGTCCAGTTCGTACGCGCCTGGCTGGCCCGCCACCCGCAGGAGCAGTCCGGCTCATGGCTGGGAGCGATGCGTGATCCGGTCGTGCGCCACGCTCTGGCATGTGTCCACGCCCAACCGGGACACCCGTGGACCACGGAGACCCTGGCCGCCGCGACGAGCGTCTCCCGGGCGACGCTGTCCAGGCGTTTCCGGTCCGCCCTCGGACAGACGCCGGGCGCTTACGTGACGCAGTGGCGCATCGACCTGGCGTCCGTCCGGCTCCGCGATACCGATGAGCCGGTCGAGTCGATCTCCGGCGCGGTCGGCTACGCCTCTCCGCACGCTTTCAGCCGGGCCTTCAGACGTGCCCGGGGCACAGCCCCGGGCGAGTACCGTTCTCGACTTCGCACGTGATCGTGGTCGCCGGAGGCGTATCGGCTCCAGGTTCCTCCAGCTTCAGTGGCCAGGTGGTGTAACTGGACTTGATGAGCCGGAACATTGCCATGCCCTCATCCCCATGCCGAGACATTGCCGAGAAGGTAGCCGGAAGCCACTTTCCCAGCATCTCTTCGAGGGGCCCCTCGTCGAGGCGTGCGCCAGCCATCCCGTCTGCTCAGTCAGAGAATTGCTGGCTCACCACGTGAGCGCGGAACAGGTCCCACGCGGTCGGTCCGACACCGATCACGGGCCCCGTCACGTCCTTCGAATCGCGCACGGCCGCCGTGCCGGGGATGTTGCGGGCCACCTCGACACATTCGCCGCCCGATGTGCTGTAGCTGGACTTCACAAAGTCGAACTGAGTCACGGCGCGGGCTGCTCATCGTCCAGGCGCTGGCCGCCCGTTGGGACGTACAGACCCTGGCCGTGGGCAAGGCCGTCTGGGCCGAGCTGGACGTAGTGAGCGCCGCCTTGCGGACATAGCGCGGCCCCCGGACGCACAACCGCGTCCGGGGGCCGTTCAGTCGCTCGGGCCGCCTACGCCCAGGTGATCAGCCGCTTCGGCTGCTCCAGGATCGCCGCGATGTCCGCGAGCACCTTCGAGCCGAGTTCGCCGTCGACCAGGCGGTGGTCGAAGGAGAGCGCCAGCGTGGTGACCTGGCGGGGCTTGACCTTGCCCTTGTGGACCCACGGCTGGAGCTTGATCGCGCCGACCGCGAGGATCGCGGACTCGCCCGGGTTGAGGATCGGCGTACCGGTGTCGACGCCGAAGACGCCGACGTTGGTGATGGTCACCGTCCCACCCTGCATCGCCGCCGGGGACGTCTTGCCCTCGCGGGCCGTGGAGACCAGTTCGCCCAGCGCACCGGCCAGTTCGGGCAGCGTCTTGGCGTGCGCGTCCTTGATGTTCGGGACGAGCAGGCCGCGCGGGGTCGCCGCCGCGATGCCCAGGTTGACGTAGTGCTTCCGCACGATCTCCTGGTTCGCCTCGTCCCAGGCGGAGTTGACCTCCGGGTTCCGCTTGATCGCGACCAGCAGCGCCTTGGCGACCAGGAGCAGCGGGTTGGCCCGCAGCCCCTCGAAGGCCTTGTCGGTCTTCAGCTCGGCGACGAGCTTCATCGTGCGGGTGACGTCCACCGTGACGAACTCGGTGACGTGCGGCGCGGTGAAGGCGCTGCCGACCATCGCCTGCGCGGTGGCCTTCCGTACGCCCTTGACGGGGATACGGGTCTCCCGGGCGTCGGACGGGCCGGCGCCCGCGACGGCCGCCGGCTCCGGGGCCGTCGCGGGCGCCGGTTCCTGCTCCGCCGGGGCCACGGCCGCGTGGACGTCCTCGCGGGTGATGATCCCGTCCGGGCCCGAAGGGGTGACCGTGGTCAGGTCGATGCCCAGGTCCTTGGCGAGCTTGCGGACCGGCGGCTTGGCCAGCGGGCGGGCCACGGTGTGGCCGTTGACCGGCGCGGCGGCCGGTTCGGCGGCGGGCGGCGCGTAGTACGTGCCCTCCGGCGCGGCCTCCGGCTCCGGCTCCGCGCTCTTGCGCGCCCGGCGCTTGGTGGACGCCTCCGAGACCCCGTACCCGACCAGGACCGGCTGGCGGGCGGCGGGCGCCGCCTCCTGCCCGGGCTCCTCCCCGGACTCCTTCTCGGCGGGCTGCTCGATCTGCTGCGGGGCGGCGGCCGGTTCCGGCTCCGAACCGGGTGCCCCGCCCACCGTGATGATCACCTGGCCGACGTCGACCGTGGTGCCCTCCGGGAAGCGCAGCTCACGCACCACACCGTCGAACGGAATGGGCAGCTCCACGGCCGCCTTCGCCGTCTCGACCTCGCACACGACCTGGCCGTCGGTGACGGTGTCGCCGGGTGCGACGTACCACTTGAGGATCTCCGCCTCGGTGAGTCCCTCGCCCACGTCGGGCATCTTGAACTCCCGTACCGGGATCGCGATATCAGTCATGGTCACGGCGCTCCTCAGTACGCAAGCGAGCGGTCGACGGCGTCGAGCACCCGGTCCAGGCCCGGCAGGTACTCGTCCTCCAGGCGCGCCGGCGGGTACGGCACGTGGTATCCGCCGACCCGCAGCACCGGTGCCTCCAGGTGGTAGAAGCACCGCTCGGTGATCCGGGCGGCGATCTCCGCGCCCGTACCGAGGAACACCGGCGCCTCGTGCACCACGACCAGCCTGCGCGTCTTCTCCACCGAGGTCTGCACGGAGTCGAAGTCGATCGGGGACATCGACCGCAGGTCCAGGACCTCGACGGACTTGCCCTCCTCGGCCGCCGCTGCCGCCGCCTCCAGGCAGACCTTCACCATCGGGCCGTACGCGGCGAGCGTCAGGTCGGAGCCCTCGCGGGCCACCTTCGCCTTGTGCAGCGGGTGCGGGATGGCGTCGGTGTCGACCTCGCCCTTGTCCCAGTACCGCCGCTTCGGCTCGAAGAAGATGACGGGGTCGTCGCTCTGGATGGCCTGCTGCATCATCCAGTACGCGTCCGACGCGTTGGACGGCGAGACGACCTTCAGGCCCGCCACGTGCGCGAAGAGCGCCTCGGGCGACTCGCTGTGGTGCTCGACCGCGCCGATGCCGCCGCCGTACGGGATACGGACGACGACCGGCAGCTTGATCTTGCCGAGCGCACGCGCGTACATCTTCGCCAGCTGCGTGACGATCTGGTCGTACGCGGGGAAGACGAAGCCGTCGAACTGGATCTCCACGACCGGCCGGTAGCCGCGCAGGGCCAGGCCGATCGCGGTGCCGACGATGCCCGACTCGGCGAGCGGGGTGTCGATGACCCGGTCCTCGCCGAAATCCTTGTGCAGCCCGTCCGTGACCCGGAAGACGCCGCCGAGCTTGCCGACGTCCTCGCCCATGATGAGGACCTTGGGGTCGGTGTCGAGCGCCTTGCGCAGCGACTCGTTGAGCGCCTTCGCGATGCTCATGTTTTTGCCGGCCATGATCAGTTGCCCTCCTCGTCGGAGTCCGCGAAGGACGCCTGGTAGGCGGCGAACTGCGCGCGCTCCTCGTCGACGAGCGCATGGCCGTCGGCGTGGGTGTTCTCGAACATGGCCAGCGAGTCCGGGTCGGGCATCGCCCGTACGGCCTCCCGCACCCGCTTGCCGAGCGTCTCGCTCTCGGTCTCCAGGCCGGTGAAGAACGCCTCGTCGGCGAACTTCTGCTTCTCCAGGTACGTCTTCAGCCGCTGGATCGGGTCCTTGGCCTCCCACGCCTGCCGCTCGTCGTCCGTGCGGTACTTGGTGGGGTCGTCGGACGTGGTGTGGGCGCCCATCCGGTAGGTGTACGCCTCGACGAGCGTGGGGCCCTCGCCCCGGCGAGCGCGCTCAAGCGCCGACTTGGTGACGGCCAGACAGGCCAGTACGTCGTTGCCGTCGACCCGGACACCGGGGAAGCCGAAGCCCTGGGCGCGCTGGTAGAGCGGCACCCGCATCTGCTTCTCGGTGGGCTCGGAGATCGCCCACTGGTTGTTCTGGCAGAAGAAGACCACCGGGGCGTTGTAGACCGCCGAGAAGGTGAACGCCTCGGCCACGTCGCCCTGGCTGGACGCGCCGTCACCGAAGTACGCGACGACCGCGGAGTCCGCGCCGTCCTTGACGATGCCCATCGCGTAACCGGTCGCGTGCAGCGTCTGCGAGCCGATGACGATGGTGTACAGGTGGAAATTGTTGCTGTTGGGGTCCCAGCCGCCGTGGTTCACGCCGCGGAACATGCCCAGCAGATTGGTCGGGTCGACGCCGCGGCACCACGCCACGCCGTGTTCCCGGTAGGTCGGGAAGACGTAGTCGTCGTCCCGCAGGGCCCGGCCCGATCCGATCTGGGCGGCCTCCTGGCCGAGCAGCGAGGCCCACAGGCCCAGCTCGCCCTGGCGCTGGAGTGAGGTGGCCTCGGCGTCGAAACGGCGGGTCAGGACCATGTCCCGGTACAGCCCGCGCAGCTCTTCTGGCGTGAGATCCACTTCGTACTCGGGGTGCTCGACCCGCTCGCCCTCGGGCGTCAGCAGCTGTACGAGCTGGGGCTCATCGGGCGCCTTGGGCGTCCGTGCGGCGCCGGCTCGCTTGCTGCTGCGTCGCGGCTTGCGCGTCGCGGCAGTGCTCTCCACGGTCACGTGCGTGCTCCTCCGTCGGTCCGGCCCCCGGGGTTGCCGGTAAGGCCAGTGCGGCTCGCCCGAATCCGGATCCCCCGCACGGGGTGGGTGCGATGCGAACCGGGAACAGGCGTGACAGGTGCCCCGGCGAGCACCCTCTGAAAAGGCACGTTACCCAGTGCGTCGCAGAACTGCGAAACCCCATTTGACCTGCGATTTTGCTTGGATTTCCAAGTAAATCGAGAAATGGGCGAACAATCACTGGTCACAGCCTTGCAGGCCGCCGGAACAGAGGCACGTTATACCGGGCACCCCGGGCACGGGAAGAGTTCGTATGGGAAACTGAATCCGTGCCCGAAGACGGAAAAATCAGCGTATTTCTCCTTGACGACCATGAAGTCGTGCGACGCGGAGTTCATGAGCTTCTGGTGATGGAGGACGACATCGAGATCGTCGGCGAGGCGGGTACCGCCGCCGACGCCCTCGCCAGGATCCCGGCCACCAGGCCCGATGTGGCGGTACTGGACGTCCGGCTGCCGGACGGCAGCGGAGTCGAGGTGTGCCGGGAGATCCGCTCGGCCGACGAGAACATCAAGTGCCTCATGCTCACCTCGTTCTCCGACGACGAGGCGCTCTTCGACGCGATCATGGCGGGCGCCTCCGGCTATGTACTGAAGGCGATCCGCGGGAGCGAGCTGCTTTCGGCCGTACGGGATGTCGCGGCCGGCAAGTCGCTGCTCGACCCGGTGGCCACGGCGCGCGTCCTGGAGCGGCTGCGCGACGGTGGCACCAGCAAAGGCGATGCCCGCCTCGCGAGCCTCACCGATCAGGAACGGAAGATTCTCGACCTGATCGGTGAGGGTCTGACCAACCGCGTCATCGGCGAACGACTGCATCTCGCCGAGAAGACGATCAAGAACTATGTCTCCAGCCTGCTCGCCAAACTGGGCATGGAGAGGCGCTCGCAGGCGGCCGCGTACGTGGCCCGGATCCAGGCCGGACAGGAGCGGGGCGAGCAGTGAGCCCCGGGGCGCGGGCGGCGACTGGCCGGCCTGGAATGGTTTGAAATGGCCCAGAACGGTTTGTTCGGCCTTATTCGGGACCTACGTCCTCAATCGTCGGGCAGCTGTCCCCTTACCGGCACGGCGTCCGGGGCGGACAGTGGAAGCCATGCCCATCGAGGAACAGCGCGCCATCGCCCTGCTCAGCAGGGTGTCGTACGGCCGAGTCGCCGCCAGTATGCGCGCGCTCCCCTTCCTGGCCATCGCCCGGCACATCGTCTCGGACGGCTGCGTCATCCTGCGGCTGCACGCGGGCCACGGGCACCACGAGGCCTGCGCGGGCAGCGTCGTCGCCTACGCGGCGGACAACCTTGCCTCCGGGGACGTACACCTCTGGTCGGTCCAGTTCACCGGAACCGCCGAGCTGACCGTCCCGGCCCCCGAAGAGATCGCACAGTTCGAAGCGGCCCCGGCCCGGGTGAACGGCGAGCCGTACGAAGCGGTCTATCTGCGTATCAGGCCGCGGTTCGCCACGCTGGACCGGATGGAGTACACCGCTCCGGAAACAGCCGCCGTCTCCCGGTGATCTAACATCTGGCGAGTGCCGCGCTCATATGCACCACCGCATGTCGCAACACCGCCTGTCGGGGAGCTGCTGCGCCGCTACCGGTCCACCGGTGATGCGCTCTCCTGCGAGCCCGTCGCCCAGGGGCTGCTCAACCGCGGCTACCGGCTCGCCACCACCCACGGCGACTACTTCCTCAAACACCACCTCGACGGCGACCCGGCCGCGATCAGCCGCCAGCACCGCGCCACCCAGCGCCTCCAGGTGCTCGGGGTCCCCGTCGCACCGCCGCTGGCCGACACGGACGGCGACACCGTCACGGTGATCGGCGGCCGCTGCTACGCGCTGCACCCCTGGATCGACGGGCGGCACCGGGAAGGTGCCCAGCTCAGCACGGCGTGCTCCCGGCGGCTCGGCGCGCTCCTCGGGCTGGTCCACACCGGTCTGGAACGGGTGATGGAGGCCGAGTCGGCGCCGCCCGAGCACGAGAGCGCCGACCCCGCCGACACCTTCGCGGTCATCGAGGAACTGCTCTCCAGGCTGGCCTGCCGGCAGTCCGGCCGCGACACCTTCGACGAACTGGCCGAACACCGGCTGCGCGAGCGCCGCCGCCTCCTGGAGCGCCATGCGCACCGGCGCCCGCCGCCGGGCACGGCGGGCGGCTGGGTGCACGGCGACTTCCATCCGCTGAACCTGCTGTACCGGGGCGCCGAACCGGCCGCGATCATCGACTGGGACCGGCTGGGCGTGAAGCCGCGCGCCGAGGAGGCGGTCAGAGCGGCGGTGATCTTCTTCGTGCAGCCCACGGGCGAGCTGGAGCTGGCGAAGGTACGGGCCTACGCGCGCGCGTACCGGCGGGCCGCTTCGGCGGGCCCCGCGGAGCTGGCCGCCGCGGTCCACCGGGTGTGGTGGGAGCGGCTCAACGACTTCTGGACGCTGCGCTGGCGCTACCAGCTGCACGACCGCAGGGCCGACCCGCTGTTTCCTGCGGCGTCGGCCCTGGTGGTGTGGTGGACCCGTGAGTACGAGGCGGTCCGCGAGGCGTTCTCGGGGTGAGGCCCCTGGCCGGGGGCTCCTGAGCTACCGGCCTTACGGTCCGTGCCGGGCTCAGCCGCGCCCCTTGCGGAGCTCAGTTGCCCGTCGCGCCGGCCGCCGCGTCGCCCGTGGTGGTCCCCGTCGCGCCGCCGGCCGTGCTAGCCCCGTCCGTGGTGGCGCCGCCCGCCGGGCTGCCCCCGCCGGCGGTCGTCGAACCGTCCGACGCACCGCCGTTGTCACTGCCGCCGTTGTCCGTGTTGCCGCCCGTGGACGAGGTACCGCCGTCCGACGACGTACCCCCGTTGTCGGTGCCGCCGTTCGTCTTGCCGCCGGTGGACGACGTACCGCCGTTCGTCGACGTACCGCCCGAGGTGGACGGGGAAGCGGGCGGGGGCGACGAGGGCGTGTGGTTGCTCGGGGTGTCCGAGGGGGTGCCCGAAGGCTGCTGGGTGTACTGGCCGCCGCTGGACGCGCCGGGGTCCGTGCTGGTGTCCGGCGAGGAGTCGTCCGACGGGGTGTCGCTCGGCTTGTCGACCTTGGAGTGGGAGGGCGCGGGCGACTTGTCGGTGGATGAACCACCGGAGCTTCCGCTGCCCGGCAGGCCCTGCGCGAGGACGATGCCCGCGCCGATGGCGACCACCGCGAGCACAGCGACCACCCAGATCCAGCCACGGCCGCCCCGGCTCCTGCCCCTGCCTCCGCCGTCGTACGAACCGTCGTCCGGGTTCATCGGCGGCAGGATCGGGCCCTGCGAGGTGTCACCGTGCTGCGGATGGCTGAGCGCCGTGGTGGCCGCTGTGCCCATCGCCGGGGTGGAGCCGCCCTCGTGCATCACGACCGGGCCGGTGTTCCACGTACCCGTGTGACCGCCCTGCTGCTGGAGCATCTGCAGCGAGTACGCGACCAGCGCCCGCATCTCCTCGGCGCTCTGGAACCGGTCGTCCGGGTCCTTCGCGAGGGACCGCATCACGAGCCCGTCGAGCTCCGGCGGCACCGCGTCCGACACCTGCGACGGCGGGACCGGCATGTCCTGAACGTGCTGGTAGACCACCGAGAGCGGGGTCTCCCCGGTGAACGGGGGCCGCATCGCGAGCAGTTCGTACAGCAGGCAGCCCGTCGCGTACAGGTCGGAGCGGTGGTCGACGGCCTTGCCGAGCGCCTGCTCGGGGGAGAGGTACTGGGGGGTGCCCATGACCATGCCGGTCTGGGTCATCGTCGACTGCGCGCCGTGCAGGGCGCGGGCGATACCGAAGTCCATCACCTTGACCGCGCCGCCGTCCGTGATGATCACGTTGGCGGGCTTGATGTCACGGTGCACGATGCCGTGCTGGTGCGAGTAGGCGAGCGCCTCCAGTACACCGGAGACGATGATCAGCGCCTGCTCGGGCGGCGGGGCCTCGGCGTTGATCAGCAGATCGCGGATGGTGCGGCCCTCGACCAGCTCCATCACGATGTAGGGGACGGTGTTGCCGCCCCAGTAGTCCTCGCCCGAGTCGTACACGGCGACCACGGCATGGTGGTTGAGGCCCGCGACCGACTGTGCCTCGCGGGTGAACCGGGCCTTGGAGACCGGGTCCTCGGCGAGGTCGGACCGGAGCAGCTTGACGGCGACGGTGCGGCCGAGCCGCACGTCCTCGGCTGCGAACACCTCGGCCATGCCGCCACGGCCGAGCCGGTGGGTCAGCCGGTAGCGGCCGTCGCCGACGAGTCCGCCGACGCCCCACGACTCCGGCACGTCCGACACCCCGCCGCCCTCTGCCTCGGATTCGGGTGCCATCAGTCCTCGCCGTCGTGTAGGTCCGCGTCAGCGGTGGTACGCGGGTGATGCTCGGGTGGTCCTCGCGGCCCAGTGCCACGCCACGCTACAGGCTCAGGGAGAGGGCCCGGTCCGGCAATGACCGGCTATCAAACCTGGAATCGCGTCGCCCATGCAAATCCTGCGCCCTTCCGGTAACGCTTGCGAGACGCTTCGTACGCGTACGGTCACGGAACGGGCCCCCTGGCTTGACGTGTCCGTGGCCTCGGGCAGACTTTGCCCCGTGGGGCCGGGGTCAGCAGGCCGTCACCGGATCAGTACGCGGAGCGCCGTATCAGTGCGCCATAGGGGGAGCCACGCCATGAGCCAGGACGGCGCGCAGGGGCGCTACGCGGGAGACTCGGTCGCCGGAGGGCGCTATCAGCTCCGTGACCTGCTCGGCGAGGGTGGTATGGCGTCGGTGTACCTGGCGTACGACCAGGCGCTGGACCGGCAGGTCGCCATCAAGACGCTCCACACGGAGCTGGGGCGCGAGCAGTCGTTCCGCGAGCGGTTCCGGCGTGAGGCGCAGGCGGTCGCCAAGCTGTCGCACACCAACATCGTCTCGGTCTTCGACACCGGCGAGGACACCCTCGGCGACGCCCTGATGCCGTACATCGTCATGGAGTACGTGGAGGGGCAGCCGCTCGGCTCCGTACTCCAGGCGGACATCGAGCAGCACGGCGCGATGCCGGCCGACAAGGCGCTGAAGATCACAGCCGATGTGCTGGCCGCGCTGGACACCAGCCATGAGATGGGCCTGGTCCACCGGGACATCAAGCCCGGCAACGTGATGATGACCAAGCGCAACATCGTGAAGGTCATGGACTTCGGCATCGCCCGCGCCATGCAGTCGGGCGTCACGTCGATGACGCAGACCGGCATGGTCGTGGGCACTCCGCAGTACCTCTCGCCCGAGCAGGCGCTGGGACGCGGGGTGGACGCGCGCTCCGACCTCTACTCGGTCGGCATCATGCTGTTCCAGCTGCTGACGGGCCGGCTGCCGTTCGACGCGGACTCACCGCTCGCGATCGCGTACGCGCATGTACAGGAGGAGCCGGTCGCTCCGTCCTCGATCAACCGCTCCATCACGCCGCCCGTCGACGCGCTGGTCGCCCGCGCGCTGAAGAAGAACCCGAACGAGCGGTTCCCGTCGGCCGAGTCCATGCGCGACGAGTGCCTGCGGGTCATGACGTCGGGGCACACCGGCGCCGCCCCGATGGTCGTCGGAGGCGCGGTGCCGAGCAGTGGCGCGGGCGTCGGCTCGGCGGTCTTCCCGCCGGTGGACTCCTCGATGCCGCAGAGCGGCCAGGTCCAGACGCCGTACCAGCCGGGCACGTACGGCACACCGGCCCCGGCGCCGGCGTACGGCTACCCGCAGCAGGGCGGCTACCAGACCCCGCCGCCGCAGAACGGCTACCAGACACCCGCCGCCCAGCCGTACGCCGCACAGCAGTACGGCGGGCAGACCCCGCCGCCGTACGGTGTGCAGCCGGCCGCTCCGTCCTCCCCGGCCCGGCAGGGCGGCTCCGGCGGCGCGCGGCGGACGCCGCTGCTCGTGGGCGCGGTCGTGGTGGCGCTGCTGGCGATCGGCGGGGTGGTGGCGGCGCTGCACTACAGCGGATCGGACAACAACAACGCGGGCAGCTCGACGGGCGCCGGCACCACGGACTCCACGGACTCCAGCACGTCGGCCAAGGCCGGACACAAGGGGCCCGAGCGGGACCGGACGATGGAGACCACGGAGTGCTCGGACGCGCAGCCCGGCGTCACGGACCCGAACAAGATCGAGCTGCCGGACTTCACCTACAAGGACATCCTGTCGGTGAAGGCGTGTGCCCAGGCGGCCGGCTGGCACATCACGACGAAGAAGGAGCCCAGCGGCCAGTGGGGCCAGGACGTCGTCCTCGACCAGTACCCGCTGGCGAAAACGGACGTCAGCCCCAAGGACCTCACCATCACGCTCGGGATCTCGACGGGCGACGCGAACTGACGCACCCGCTCCGGCCGACAGGCCCGGTACACCTGTCGGGCCCGGTACAGCTGTCAGGCCCAGTACACGTACGGCGTGTGCTGGGCCTTTTGCCGCTCCCGAGATGCCGGAATTGCACCGGGATGTGACGCTGGGTCCGTCGTTTCTTCTGCTTTCTGCTGCCGGTGGGCCCGGCGGGAATGAGGGGGCATCCAGTGATCGGTCTGGTGGCGCTTGCGGTGATGCTGTCCCCGGTCTCGGTGGGCACGGAGGTGCCGCCACCGGCAGTCGGCGTCACCGCCGGCCAGGGCACGTCCCCGGGTGCCGCTCCGAGCGACACGGCGAGCGCGGCCACGGCCCCAGCGGGTACGGCGGGGGGGCCGGACGGCGGAGCCGCCGACGAGGGCACGACCGGGATCACGGGCACGGCGGGCGACGCCGGCATGGCGGGCGACGCGGGCGACCCGGGCGGCTTGGGCAACGTGGGCGACTTGGGCGCGGAGACCGCCGGGACCGGCGGCGGCCCGGGCGCCGTCGGGCGGCCCGACGGCGAGGACACCGGGGGCGGCCGGGGCGGCGGCAGCAGGGACACCGGCAGCAGGGGCGGCAGCACGACGGGAGCAGACCTCGGCGCAGGCGGACCGAAACCTTCCGGATCCGCATCCGGCAGCACCTCCGCGCGCCCGTCACCTCGCGACTCACTGGCGGGCAGCCCCGCAGGTCAGGGCCGCCCAAGGCCGGGCAGGACCTCGGGCGCCTCGCTCTCCCCCTCCGGCGTACCGAGCCTCCCCGCCCGCCCGAGCGCCTCCGCCCATGTGGTCCACCCCTCCGTACCCATGCGGGCCCCCCACCCGCCGGCCGCCCGGCACCAGCACTCCTGGTCATCGGGCAACGACGAGCACACCGGGCGGGCAACGGATCCCGTCGCGCCGGACAGCCTGGCCCCCAGCGCCAAGGACATGGAAGCGGCAGGCAGGCACGCCACACCGCAGGCCGATTCCCGCGCGGCGGCACTTCCCCTGAAGGTGGGGGCAATGGGCGCCGGACTTGCCCTGATCGGTCTCGGCCTGGGCTTCCTGGGACTGCGGCTGCGCCGGGCGCAGTAGCTTGCGTCGATCGACATACTCGGTATACATACTGAGTATGTCGATCCGTCACGGGCTACTGGCCCTCCTGGAGCGTGGCCCCCGCTACGGCTCTCAGCTCCGTACCGAGTTCGAGTCCCGGACCGGTTCCACCTGGCCGCTCAACGTCGGGCAGGTCTACACGACGCTCGCGCGCCTGGAGCGCGACGGCATGGTGGTCCAGGACTCCGAGGACGGCGCGGGCCACGCGCTGTACGCCATCACCGACGAGGGCCGCGAGGAACTCCGCAGCTGGTACGAGGCCCCGGTCGACCGCACCAGCCCGGCCCGCGACGAGCTGGCCATCAAGCTGGCGATGGCCGTCGGGGCGCCCGGCGTGGACATCCGCGCGGTGATCCAGTCGCAGCGCCACCACACGGTGAAGGCGATGCAGGACTACACACGGCTGAAGGCGCAGGCTCTGAACACCGAACCGGCCAACCGCGACGAGGTCGCCTGGCTGCTCGTACTGGAACAGCTGATCTTCCAGGCGGAGGCCGAGGCGCGCTGGCTCGACCACTGCGAGTCCCGCCTGGTCCGCCTGGCGGCCGCGGCACAGACAGAGCCCGCCCCGGCCACAGCACGGAAATCCCGTACAAAGACCCGCCGCTGAGCCCTCGTTGACCGCCCGTTCGGGCACCCGCCGGGCCCGTTCGGGAACGCGGGGAGTCTGTTCGGGCACCTGCCAAGTCCGTTTGGAACGGGCAAGCCCGCTCGGGCACCCTCCGGGTCCGTCCAGGAAGGCAACAGGCCCGTTCGGGCACCGGACGGGCCTCGATCGGGCACCAGTCCCAGCACAACCGGGCATGCGCTCGTCCCGTCCAGCCACTTGCCCAGCCGGCGCGCACAACTGCCCGACTCCGCGGCTCACTTGCCACCCAGCCGACCGATCACCCGCACCCAGGGGGGACCCATGCCCGCACAGTCCAGCGCACCACCCGTACTGGAACTCAGGAACCTCACCCGTACCCACGGCACCGGAATAGCCGAGGTGCACGCCCTCCGCGGTGTGAACCTCACCGTCCGGGCGGGTGAACTCGTCGCCGTCATGGGCCCGTCGGGCTCCGGCAAGTCCACCCTGCTCACGCTGGCCGGCGGCCTGGACACCGCGACCACCGGGCAGGTGATCGTCGAGGGCCAGGACATCGCCACCCTCACCCGCAAACGGCTCGCAGCCCTGCGCCGCCGCAGCGTCGGCTACGTCTTCCAGGACTACAACCTCATCCCCGCGCTCACCGCCGCCGAGAACATCGCCCTGCCCCGCGAGCTGGACGGCATATCCGTACGCAAGGCCCGCAAGGAGGCCAGGGAGGCGCTCAGCGGGATGAAGCTGGCCGAGGTCGCCGACCGCTTCCCGGACGAGATGTCCGGCGGCCAGCAGCAGCGCGTGGCCATCGCCCGCGCCCTGGTCGGCGACCGGCGGCTCGTACTCGCCGACGAACCGACCGGCGCCCTGGACTCCGAGACCGGCGAAGCGGTACTGGCCTTGCTGCGTACCCGCTGCGACGGGGGCGCCGCCGGGGTCATGGTCACCCACGAACCCCGGTACGCGGCCTGGGCCGACCGGGTGGTGTTCCTGCGGGACGGTTCGGTCGTCGACCAGACTCTCAGTGCGGACGCCGATTCGCTGCTCGCAGCCGAGGGCGCCAAGTGAACGTGTTCACAGGCTGGCGCGCTGCCTTCCGTATCGCTCGCAGGGACGCACTGCGCGCCAAGGGCCGCAGCGCCCTGGTTGTCGCCATGATCGCGCTGCCGGTGCTGGGGGTCACGGCGGCGGACATCACGTACCGCAGTTCGGTCCCGACGCGGGCGGAGAAGCTGACCTCCGAGATGGGCGCGGCCGACGCGCTGTTCAGCGATGCGGGCATGGGCGGCGGCCCGATCGAGCAGATGCCGGCGGCCGACTCGTACCAGCAGGCCGACGCGGAGGGCAACGGCACATCCGGCGGGAAGACCGGTCAAGGGCAAGCCGGACAGCAGACCGCACCGCCGGACCTGAAAGCCGTGCTCCCCGAGGGGGCGCGCGCCATCACCCGGCAGACCGTGCTGTCGACCGTCACCACCAAGTACGGCATCAAGCCCACTGACGTCACCGAACTGGACACCTCGGACCCGCTGGTCAGCGGGATGATCAAGCTGGTGCGCGGCGCGTACCCGAAGACGGACAGCGACCTCGTCGCCAACGACGGCTTCCTCAAGTCGGCCGGGCTGCACGTCGGTTCGCACACCACAGTCCGGGGCGCCGACAAGACCTTCACGATCACCGGCGCCGTAGAGGTGCCCGCCAGTCTGAAGGACAGCTTCCTGTACGTGCGGCCGGGCGCCCTCATCAAGCCCTGGCAGCGGGCGGCCGCCGCCGACCACACCATCACGCCGCCCAGCCCCGGCCGCCTGTCCCTGTTCGTCAAGGCCGCCGGAGCCTCGGGGGTGAGCTGGCAGGACGTCCTCGCGGCCAACAAGCACGGCGTACTGGTCGAGTCCCGCAGCGTCGTTCTCAAGCCGCCGCCGGACGCCCAGGTCCCGATGGCGTCCCACATCGGCGGCACGGGGTCCGGCCACGGGCTCGAACTGACCGCGTCGCTCGCCACCGTCGTCGCCATGGCGATGCTGGAGATCGTGCTGCTGGCGGGCCCGGCCTTCGCGGTCGGTGCGCGCCGCTCGCGGCGCCAGCTCGGTCTGGTCGGCACCTGCGGCGGCGACCGGCGGCACATCCGCGCCGTGGTCCTCGCCGGGGGAGCGGTGCTGGGCGGAGCGGGCGCGGTCGCCGGTACCGCCGCGGGTGTCGCCCTGACGGTCGCGCTGCGCCCGGTGATCGAGGGGTGGTCGGGCAAGCGGTTCGGCAGCCTCGCGATCCACCCCGTGGATCTGGTGGGTATCGCGGCGATCGGCCTGGTCACCGGCGTACTGGCGGCGCTGGTGCCGGCCGTCGTGGCGGGCCGGCAGCCGGTCGTCGAATCCCTCACGGGCCGGCGCGGAGTGCGCCGCTCCTCACGGGTGATGCCGGTGCTCGGGACCGTCGCCATCGTGCTCGGGGGCGCCGTGGCCGTCGTCGGCGGGCTCAAGGGCCGTGCGGTACCCGTCGCCGCCGGCTCGGTCGTCGCCGAACTGGGGGTACTCGCCTGCATCCCGGTGATCGTGGGCTCGCTCGGCCGGCTGGGCCGCTTCCTCCCGCTCGCCCCGCGGCTCGCCCTGCGCGACGCGGCCCGCAACCGGGGCCGTACGGCACCCGCCGTCGCGGCGGTGATGGCCGCGGTCGCGGGCACCGTCGCCGTCGCCACGTACACCGCGAGCACCCGGGCGGAGCAGGCGTACAACGCCCATCTCTCGCTGCCGGCCAACGTCGTCGCGATCAACGCCGACACCTATTCGGAGCACGCGGACCCGGCGAGGGCGCTGGAACTGGCCCGCGGGCTCGCCCGGCGCGATCTGCCGGTGCGGGGCACGCCCGCGACCATCAGCCGGGTGTGGGCGGGCAGCGACTGCGACAAGTTCCCCAATGCGGACGCCGACGCCTGCGGCTCGTTCACCATGGCCAAGCCGAAGGCCAACATCTGCCCGCTGCAGGCGCCCGGCGGCAAGGACCTGGCGGCCAGGCTCTCCCCGGCCGGGCACAAGCGGCTGATGAACTCGCCGAAGTGCAAGGACGCGGAGTATGCCGACGACTACTTCGGCAATGAGTCGGAGATCGTCGTCGGCGACAGCGCGACACTGCGTGTCTACGCCGGTCTGAACGACCCGGCCGCCGCCAGGGCGCTGGCCGCCGGCACCCCCGTACTGCTCAACAACGCGTACGCCGGGCCGGACGGCAAGGTCACCCTGAAAGCCGTCCACCGCTACACCGCCGAGGACAGGGCGAACCGCGAACGGCACCCCGGAAAGGCCAGGACGACCGTCAGTCACCTCACGGTCTACCGGGCTGCCGCCCCGTACGCGGCCACCCCCGGGATCCGCATGATCATGCCGCAGACCGCCGCCGACCGCCTCGGACTGCACACGGGCCCGGTCTCCGCCGTCTACCGGGTCGCGCACCGGCCGACCGACGCGGAGAAGCAGCGCTTCGACGACGGGATGTCACAGGCCGGAAACGGTGCCTACCTCTGGCAGAACGAGCAGCCGGAGGGCAGCGACACCACCATGCTGATCCTCGCGCTGTTCTCGGGTGTGGTGACGCTGGGCGCGGCCGCCATCACCACGGGCCTGGCGAAGGCCGACGCGGAGGCCGACCTGACGACCCTGAGCGCGATCGGCGCCCCGCCCGGCGTACGGCGCACGCTCAGCGGCTTCCAGTGCGCGGTGGTCGCGGGAACGGGCGTGCTGCTCGGGACCGCGGCGGGTGCGATGCCCGCGGTCGCGGTGCGGCTCACCGACCTCAAGCGGGCGCTGGACCAGATGCGGGCGCACCCGATGGACTCCGCGTACACACCGATCGTGCTGCCGTGGGAGACCATCGGCATCCTCGCCGTGGCGGTACCGGTCCTGGCCGGTCTGCTGGCTGCGGGCTTCACCCGGTCACGTCTGGTCCTGGCCCGGCGGGCAGGCTGACGTGGCACACGCGGTGGATCAACCCGGATCGGGGGTACAACCCCTCATGGAGTACGTGTGCGAGACAATGGCGGCATGGAGATGCCGAGGAGTGAACGGTCGGAACAGCCGGAGGAGCACCCCAAGGTCCTCATCGTGGGACAGGACGGGATGGCGCTCGGCGGCGGGGCCGCCGGTGACGACGAGTCGCGCGAGGTCCCAGTGACAGAAATGGTGGAACAGCCCGCCAAGGTCATGCGCATCGGCAGCATGATCAAACAACTTCTGGAGGAGGTCAGGGCGGCCCCTCTCGACGAGGCGAGCCGGGTCCGGCTCAAGGACATCCACGCCTCGTCCGTAAAGGAGCTGGAGGACGGTCTGGCCCCTGAGCTGGTGGAGGAGCTGGAACGCCTCTCGCTGCCGTTCACCAACGAGGCCATCCCGTCGGAGGCGGAACTGCGCATCGCGCAGGCACAGTTGGTGGGCTGGCTGGAAGGTCTGTTCCATGGCATCCAGACGGCGCTGTTCGCGCAGCAGATGGCGGCGAGGGCCCAACTGGAACAGATGCGCCGGGCGCTTCCCCCGGGTGCGGGCGGCCAGGAGGAAGAGGACGCGGACGGCGGCCACGGAGCGATCCGCTCAGGCCCGTACCTCTGATCCGGTCCGCCTCTTCCGGTCCGCCTGATTCCCCCCTGTTTCTGAACCCCCTGTCCGCCTCTTTGGCCTTTCGCCGAACCGAACACCGACCGAGGCCCGGCCTCCCGCAGCAACACGCGGGGCCGGGCCTCGGTCGTTGTGCTTCTTCCGGCCCTACGCCTGCAGCAGGACCTTCCCCACGTGCACCCCGGAATCCAGCACCCGGTGCCCCTCCGCCGCGAGAGCCATCGGCAGCACCTGGTCCACCACGGGCCGCACCCGGCCGCCGGAAATCAGTGGCCAGACATGTTCACGGACCGCGGCGACGATCGCCGCCTTCTCTCCCAGCGGCCGTGCCCGCAACGACGTGGCCGTGACGGCGCCCCGCTTCCCCAGCAGTACCGCGAGGTTCAACTCGCCCTTCACACCGCCCTGCATACCGATCACCGCGAGCCGCCCGCTGGTCGCCAGCGCCTCCACGTTCCGGTCCAGGTACTTCGCGCCGACGATGTCGAGGATGACGTCGGCCCCGGCACCGCCGGTCGCCTTCCGGATCTCCTCGACGAAGTCCTGCTCGCGGTAGTTGATCAGTACGTCGGCGCCCAACTCCGCACAGCGGGCCAGTTTCTCGGGGCTGCCCGCCGTCACGGCGACCCGGGCCCCAACCGCCTTGCCCAGCTGGATCGCCATCGTGCCGATCCCGCTCGACCCGCCGTGCACCAGCAGCATCTCGCCGGGGCGCAGATGGGCGACCATGA
The DNA here is from genome assembly GCF_036010505.1 of Streptomyces sp. NBC_01197. Taxonomy (NCBI): domain Bacteria; kingdom Bacillati; phylum Actinomycetota; class Actinomycetes; order Kitasatosporales; family Streptomycetaceae; genus Streptomyces; species Streptomyces sp. NBC_01197. The sequence goes on from NZ_CP108569.1 coordinate 3,692,452, forward strand.
ACACGTTGGACCAGACGGTGCACGTGACTTCCGGCAGCCCCGCCGCCGTGACGAGATCGATCCCGTCCGGGACCGGCAGCAGCTGCCCCACCGGTACGGCGACTCTCTCCGCGTATCCGCCGCCGCTCAGCAGCGCACACACCTCGTCGCCGACGGCCCAGCCGGAGACCCCGGGTCCGAGGGCGGTGATCCGCCCGGAGCATTCCAGGCCGGGATACGGCGACGCCCCGGGGGGCGGGTTGTAGAAGCCCTGGCGTTGCAGCACATCGGCGCGGTTGACGGCGGACGCCACGACCTCGACGAGGACTTCGCCCTCGCCGGGGACGGGGTCGGGCACTTCGGCCCAGACAAGCGCCTCGGGACCGCCGGGTTCGGGGATCGTGATCGCATGCATGATCGCGAGGCTACTCCGCACCGGCTCCGGCCGCCTTGGGGGAGACCCGGACAATCGCGATCACCCGGTCGGTGAGCTGGAGCGGACTGGCTTCGGGATCGTCGTACCCGATCAGCCGGTGACCGCGCTTCACAGTGACGACCAGATCGTTCGCGTCCCGGACGCTCCGCCCCACCTCGTCCTTTATGACCGGCCGTTCGACCAGGTCGAGTCCGCTGCCCTGCTGGATCAGATCCTCCATCACGGTTCCCGCGCTCGGGCTGAGTACGGAGAGCCCGAGCAGCCGCCCCGCCGCACTGGCGCTCGTGATCACCGCGTCGGCCCCGGACTGGCGCAGCAGCGGAGCGTTCTCCTCCTCCCGCACCGCGGCGACGATCTTCGCCCCGCGGTTGAGCTGCCGCGCGGTCAGCGTGACCAGTACGGCGGTGTCGTCGCGCTGGGTGGCGATGACGATCTGCCGGGCACGCTGCACCTCGGCGCGGAGCAGTACGTCGCTGCGGGTCGCATCGCCGATGACGCCCGCGAAGCCCTCCGCGTTGGCGGCCTCGATGACCTTGCTGTTGGGGTCGACGACAACGATCTGCTCCTGCTTCAGGCCGGTCGCACACAGCGTCTGCATCGCGGAGCGGCCTTTCGTACCGAATCCGATGACGACGGTGTGGTCACGCAAGCGGAGCCTCCAGCGGTTCAGCCGCCACTCCTCCCGGGTGCGCTCGGTGAGCACTTCGAGAGTGGTGCCGACCAGGATGATCAGGAAGAGCACGCGCAGCGGCGTGACGATGAGGATGTTGGTGAGCCTGGCACCGTCGCTGTACGGGACGATGTCGCCGTAACCCGTGGTGGAGAGGGTGACCGTGGCGTAGTAGAAGGAGTCGAGCAGGTCGACCTTGCTGTCGGCGTTGTCGTGGTAACCATCGCGGTCGAACCAGACGATGAGCGCCGTCACCGCCAGCACCAGCAGCGCAATCAGCACTCGCCTGCCGACCTGCCGGAGGGGCCGCTCGACCACCCGACGAGGCAGTTTCACCCGGCGGGTGACCAGCTTCTCCCCCACCTGCCGGTCGAGGGCATCATGGCCGGGCAGTTTCACGTGAAACACTCCTCCGCCCACGGGAGATCGAGGATCTCCAGCAGCTGGCCGGCTCGCGCGCCTCCGGACGGTACGACGGCGAGCCCGTCCGCCGCAGCGATACCGCGGAGCATCGCCGGCCCATGGAAATGCAGCGGGACCACCTCATCGGTCCGGTGCACCACTGGCACGAGCCGGGTGTCATACGGGTGGCCGTGCACCTCTTCGCTCACGGGCATGGCATAAGCCTCCCGGGCGGCGCGGCCGGCGAGCCCACGCAGCAGCGGATCGGCGAGCGTCAGCAGCCCGGATACGGCGGCCAGCGGGTTTCCGGGCAGTCCGACGAGATGGCGTCCGTCGGCCAGCCGGGCGAGCAGCATCGGATGGCCGGGGCGCACGGCGACGCTGTCGACCAGCAGCTCGGCACCGAGCTTGTGGAGGATGGGATGGACATGGTCGACGGGCCCGGCGGCGGTGCCCCCGGTGGTGATGACCAGATCGGCCCCGGAGCCCGCTACGGCTTGGCGGAGGGCATCGGCGTCGTCACCGAGACGCCGCGTGGCCAGGACCTCGGCGCCTAGTGTCCGCAGCCAGGGGCCGATCATCGGTCCCAGAGCATCCCGGATCAGCCCGTCGTGCGGGAGCCCGTCGGCCAGCAACTCATCGCCGAGGACCAGGACTTCTACCCGGGGGCGGGGGAGGACCGGCAGCTCGTCGTAGCCTGCCGCGGCTGCCAGACCGAGCACCGCGGGGGTCACCAGTCCCCCGGTCGGCAGAAGCTGGTCGCCGGTGCGGCACTCCTGCCCCCGGGGCCGGATGTCCTGCCCGGTGACCACTTGGCGCCGCGCGTGCAGTTGTCCGGTGCGGTCATCCGTCCGGGCGTGTTCGGTGCGGACGACGGCGGTCGCTTCGCGCGGGATCCGGGCGCCGGTGGCGATCCGTACGGCATCTCCGTCGGCGAGCCGCCCGGTCCCGGCGTGACCGGCGAGGACGTCGTCCCGGTCGCTGATCCGCCAGGGTCCCGGCCCGGAGACCGCCCAGCCGTCCATGGCCGAGGTGTCGAAGGACGGCAGATCGGTGAGCGCGGTCAGCGGTCCCGCGAGGATCAGACCCAGCGCCCGGTCCAGTGGCGACCGCCGCGCGGAGACGGGCACCGCACGTCCCGCCCTCGCCGCACAGGCGCGGGCATCGGCCCAGGCCGCGGCGCGGTGCTTCTCCGGTGCGGCGGGCCGCTGCCCGGAGTGCGTCCCGGTCTGCTGTCCGGCCTGGTCCCCGGTCTGCTGCACGGGCTGCTGCCCGGAGTGGTTCCCGGTCTGCTGCACGGGCTGCTGCCCGGAGTGGTTCCCGCTCTCGGCGTGGTGGTTCTCCGATGCGGCGGTCGGCGGCACGGCCGGTGGCTCCCTGCGGACCAGCGCCAGCGCTTCGTCGAGGTCGCGGTCCTGCTGTCCGGTCATCCGGCGTCGGTCCCCTTGGCCTCTCCGGCCTCGTCGGCCCACCGGTTGGCGAGCGCGGCGGCCTTGCGTGCGGCCGTGGCGACAGCCTCGGGCCCGTCCTGTTCCGCCTTCGCCGCGGCATAGCCGACGAGAAAGGTCGTCAGCGGCGCGGCCGGCCTGGCCACGCCGTGTGCGGCATCGCGGGCCAGGTCCAGGAGGACGCCGGTGTCGACATCCAGCTCGATGCCCAGCTCGGCCTTGACTGCGGTGATCCATTCATCAAGCACGTACCCATGCTCCCTGATGTGGGCCCGCGCCGACGCCACGGCCTGCCAGGTGTCGCAGTCGAACGAGGCCAGGGGGTCCGCGGTGATCCGGGCCAGGTCGAGTCCGGCGGTGAGCAGCCGCAGGGGCAGCCCGGCGAGCGAACCGTGCTCGGCGGCGAGCAGCGCGAGCCCGCGACGCAGGGCGTCGGTGCGGTAGGCGGCGACGAGAGGCTGGTCCCGGCCGCCGGGATCGGTGAGCAACACCCCTTCGTGAGGCCCCGATCCGAGGGCGCCGAGCAGCGCAGGCACGGTGGTCTCCCCCAGAAACGGCAGGTCTGCGGAGAGTACGAGCACGGCTCCGGCCGACACTCCGCGCACCCCGGCTCCGAGCGCCGCCAGCGGCCCGCCACCGGCAGGCTCCTCGCGGGCCCAGACCACGGGTCGTACGGTCTCCCGCCGTCCCCCGACGACAACGGTGGTCCCGGCCCCGCGACAGGCCCCGAGCACCCGGTCGAGCAGCGTCAGCCCTCCCACGGTGAGGCCGGGCTTGTCGGCACCACCGAGCCGCTTGGCAGCCCCTCCGGCGAGCACCACGGCGTCATACAAGGTCATCCCGCGAGTATGGGCCGCGGCAGAGCTCTACGGAATGGCGCGGCGACATCCAGCCACGACATCCGCCCGCGACACCCAGCCACGGCAGGCCGACCGGCCCCGCCGCGGGTGACCACCGGAGCCCTGCCGGCCCGCCCGTCAGACCCCCCGCAGCAGCACCGCCGGCTGCTCCACGCAGTCCGCCACGTACCGGAGGAAGCCGCCGGCCGTCCCGCCGTCGCACACCCTGTGGTCGAAAGTGAGGGACAGCTGCACCACCTGCCGTACAGCGAGCTCCCCCTCGTGGACCCAGGGCTTGGGCACGATCCTGCCGACACCCAGCATCGCGGCCTCGGGGTGGTTGATGATCGGTGTGGAGCCGTCGACTCCGAACACCCCGTAGTTGTTCACCGTGAACGTGCCTCCCGTGAGCTCCGCCGGGGTCAGCGCCCCGCTCCTGGCCGCCTCCGTCAGCCGTATGAGCTCCCCGTTGAGCGACTCCGTGGTGCGCCCGTCGGCGTCGCGTACCACCGGCACCACCAGCCCGCGCTCGGTCTGCGCGGCGAAGCCCAGGTGGACCGACGGCAGGCGCACGATCTCCCGCGCCTCCATGTCCACGGTCGAGTTCAGCTCGGGAAAACGCGCCAGGGCCGCCGTGCAGACACGGGCCAGCAGGGCCAGCACCGAGATCTTCGGAACCGTCGGACCGGCCGCCGCGTTCATGGCCGCACGCGCGGCCATCAACTCGGTGGCGTCCGCGTCGACCCAGCATGTCGCATCGGGGATCTCGCGACGGCTGCGCGCGAGCTTCTCGGCGACGGCACCACGCACCCCCCGCAGCGGGACCCGGCTCTCCGCCGCCGCTGTCGCAGTCGCCGTCGCGGTCGCGGTCGCAGCCACCGGTGCGGTGGCGGCCGCCACCGGTTCCGAGGCCCGGCCGGCATCCACCCGCCCGGTCCGGCCGGCCCCGTCGGCCGCGGGTGTACGTATCGCCTGCTCCACATCGGAGCGCAGAATCAGTCCGTCGGGTCCGCTGCCCGCCAACTCCCTCAGTTCCACGTCGTGTTCGCGCGCCAGCCGCCGGACCAGCGGAGAGATCACCGGAACAGGACCGGCCCGGAGCGCGGACGGCGGGGCCGGATCCGGCCGGGTGCCACCAGTCACCCGTACCCGCCGCCGCCGCGCGGCCACCGCGCCACCCGTCCCGTACCCCACGAGCACATTCCCCGACGAGTTGTCATCAGCCCCCGAAGCCCCGGCGGAATCACCGGCACCGGCGCCGGCGCCGACAGCACCCATACCACTGACACCACTGACACCACTGGCATCACTCGCACCACTCTTGCTACGACTGGTGTCCGCCCCCACCTCCGGACCCACTGTCACCGTCAACAGCGGGGAGCCGACCGGCAGTTCGGCACCCTCCTCGCCGAACCGGGCCGTCACCATGCCCGCGTACGGACAGGGCACCTCCACCAGCGCCTTCGCCGTTTCGACCTCGACGACCGGCTGGTCGACCGCGACGACATCGCCGATCTCCACCAGCCACCGCACGATCTCGGCCTCGGTCAGCCCTTCCCCGAGGTCCGGCAGCTTGAATTCCAGGCAGTTCACATCAGAAGCACCAGAAGCACTGGTCATCAGCTCTGCGCCTCCCACTGCAATCGGGCGACCGCGTCCAGCACCCGGTCCACACCGGGCAGATGGTGCCGCTCCAGCATGGGCGGCGGATACGGGATGTCGAACCCGGCGACCCGCAGCACCGGCGCCTCCAGATGGTGGAAGCAGCGCTCCGTCACCCGGGCGGCGATCTCCCCGCCGGGGCCGCCGAATCCGGCCGACTCATGGACGACGACCGCCCGGCCAGTGCGCCGCACCGAAGCGCACACCGTCTCGTCGTCGAACGGCACCAGCGAGCGCAGATCCACCACCTCCAGGTCCCAGCCCTCGTCACGAGCGGCCTCCGCCGCCTCCAGACAGACCGGCACCGAGGGCCCGTACGTCAGAAGAGTGGCGCTGCTGCCCGCGCGCCGGACCACGGCCCGGCCTATCGGCTCCACTGCGGCAGGCGCGTCCGGCGACCACTCGGCCTTCGACCAGTAGAGCCGCTTCGGCTCCAGGAAAATGACCGGGTCGTCGGAGGCGATGGCCTCGCGCAGCAGCCCGTACGCGTCGGGGACCGTGGCCGGCGTGACGACATGGAGCCCCGGAGTCGCCATGTAGTACGCCTCCGACGAGTCGCTGTGGTGCTCGACACCGCCGATCCCGCCGCCGTACGGCACCCGCACCACGATCGGCATCGGCAGCGCGCCCCGGGTGCGGTTGCGCATCCGCGACACATGGCTGACGAGCTGCTCGAACGCCGGATAGGCGAAGGCGTCGAACTGCATCTCCACCACGGGCCGCAGCCCGTACATCGCCATACCGACCGCCGCCCCGAGAATGCCTGCCTCGGCGAGCGGCGTGTCCGTACAGCGGTCCTCGCCGAACTCCCTCGCGAGGCCGTCGGTGACCCGGAACACCCCGCCGAGCGTCCCGACGTCCTCCCCCATGACGTGCACGGTGGGGTCCTCGGCCATCGCGTCGCGCATCGCCCTCTGCAGTGCCTGCGCCATGGTGGCCGGCTTCACCGCGACTGTGGTCACCGCCCGGCCTCCGCTTCCAGCTCGGCGCGCAGCTGCTCCGACTGTTCGCGCAGCTGCGGCGTCGGGGCGTCATAGATCTGCGCGAAGAGGTCCATGGGGTCGAGCAGCGGCTCGGCGTTCATCCGTCCGCGGAGATCCGCTGCCATCGACTCGGCGGCCTCGGTGGCCGCACCCCTGCGCTCCTCGTCGAGCAGCCCGCGCCCGGTCAGCTCGCGCTCCAGGAGCCGGACCGGATCGTGTGCCCGCCAGGCCTCCACTTCGGCGTCCGCGCGGTAGCGGGTGGCGTCGTCGGCGTTCGTATGCGCCTCCATCCGGTAGGTCACCGCTTCGATCAGCGTCGGACCACCGCCGGTCCTGGCCCGCCGGACCGCTTCGGAGAGCACCTGGTGCATGGCCGCCGCGTCGTTCCCGTCCACGAGCCGGCCCGGCATTCCGTATCCGACCGCCTTGTGGGCGAGGGAGGGGGCCGCGGTCTGCTTGGCGAGGGGTACGGAGATCGCGAAACCGTTGTTCTGGACGAGGAAGACGACGGGGGCGCGCCACACGGCGGCGAAGTTCAGTGCCTCGTGGAAGTCGCCCTCGCTGGTCCCTCCGTCACCGACCATCGCCAGCGCGACCACGTCGTCCCCGGCCAGCCGGGCGGCGTGTGCCAGGCCGACCGCGTGCGGAAGCTGGGTGGCGAGCGGTGTGGACAGCGGGGCGATACGGCGCTCACGCGGGTCGTACCCGGTGTGCCAGTCGCCGCGCAGCAGCGTCAGAGCCTCCACCGGGTCCAGTCCGCGCGCCACGGCCGCGAGGGTGTCCCGGTAGCTGGGGAAGAGCCAGTCCCGGTCCTCCAGGACCAGCGCCGCGGCCACCTCGGATGCCTCCTGACCGGTGGACGACGGGTAGACAGCGAGCCTGCCCTGCTTGGTGAGGGCCGTCGCCTGCGTGTTGAACCGCCGGCCGTGCACCAGGGCGTCGTACAGCCGGAGCAGCAGCTCCCTGTCGAGCCCGGCGGCGGCTTCCGTACCGAGCACCCGGTACGGCTCCGGGTCCGGGAGCAGCGGCGCGGGGTCGGTACGGATCTTCCATGCCGGGTAGGCAGTAGCACCGGGCAGCTCTTGGACCGTCATGCCAGACACCTCCTCATGGGAGCGGGAGGGCGCACCGTCGTGTGATGCGCCTCACCTACCGATTGTTCGGTCGAAAGCGCATTTTGGCTACTGACCCCTTCAGCCTGTGGACAAACGGTTCTCCACAGCCTGGGATAAGAGCAAGTCGTCCATGGTAGAGAGGCGGGGGCAGGTGGCAGCTGAACGAATGGCCGACGAGGGCGGGCCTCCTCCCGCGCGCTCGCTGGATGCCATCGACCGCGACATCCTGCGGATCCTGCAGCAGGACGGCCGCGCGTCGATACGGTCCGTCTCCGACCGCGTCCATGTGTCGCGCGCCAATGCGTACGCCCGCATCAACCGGCTGATCGAGGACGGCGTCATCCGCGGGTTCAGCGCCCGGGTCGACCACGAGCGCGCAGGCCAGGGGTCGTCCGCCTACATCACGCTCAAGATCGTCCAGAACTCCTGGCGCACGGTCCGCAAGCAGCTCACCGAACTGCCGGGCACCGCTCATATCGCGCTGGTCAGCGGCGATTTCGATGTGCTTCTGCTGGTGCACAGCGCCGACAACAGGGCGCTGCGTGAGCTCGTGCTGACGAAGATCCAGGCGATCCCGGAAGTGCTCTCCACCCGGACTCTGCTGGTCTTCGAGGAGACGGACCTGGATCCGGCCAAGCCTTCGGACGGATGAGAACCGGGCCGGAAGCCGGGGCCCGACACGGCCGTCCCGCCCCCGTCCCGTCGCGTCACGCCCCCTCCGCGCCCCGGCACGCTCCGGCGCGCCCTGTCAGTGGGAGGGAGCCGTGCGCAGCCCTTCGAACGCCAGCTGCACGACGGTCTCCGCCAGCTGGTCCGCGTCGGGACCCGCGCCTTGCGCCGGGCGGACCCACTCGACCAGCGAGTTGATCATCCCGAAGAGCAGCCGGGTCGCCAGCCGGATGTCCACGTCGGAGCGGAGATCGCCCTCGGACACCGCCGCCTTCAGCAGATCGGCCACCCGCTGGTCGAACTCCCGGCGCCGCTCCATCGCCCAGCGCTCGGTCTTCGTATTGCCGCGCACCCGCAACAGGAGTGTCACATAGGGGAGTTCCGCCATCAGCACGTCGACCGTACGGCGCGTGACGTACTCGACCTGCTGGATCGCGCGCCCCCGCGCCGCCCCCGGCTCGTCGAGTACGCCGAAGAGCCCGTCTATGGCGCGGCTGACCGCTCGCCGCAACAACTCCTCCTTGCCCGCGACATGGTGGTAGATCGAGGACTTGGAGATGCCGGCGGCCCTGGAGAGGTGCTCCATGGACGTGCCGTCGTAGCCGCGCTCGTTGAAGATCTGCACGGCGACCGTCAGCAGGGTCTCCGGTGTGTACGTGTCCCGCTTGGGGGTGCTCATCAGACCGTTCCGCCCTTCTCCGGATGGACGTACGACTGCCGGTACAGCGCCAGCGACGGCGCATAGCGGCCGCTGGGCACGCGCGCGTGGAGCTCGTCGAGCAGTTCGTGCGCCCAGGCACGGCCGAGCTTGCGGCCCCATTCGACCGGCCCCAGCGGGTAGTTCACGCCGAGCCGCATCGCCGTATCGATGTCCTGTGCGGATGCGACGCCCCTGGCCAGGGCGTCCGCCGCGAGGTCCACCATCATCGCGACCGTACGGGCGACGATCATGCCGGGGACGTCCCCGATGACGCTGACCTTCTTACCGAGGCACTGGAAGAGGCCGATCGACTGGCGCAGCGTCTCCCAGCCGGTGACCTCGGACGCCGACAGCGCGATACGGGTGGCGGACCGGTAGTCGAGCGCCAGGTCGAAGTAGACGACGTCCCGGAACTCTGCCGAGGTCTGCCCGTCGGCGAGCACCAGCTGGCCGCCGCTGGGCAGCACGATCCTGCACCCCGCGTCCTCCTCGTCCTCGCGCACCGCGATCCCCGCCTCACGGGCCATCGCGACCAGTTCGGCCGCGGGCCCGAGATCGCCCTCCACCGTGATTCCGGACGGGGCCTCGGTGGCCGGGGCCGTGTGGGGCTCGGGCCGGCCTGCGCCCTCTCCGTACGCGTACCAGCCACGGCCGCTCTTCCTGCCCAGCCGCCCGGACTCGACGAGCCGCTGCTGCGCCAGCGAAGGACGGAATTTGGGGTCCTGGAAGAACGACTGCCAGACCGAGCGGGTGACCGCTTCGTTCACGTCCTCGCCGATCAGGTCGGTCAGCTCGAAGGGGCCCATCCGGAAGCCGCCCGACTCCCTGAGCACCGCGTCGATAGTGGCCGGGTCTGCGCCCCGCTCCTCGTGCACCGCGAAGGCCTCGGCGTAGAAGGGGCGGGCGATGCGGTTGACGATGAAGCCAGGGGTGTCGGTGCAGCGGACCGGGGTCTTGCCCCAGGCCGTCGCCGTCGCCGACGCGCGCGCGGCGCTCGATTCGTCGGTGGCGAAGCCGCTGACGATCTCGACGAGAGGGAGCAGCGGCGCCGGGTTGAAGAAGTGCATCCCGAAGAAACGGTCGGGGTGCCTCAGCGCGCCCGCGATGGCGGTCACGGAGAGGGACGAGGTATTGGTCGCGAGCAGGCAGTCCTCGGTGACGATCTCCTCAAGAGTGGTGAAGAGTTCCTGTTTGACCGGGAGTTGTTCGAGGATCGCCTCGATCACGAGCGCGGCGTCGGCGAGCTCGGCCGGATCCGCGGCGGGCAGCAAGCGGTCCCGCGCGGCATCCCGCTGCGGCCCGTCCATGCGCCCCTTCTCGACCAGCCGGTCCAGCCGGGCGGTGATGGCTTCGGCGGCCTTCTCCGCGCGGCCCGGCAGCGCGTCGTAGAGGCGCACCGGGTGCCCGGCGACCAGGGCGACCTGGGCTATGCCCTGGCCCATGGTGCCGGTGCCGACGACTGCGACGGTGCGGCTCGGCGCCAGGGCGGGAAGGTGTGCGGTGGCGGTCATGGGGCGATCTTCCCGTACTGAGTTATCCACAGTCTGCGCGGACCCCCTTGTCCCGACCGATCGTTCGGTTACTCTAACTCTGTCCACCTGTCCTGCGCAGCTCGAAGAGGAGTTGTCCCGCGATGCAGCTGACCGAGCTGTCCCAGACCCATCGGCCCACGCTCGACCAGGCCCTCGAAGCAATCCTTACGCGTGCGTACTGGACGCCCCACCCCGAGCACCCCAAGGCATACAGCGGTGACGGCAAAGCGGCTTTCGACGCCCTGCTGGGCGGGCGCATCGATCTGGGCCAGCCAGGCACCGACGACTGGACAGGCGGCGAAGTATCGCCGTACGGAGTCGAGTTGGGCATCACCTATCCGCACCCCGACCTGGACGTCCTGCTGCCCGCGATGAGTGCCGGCACGGCGGCGTGGCGCGCGGCCGGCCCCGAGGCCAGGGCCGTGGTCTGCCTGGAGATCCTGGCGCGGATCAGCGCCCGTACACCGGAATTCGCTCACGCGGTCATGCACACCAGTGGCCAGGCGTTCATGATGGCCTTCCAGGCGGGCGGGCCGCACGCCCAGGACCGCGGCCTGGAGGCCGTGGCATACGCCTATGCCGAGCAGGTCAGGACCCCGTCGTCGGCAGACTGGTCCAAGCCGCAGGGCAAGCGCGACCCACTGGAGCTGCGGAAGTCCTTCACGGCGGTGGGCCGCGGCATCTCCTTGCTGATCGGCTGCAACACCTTCCCCACCTGGAACGGCTATCCGGGCCTGTTCGCCTCCCTCGCCACCGGAAATCCGGTCCTGGTGAAGCCGCACCCACGCGCGGTGCTGCCGCTAGCCCTCACCGTCCAGGTGGCCCGCGAAGTCCTCTCCGAGACAGGGTTCGACGCCAATCTCGTCGCGCTGGCCGCCGAACGGCCCGGCGAGGGGATCGCCAAGGCCCTCGCTGTCCGCCCGGAGATCAGGATCATCGACTACACCGGTTCGACCGCCTTCGGCGACTGGCTGGAGGCCAACGCGCGCCAGGCGCAGGTCTACACGGAGAAGGCCGGGGTCAACACGGTCGTCGTCGACTCCACGGACGACTACAAGGGCATGCTCTCCAACCTGGCCTTCTCGCTCTCCCTGTACAGCGGCCAGATGTGCACCACCCCACAGAACCTGCTGATCCCGGCCGACGGCATCACCACGGACGCGGGCCACAAGTCGTACGACGAGGTGGTCGGCGACCTCGCAGCGGCAGTGGGAGGGCTCCTCGGCGACGACGCCCGGGCGAACGCGTTGCTGGGCGCGCTGGTCAACCCTGATGTACGGGACCGCCTCGAAGCGGCCGCGGATCTCGGTGAAGTGGCCCTCGCGTCACGGGAGATCGCCCACCCCGACTTCCCGGAAGCCGTGGTCCGTACGCCCGCGATCGTCAAGCTGGACGGCGCGCGGAAGCACTGGGACACAGCGGAGGCCGACGCGGCCTACCTCTCCGAGTGCTTCGGACCTGTCTCGTTCGCGGTGGCCGTCGAATCGACCAGGTCCGCACTCGACCTGCTCCGCCGCACAGTCCGCGACAAGGGAGCCATGACGGTGGGCGCGTACACCACATCAACCGAGGTGGAGCGGGCCGTGGAGGAGGTCTGCCTGGAGGAGTGCGCCCAGCTCTCGCTGAACCTGACGGGCGGCGTCTACGTCAACCAGACCGCGGCCTTCTCGGACTTCCACGGCTCCGGCGGTAATCCGGCGGCCAACGCGGCGCTGTGTGACGGGGCGTTCGTGGCCAACAGGTTCCGGATGGTGGAGGTCCGCCGCCAGGCGTGATGCACCGGGGCAGCACCCGCCCCTCGGCCCGGGGTCTCCGACGCGAGACCCCGGGCGGGCGGGATGGCGGTACCCCGGGCCGCCGCAACAAGTCCAGGCGCCCTGTCCGGACCCACGGCATGTCCGGGCCGTACGCGGTAGGCAGTATGCGGCCCGGTCCCGTCCCAGTACCAGGTGGGCGCTCAGTCGATCTTTGCGTACCGCTGTACCCAGGCGTGCATGGCGATCGCGGCGGCCGCACCCGCGTTGATGGACCGCGTCGAGCCGAACTGCGCGATCGAGCAAACCCGCTGCGCGTGCTTCCGTGCCTCTTCAGTGAGCCCGGGGCCCTCCTGCCCGAACAGCAGCACACAACGTCGCGGCAGCTCGGTCCGCTCCAGTGGCACCGCGCCCGGCAGATTGTCGATCCCGATGATCGGCAGGCCCTCGGCCGCAGCCCACGCGGTGAGCGACTCCGTGTCCGGGTGGTGACGCACATGTTGGTAGCGGTCGGTCACCATGGCTCCACGCCGGTTCCAGCGCCGCCGCCCCACGATGTGGATTTCCTTGGCGAGAAAGGCGTTGGCGGTACGGACGACGGATCCGATGTTGAAGTCGTGGCCCCAGTTCTCGACGGCGACATGGAAGTCGTGGCGCCTGGTGTCCAGGTCCGCGACGATCGCCTCCCGCGTCCAGTACCGGTACGCGTCGACCACGTTGCGGCGGTCCCCTGCGACGAGCAGTTCCTGGTCGTACTGCGCGCCCTCCGGCCACGGCAGGGGGTGCGGCCCGACACCGATTTCGGGCGCGAAGACATCGTCGTACTGAGCCGGCTCGCCGGAATGCTCCGACTGCGCGGGCGCATCCGGCGTTCCCGGCTCTGCAGGTACTTCAGGCGATTCGCGCTCCACGCGCGCTTCGAATGCTTCAGGTGCTTCGGGGGAGGGCTCGCTGGTCACCCCACGAGCGTACGGGGCTGCTCGCCCTGCTCCCCCTCGGCCGGACGCAGCCTGCCCACCGGCCCCTTCCGCGCGGCTGCTCGTGCGCGGGCGGTCAGCATTGCTGCGCGGCCGCCCAGCCAGAGCAGAAAACCGGTCGGCAGGAAGACCGCGTCCGCCGCGATCATCGCCATCGAGAAGAACGGCAGACCCAGCAGTACCGCGATACCGAGGTGCTCAAGGATCATCGCGACCAGCAGCACGTTCTTGACGCGCCGGTTGAAGAGGGTGAAGGGGAAGGCCACCTGAACGATGACCGTGCCGTACGTCAGCAGCATCACCAGCACGCCGCTGGTGGCGAGCAGCGAGGACAGTCCGGGCCAGGGCGAGAAGTAGTGCAGGTTGAGCGGGTAGTAGAGGGCCGTGCCGTCCTCCCAGCGGGAGCCCTGGATCTTGTACCAGCCGGCCGTCGAGTAGACCAGACAGACCTCGGCCATGATCACGACGAGGCCGGCGTTGTGCGCGAGGTTGGCGACCACGTCGAGGAAAGTGCGGGGCTCGCCCGGCACGATCCGGCACACCACCCACCACAATCCCTGGACCAGCCACATCACCCAGAAGATCAGTTCCCAGCCGCCACTCATCTTCCCGAGCAGCGTGACGAGTGCGAGTGCGATACCGAGCGCGGACCAGAGCAGGGGGCCGACCCGGTCCCGGTACGGCTCGGGGGCGGAAACGCCACTGGTTCCGGCAGCCCGCGCGGCACGGGCCGCGCGGCGCGCATCCAGCGACCAGACCTGGGAACAGCGTGTCACCAGCAGATAGATCGCCATGATGTGGACGACGTTGTCGCCGCCGTCGCCCACGAAGACGGACCGGTTCTGCAGTGACAGCACGCCGATCATGAACAGCGCGGAGGCGAAGCGTGTGTGCCAGCCGAGCAGCAGCAGCACGCTGGACAGCACGGCAACGGCGTAGACCATCTCGAACCACGCCGTGGAGTCCGACCACATCAGCACGGTGAAGGCATGATTGCCGGCGGTGAGCTGCTTCGCCATGCCCCAGTCCCACGGGGCGTGCGGTCCGTACAGCTCACGGCGGTGCGGCAGCTCCCGCAGGAGGAAGAACAGCCAGGTGGCGGAGAACCCGATCCTGATCACGGCGCTCTGAAAGCGGCCGAGCGGGGCCTCGGTGATGCGCTGGATTCCACGCGCGATCTTGCTGCTGAGGTCGCTGGCTGAGCTCACCGGTCGTCCTCCGTACGGTCCGCAGGGACAACCGCCCACCAGGGCAGGACCCGGTAGGAGACCCGTGTGTCGATCTTCTCCTGACTCCACGGGGGAGCCTTCACCGAAGACGTCGCCGAACGGACCTGTATCCGCTCGACCGAGGAACCGCTCTGCTGCCGGTCGCTCATCCGCATGACGACGAGGCGGCGGATGTACCGCTCCGACAGCTCGCCCCGCATCCCGATCGGCTGGTTGTCGTTGTTGTGCGAGCCGGTGAAGAAGTCCCAGGCACGACGGAGCTCGTTCTGGTCGACGTGGCTGGGGAGAATGTTGTGGCGGAGGGACGCCCCGTCCTCGGCCGACAGATCGGTCCAAGCGGTGGTGGTGATTTCGCCCCCCTTCGTCCTTATCTCAGCACGGGCCTGAACGTCGATGTTCTGCTGGAGTGGATTGGGTGCGAAGAGCTTCCAGTTCTGTTCGAACTCTGGATAGATCCAGTCATTCACCGCCTTGCCGTACTGCTCGCTCACGGTGTTCGACGGCGCGACATGCAGAAAGACCATCGCGAGGTGGACGGCGGTCAGAACCCCGATCAGCCCGAGCGCGATGGCTGCGGCCACCTGGTACGGAAAGGAGAGCGCGAGGATCCCTCGGGGCGCCCCGGCAGCTCCACGGGACTCGGGAGCCGCACGGGGTCCGGGAGTATCCAGAGGGTCAGCCGCGTCCAGGGAGTCAGGTGCGCCCAGAGGGCCAGGTGCGTCCAGAGGCTCGCGAGTGTCCAGTGGCTCGGCAGTGTCCGGAGGCTCTCGTGGCGGAGGTGGTGCTCCTGACCCGCTCGCTCCGGGCTCCCCACTGTCATACGAATCCATCCCGCCCCGATCCCCTTTGGTGCCCGCCGGTCTTCAGGCCAGTTATCCACAGGGTTGACACCCTAAGGGCCCTCGCCCCACCATTGAAGTCCATGAACCGAACGATCGGTCGGTAGGGGGCACGCGATGGCGACAGTGGCGTACGGGACGGACGGGGCATCACAGCCCTCGGCAGCCTCGGGCCTTTCAGCTGCGCCCGGGGCCGGGCCCGAGGAGACGAGGCAGGCCGCCTTCGACGCCGCTGTGGCCGCAGACGAGCGGATCGAGCCACGGGACTGGATGCCCGACGGGTACCGCGCCTCCCTCGTCCGCCAGATGGCTCAGCACGCTCACTCCGAAATCATCGGAATGCAGCCCGAGGCAAACTGGATCGCCCGGGCCCCCTCTCTGCGCCGTAAAGCGATCCTGATGGCGAAGGTCCAGGACGAGGCAGGACACGGCCTGTATCTGTACAGCGCGGCCGAGACCCTCGGCACGGGCCGCGAAGAGCTGCTCGACAAGCTCCACTCCGGGCGCCAGAAATACTCGTCGATCTTCAACTACCCGACGCTGACCTGGGCTGATGTCGGCGCAGTCGGCTGGCTGGTGGACGGCGCGGCGATCACCAATCAGGTGCCGCTCTGCCGCTGCTCCTACGGTCCGTACGCCCGGGCCATGGTCCGGGTCTGCAAGGAGGAGTCCTTCCACCAGCGCCAGGGCTTCGAGCTGCTGCTCACCCTCAGCCGCGGCACACCGGAGCAGCACGCGATGGCCCAGGACGCCGTGGACCGCTGGTGGTGGCCGTCGTTGATGATGTTCGGCCCGCCGGACGACGAGTCCGCCCACTCCGCGCAGTCCATGGCCTGGAAGATCAAGCGGCACTCGAACGACGAGCTGCGCCAGCGCTTCGTGGACATCTGTGTCCCCCAGGCCAAGGCCTTGGGACTCACTCTTCCCGACCCCGATATCCGGTGGAACGAGGAGCGGGGCCAGCACGACTTCGGCAGCATCGACTGGACCGAGTTCAAGGAAATCCTCAAGGGCAACGGCCCCTGCAACGAACAGCGGATCACCCAGCGGCGCCGGGCTCACGAAGACGGAGCCTGGGTCCGGGAGGCGGCGACCGCGTACGCCGTGAAGACGGCAGCCGGCGCGGCCAAGAGCGCCGACGCAGCAGAGCAAGGGAAGGCGCGCGCATGACCGCCACATCCGAGAACAGCCCGGCCGCCGGGGACTGGCCGCTGTGGGAAGTGTTCGTGCGCTCACGGCGCGGGCTGGCCCACACGCACTGCGGCAGCCTGCACGCTCCGGACGCGGAGATGGCCCTGCACCACGCCCGCGACGTCTACACCCGCCGGAACGAGGGCGTCTCGATCTGGGTGGTCCCCTCCACCGCTGTAACCGCGTCTTCGCCCGACGAGAAGGACTCGTTCTTCGAACCGGCCGGTGACAAGCCCTATCGGCACCCCACGTTCTACGAGATCCCGGAAGGGGTGCAGCACCTGTGACAGCGGCCCTCGCCCTCGGCGACGACGCACTGGTCCTCTCCCACCGGCTGGGCGAGTGGGCGGGTCACGCGCCGGTACTGGAAGAGGAGGTGGCCCTCGCCAATATCGCTCTCGACCTGCTGGGGCAGGCGCGGGTGCTGCTCTCCCTGGTGGGGGACGAGGACGAGCTGGCGTATCTCCGCGAGGAGCGCGCCTTCCGCAACCTCCAGCTCGTCGAGCAGGAGAACGGCGACTTCGCGCACACCATCGCCCGCCAGCTCTTCTTCTCCACCTACCAGCAGCTGCTGTACGACCGGCTTGCCGCCGGGGGCGGGCCGCTCGCGCCGCTCGCCGCCAAGGCGGTCAAGGAGGTCGCCTACCACCAGGACCACGCCGAGCAGTGGACGCTGCGCCTCGGCGACGGGACAGCCGAGAGCCATGAGCGGATGCAGCGGGGGGTGGACGCGCTGTGGCGCTTCACCGGCGAGATGTTCCAGCCGGTCGAAGGGGTGGACGTCGACTGGGCCGGTCTGGCGGGCAGTTGGTCCCGCTCCGTGACGGAACTGCTGGCGCGGGCCACGCTGTCCGTGCCGACCGGGGCGCAGACCGGGGCCTGGTCGGCGGGGGCGGGCAGGCAGGGCCTGCACACCGAACCATTCGGGCGGATGCTCGCCGAGATGCAGCATCTGCACCGCAGCCACCCGGGGGCGACATGGTGACCACCACACCTCTCGAAGCGGAACTGCGCCGGCTCGCCGGAGGCGTCCCCGACCCCGAACTGCCGGTCGTGACACTTGAGGAGCTCGGAGTGCTGCGCGGCGTGGAGATCCTTGGCCCCGGCCGGGTCGCGGTCGAGCTCACCCCGACCTACACGGGCTGCCCTGCCATCGAGTCGATGTCCTCCGACATCGAACGGGTCCTCCACGAACACGGGATTCCTGACGTCTCGGTACGCACAGTGCTGTCACCGGCCTGGTCGACGGACGACATCAGCGCGGAGGGCCGACGCAAACTGGCCGAGTTCGGGATAGCTCCCCCGCGCCCGACCGGCCCTGTCGCCCTTGCACTGGCCATCCGCTGCCCCCACTGCGGTTCGACCGACACCGAGCTGCTGAGCCGGTTCTCCTCCACGGCCTGCAAGGCGCTGCGGCGCTGCGCCTCGTGCCACGAGCCCTTCGACCACTTCAAGGAGTTGTAGATGTTCCATCCGCTCCGGGTCAGCGCGGTCGAACAGCTCACGGACGACGCCGTGGCCATCACCTTCGCCATCCCCCCTGAGCTGCGTGCGGCGTTCCGCCACACACCTGGCCAGCATGTGGCCCTGCGCCGCGTCGTGGGTGGTGCGGAAATCCGCCGTACGTACTCGATCTGTACCCCGGCAGCCGCAGCCACCGAACAGCCGGTCGTGCGGGTGGGGGTGCGGCTGGTGGAGGGTGGCGAGTTCTCCACGTACGCGCTCAAGGAGCTGAGCGTCGGGGACACCGTCGAAGTCATGGAGCCGATGGGCCGCTTCTCCTTCGAGCCGCGCCCCGGCAGGTTCGCCGCGATCGTGGGAGGCAGCGGCATCACCCCGGTGCTCTCCATCGCCGCGACGCTGCTGGCCCGCGAACCGGGTGCACGGTTCTGTCTGATACGCAGCGACCGCACCGCGGCCTCCACGATGTTCCTCGACGAGGTCGCCGATCTGAAGGACCGCTGGCCGGAGCGCTTCCAGCTGGTGACCGCGCTCTCCCGGGAGGAGCAGCAGTCCGGTCTGCCATCGGGGCGGCTCGACGAGGAACGGCTGACGGGACTGCTGCCGGAGCTTCTGCCGGTCGCGGACGTGGACGGCTGGTTCCTGTGCGGCCCGTTCGGTCTGGTGCAGGGCGCGGAACGTGCACTGCACGGGCTCGGGGTGGCCAGGGCCCGTATCCATCAGGAAATCTTCCATGTCGATGACGGCACCTCCACCGCCACGGCGCCCCTCGGGCCGGCATCGGCGGCCGCTCCGGCACACAGCACGCTGACCGCGACCCTCGACGGGCGCTCGGGCACCTGGCCGGTGCGAGAAGGGGATTCGCTTCTCGAAACGGTCCTGCGGAGCCGTTCCGACGCACCGTATGCCTGCAAGGGTGGGGTGTGCGGGACATGCAGGGCGTTCCTGGTCTCGGGTGAGGTGCGGATGGACCGCAACTACGCGCTGGAGCCGGAGGAGACCGAAGCGGGTTATGTGCTGGCCTGCCAGTCGCACCCGCTGACGCCGGAAGTGGAGCTGGACTTCGACCGCTGAAGCGATCCCGATCCCTGCGTCACCGCTGTTCCGCATCACGGCCCGTTGCCCTAATCTGACGCTGCATCAGGAATGCTGGGACAGACTGAACAGGTCGGCGTGGGAGGGCAGGGCTGTGGACTTCACCTTCACCGAGGAGCAGCAGGCGGCCGTAGAGGTGGCAAAGGCAGTCTTCTCGGGTGTAGCGCCCGACGGAGTACCCAGCCCGGCGCTTACGGCGGGCGCGGTGGCCGAGGACTTCGACCGGGCCCTGTGGGGCAAGTTGGCGGATGCGGACCTGCTGAGCCTGGTCGTGGCGCCCGAGCACGGCGGGGCCGGGCTGGGGCTGATCGCGCTCTGTCTGGTCCTGCGCGAGTCCGCCCGAGTACTGGCCCGGGTGCCACTGCTGGAGACCAGTGCGGTGGCGATGACCGTGCAGCGTTACGGCACCGCGGAGTTGAGCGATGCGATCCTGCCGGCCGTGGGACGCGGCGAGCTGGTCCTCACCGTCGGCGCCAACGGGCGCACCGGCCACGATCCCGCCGAACTCGCCGTCACCGCACGGCGGGACAGGGGCGGCTGGGTGCTCGACGGGGTGCAGACCGCGGTGCCCTGGGCCCAGACAGCGGACCTGCTCGCGGTACCGGCCCACACGCCCACGGGAAGCTCCGTACTCGCACTGATCCCCCGGGAGCCGCAGGAGCCCGCTGGGAGCAGCGGCCCCGCTGGGAGCAGCGGCAGTGGGACCACGGAGACCACTGAGGCAACGGGGCAGCCTCAGACCGCTGGGACTGCTGAGGCCGTTGGGTCTGCTGAGGCTGTTGCGACTGCTGGGGCTACAGGGGCTTTTGAAACCAACGGGACTGGTGAAACCACCAGGGCCTCTGAAACCAACACGACCGTTGAAACCACTGGGCTCACTCTGGCCGAGCAGATCTCCACCAGTGGAGAGCGCTTCGCGGAGGTACGGCTCGACTCTGTCCACCTCGCGGACCGCGATGTCATCGAGGCTGACGGCGCCTGGGAGTTGCTGCGTGATCTGCTGACCACCGGGACCTGCGCGCTCGCGCTGGGCCTGGGCGAGGGGGTGCTGACCATGACCAGCGCCTACACGAGCAAGAGGGAGCAGTTCGGCTTCCCAATCGCCACCTTCCAGTCGGTCGCCGTCCAGGCCGCCGACCGCTACATCGACCTGCGCGCCATGGAAGTGACGCTCTGGCAGGCGGCCTGGCGCCTCTCCACCAGCGCCGGCGGCCCACTTCCCGCGGCCGGGGACATCGCCGTGGCCAAGATCTGGGCCTCCGATGGCGTACGCCGGGTCGTCCAGACCGCACAGCATCTGCACGGCGGCTTCGGGGCTGACACCGACTACCCGCTGCACCGGTACCACGCCTGGGCCAAGCAGCTGGAGCTCTCACTAGGCCCGGCCGCAGCCCATGAGGAAGCACTGGGCGACTTGCTGGCCGCCCACCCACTGGGCTGAGCCCGCGTCTGCCGGCCCCGCGGCGGGGGCCGGCCCCAGAGAGGGATCCCGGAGAGAGATCCCAGGGACTGGTACCAGGGGAGAACCCGGCGGGGCCGTCGGTCAGAGGACGTACGCCGGGTCCCCGCCGTCCGTCACCATCGGGCGCCCCGCGCCTTCCCAGGCGAGCATGCCGCCGTCGACGTTCACCGCGTCGATGCCCTGCTGCACCAGGTACTGGGTGACCTGAGCGGAACGACCGCCGACCCGGCAGATCACAAACGCCTGCCCGCCCTGGGCCACCGCCTCGGTCACCTCACCGAACCGCGCCACGAACTCGCTCATCGGAATGTGCAGCGCCCCCTCGGCATGTCCGGCCGCCCATTCGTTGTCCTCCCGGACATCGAGCAGCAGACCGTCGGCCGGTACCGCCGCGATATCCACCTGGGGCAGCGGGGCGAAATTCATGGATCTTGCCTTCTCTCGTACATACACGGCGGGGGTCACCGGGAACGCTACTGCACCATCTCCGCCAGCTCGGCCTCCCGCTCGGAGACCTGGGCGAGCAGCTGCTCCGCGATCTCCTCCAGCAGCCGGTCCGGGTCGTCGGGCGCCATCCGGAGCATCGCGCCGATCGCGCTCTCCTCCAGCTCGTGCGCAACCAGGGACAGCAGCTCCTTGCGCTGGGAGAGCCACTCCAGCCTCGCGTAGAGCTCGTCGCTCTCGCTGGGCTCGGCGGCCTCCTGGACCGGGCCGGCGGCCCACTCCTCGCCCAGCTCCCGCAGCCCGGCCTCGTCCCCACGCGCGTAGGCGGCGTTCACGCGCGTGATGAACTCGTCACGCCGGTCCCGTTCCGCATCGTCCTGCGCCAGGTCGGGGTGCGCTTCCCGGACCAGCTCGCGGTAGAGCTTGCGGGCCTCCTCGCTGGGCCGTACCCGCTTCGGCGGCTGTACCGGCTGCTCGTTCAGCATGGCCTGCGCCTCGGGCGGCAGCCCCTCCGAGTCGATCCAGTCGTGGAACAGCTCCTCGACACCGGGCATGGGCAGCACCATGGCCCGTGCCTCCTGAGCCTTGGCCAGGTCCTCCGGATCACCACTGCGTGCGGCTCTGGCCTCGGCGAGCTGCGCGTCGAGCTCGTCCAGGCGCGCGTACATCGGGCCGAGTCTCTGGTGGTGCAGCCGGGAGAAGTTCTCCACCTCCACCCGGAAGGTCTCCACCGCGATCTCGAACTCGATCAGTGCCTGCTCGGCGGCGCGTACAGCCTTCTCCAGCCGCGCCTCCGGCCGCTGCTCGCCCATGGGCTGCCCGCTCTGGTCGTCGTCGTTCCGGGTGGTCGTGCCCCCGGTGGCATCCTCCGTCACCCGTCCAGCCTACGGGCGCCCCGGGCCTACCGGGTCACACTCCCGGCTCGGCGGCCATCCGCCCGCACCGCACCGCTGCCACCAGATCCGCGTGATCCGCCTCCGTACGGTCCGCGTAGGCCACCGCGAACGCGGCCACTGCCTCGTCCAGTTCCTCGTTCTTTCCGCAGTACCCGGCTATCAGCCGCGGATCCGCGCTGTGCGCATGAGCCCGGGCCAGCAGCGCGCCGGTCATCCGGCCGTAGTCATCGACCTGGTCGGCCGCGAGGGCAGCCGGGTCCACGCTGCCCTTGCGGTTTCTGAACTGCCGCACCTGGTACGGCCTCCCTTCCACCGTCGTCCAGCCAAGCAGGCTGTCGCTGACCACCTGCATCCGCTGCTGCCCCAGCACGATCCGGCGCCCGTGGTGCTCCGCCCGCCCGGACGGGAAACCGGCCGCGGGCAGATACGGCAGCAGCGCCGAGGCCCGCGCCTCCTTCACCTGAAGCACCAGTGGCTCGCCCCGGTGATCGAGCAGCAGAACCACATACGAGCGGGTTCCCACACTGCCGGTGCCCACCACTCGGAAAGCCACGTCATGGATCGCGTACCGCGCCAGCAGCGGGAGCCGGTCGTGCGGCAGGGATCCGAGGTACCCCGCGAGCGACCCGGCCACCGCTGCCGCCTCCGCGTCCGGCACCCGGCGCAGCACCGGGGGAGCGTCCACGAAGCGCCGGCTGCCGTCGCCGGACTCCTCCGTCGCCTTGGCGGCGAAGCGCGCGCTGGTGTTGCTGCGGGCCTTTTCGGAGACCCGCTCCAGTGTCCCGGCGAGATCGTGCGCGTCCGCGTGGGAGACCAGTTCCTCGTCGGCTATCGCATTCCACGCATCGAGCACCGGCAGCTTCGCCAGCAGCCGCATCGTGCGCCGGTAGGCCCCCACCGTGTCGAAAGCCGCCGCCCGGCAGGTGTCCTCATCCGCTCCGGCCTGCCGCCCGGCCAGAACCAGGGAGGCCGCCAGCCTTTTGAGGTCCCACTCCCACGGTCCGGTCTCGGTCTCGTCGAAATCGTTCAGGTCGATGACGAGGCGCCCCCGCGCATCGCCGTAAAGCCCGAAGTTGGCCGCATGCGCGTCACCGCATATCTGCGCGGCCACACCAGTGACCGGCGTACCCGCGAGATCGTGCGCCATCAGCCCGGCCGCACCGCGCAGAAAGGCGAAGGGGGTGGCGCACATCCGGCCCACCCGTATCGGCACCAGACCGGGCACCCGGCCCCGGTTCGACGCCTCGACCGCCTGGACCGCGTCAGGGCGTCTCCCGCCCGGGGCCAGCGCACCGTGAGAGGACCGGGGGACGCGGGACCGCAGCTCCTTGCCCACGCCCTTCGGTGAACGCGGCTGCCACGGCTGATGCGGGCCGGGTGGGGCACCGGCAGCGCGCCGCGCGAATCCGGCCACTGCCGGGATACGAACCTGGTCGTCCATGGAGCCCCCGCTCTCGATCAACACCGACTGCCGACGACCGTACCGCCGGCGGCCGGAACCCGTTCGAGCCTGTGGACAACTGCCCGGTTGTGGACAACTCAGCTGTACAGCGGCGCGGTTCAGCGGGGCAGCAGGAGCGGTTCAGCACAAAGGGAGGGCGGTTCGACGCGGGAGGAGGGGCCTCCGTAGTCCGCTCACACACCCACCGCTTCCTCCAGCTCCTCCTCTTCGGCTTCCTCTTCGGCTTCCTCATCAGCCTCTTCTGCGGCCGCCTCCGCCGCAGGGGCCGCCCACGCCACGTCCCGGGCGGCCGACTTCCGGCGGCCCGCCTCGACCAGCCCCGCAACGCCCATCACGACCAGCCCGGCCAGCAGCCAGAAGGCCAGGACCAGCAGATTGCCGCCGAGAGCGCGGCCACCGAAGTACACATGGCTGCGCACACCCTCCACGAAGCCCGCGCCGTTCCAGAAGGCGTGCAGCGCACCGAAGAATCCGGGCTGCAGCTCGGGCCGGAAGATCCCGCCGGAACTCGTGAAGTTGAGCATGACGAACAGCACCATGACGCCGAGCGTCGTCCACCGCTTCAGGAAGGTGTGCAGCCCCACACCGACGAGCAGAATGCCTGCCGAGTAGATCCACGCCATGGCCCAGACCCCGAGGAGCCCATGGTCGACGAGATGGAACACCGGCCCGGCGAAGGCAGCACCGATCGCGCTCACCACCAGTGAAGTCCCGACCGCCAGCAGCGCCCTGATCCGCAGCGGAAGGACCCCGCCGGCTCCGCCGATCACCGCGACCGAGGCGTACGAGCCGATGCTCAGGGCCACCAGCAGGAAGAAGACGCCCTGTCCTGTCGGGTCGCCGCTCGCGGTCGGCGCCACGTCGGTCACCTTGAGCGGTTCACCCTGCTGGGCCGCGACCTGCGTGAACACCTTCTCCACCGCGGTGGCCGTGGTGTCGGACGACGCGGAGGCGACGACCAGTTCGGGGCTCGTGCGGTTCGGCACGAAGGCGCCGTACACGTCCTGGTCCTTCAGCTGCTGCACCGCGGTGCCGCGGTCCGGGACGGTACGGACATCCAGCGCACCGTCACCCTTGTCGTGCAGCGTCTGCGCCAGCACCTGGGCGCTCGGCCCGGAGCCGACGACCGCGACCCGCAGTTCATGCGGCTGCGGAGAGTGGAACGCCCCCAGATACGCGAGCCCCATCCCGATGCACATCAGCAGGGGCATGACGAGATGGCCGAGGACATGGCGCAGAGCAGCCCCCGTACTGACGGCACCGTTCGTGGGGCCTGCGGACATCGGACACCTCTCCTGCTGCGTGACTCACCGGTTGGCCGGGATTCAGTTGGCCACTAGCTAGTTGGCTTTTACAACTTCCATTTGAGTTGTACTATACAACTAATAACTAGGAGGGCAAACCATGACCGGCAAAGACCCCCGGGGCCACGACGCGTCCGTCGTCACCATCCAGCGCGAGCTGACAGCGTTCGCCCGGCGCGCCCGCGCTACGGCCGCCCGCCTCCACCCCGAGCTGCCCCTGGTCTCATACACGCTGCTCGCGCACATCGACGACAGCCAGGGCTGCCGTGCGACCGATCTCGCGGCGCATTACATGCTGGACAAATCCACGGTCAGCCGCCAGCTCGCGGTGCTGGAGAAACTCGGTCTGGTCGAGCGGCGCCCTGCCGCCGACGACCAGCGGGTACAGGTGCTCCACCCCACCGAAGCCGGCACGAGGAAGCTCGCCTCGTCCCAGGGCAGTCGGCGCGCGGCCGTTCGTGACCGGCTGGCGGACTGGAGCGAAGAGGACCTCGACCGCTTCGCGACCTATCTACTGCGGTACAACTCGGCGGAGTTGAGCTGAGAGCCGTCCCACACCTCGAAGAGCCCCGGTGCAGAACACGGTGGGCAAGGTGGGTCCGGTCACGGCCTGATCAGCAGGCGCCACCCGAACCCGGGAGATATGCCTCTGCCCACAGCCCGAGCTCCCTGAGGGCGGGCTCCAGCGCCCGGCCCGCCTCGGTCAGCCGGTAGGAGACGCGCAACGGGGGACCTTCGTCCACCTCGCGCACGAGCAGTCCTGCCGCCGCGAGCTCGGTCAGCCGGTCGGAGAGCATCCGCTCGCTGATCCCGGGAATGGCCCGCCGGAGGTCCGCGAAGTACACCGGTTGCTGCATCAGCACGGCCACGATCAGCCCTGTCCAGCGCTTGCCCAGCAGCTCGAAGACGCGCGTGATCGCCCCGCCGACCTGCTTGCACGCCCGCTCACTGTGTTCCGCCATGCCCTCAGCGTACTGAGTGCCGACCACCCTGTGAGTAACTGCGAAAAAGTAAGTGACTATGCTTATTATAGGCACGCATGGTTTTCAGCCAACCCCAGTCACGCTTTCGCTCAATGGAGAACGACATGGCCACCCTTCTGCACATCGACTCCGCCGTCTTCCCGCAGGGCTCCGCGTCCCGTGACATCACCACCGTCTTCGTGAACGCCTGGCGTGAGCAGCACCCCGACGGAGTGGTCGTTTACCGCGATCTTGCCGCTAATCCGCTGCCGCACCTGGACGCCGCCGCAGCGGCCGCGGGCGCCGAGTCCCCGCTCCGCGCCGAACTCGCCAACGAGCTCGCCGAGGCGGACGCCGTGCTGATCGGCGCCCCGATGTACAACTTCTCCATCCCCTCGACCCTCAAGGCCTGGCTCGACCACACGATCATCTCCGGCCACAACAGTGGTGGAGCGGAGAGCCCGCTGGCCGGCACTCCGTTCACGGTCGTAGCCAGCCGCGGCGGCTCCTACGCTCCCGGAACCCCGCGGGAGGGCTTCGAGTTCGTCCAGAACTACCTGGAGAAGCTCCTGACGGCGATGTTCGGCGCCGAGGTCGACTTCATCGTCCCCGAGCTGACGCTGGCCGCCTCGCAGCCCGCCATGGCCGAGCTCGTCCCGCTCGCCGAGACCTCTCGCACCAAGGCGCTGGACGAGGCGGCGTCGAAGGCCAAGGCACTTGCCGCACGTCTCGCTGCCTGACGGACGGCACCACCGATCCGGCCGACACAGAGACCGGGCCCCCAACTGCAGTACGCACAGAAGCCGTACGCACCAGAACGGCGGACGCTCCCGGAGCGGCAGACACAGAAACCCCCGCGCAGCTCACATCGGCCGCGCGGGGGTTTCACGTGAAACACGAGGCCCGCCCCCCGAAGAGGCGGCGCCTTCGTGGTAGCCGCGCGGGCGCCGCGTCGGCCGGAGGCCCTGGGCAGCTCCAGGCGGCCTCAGGGGATCCTGGGCAAGCCGGGTCAGACCGGGATCAGACCGCCTTCGGCGCCGTCTGAACACCGGGAGCCGTCGGCTCCGACGCCAGAGTCACACCCGAAGGCTCCACCGACTCCACCGAATGCGCTGCACCCGCAGCCGTTTCGGGCTCGGAGGCCGGAGCGGCGTGAGCGGTCGGCGAGGCCGTCCCCTCGTCCTTCATCGCCTTCGCCTCGCTCTTGAGAATGCGCATCGACTTGCCCAGCGCGCGGGCGGTGTCGGGCAGCTTCTTCGAGCCGAACATCACCATGACCACGATCGCCACGATGAGCAGGTGCCAGGGCTCCAGACCGTTGCGGAGCATGTCCACCCCACCCTTTCTTCTCGTCGGCCGACGGCCCGTACCGCCGGAGGCATCTCCAGAAAAGCTTGCTACATTGCGCAACTGTACAACCAAGGGGTGGGGCCGTTCGTCCCCTCTGTACGGACGGACGAATGAAAGCGCGCAGATGAAAACGAGCGATCGGACCACACGCGGCAACGAGCGGATCCCCCGGCCCACGAGCCGAGGGACGAGGAACGGCGAGAAGAACGGCGCCAACGGCCACCCGAATCAAGGGACGACGGGCCACGGACCGCCTCTCCGGGGACAGCACGGCGCCCACGGCACGGACCGGGGAGCCAATCGCCGCAAGCGTCGGCCGCGCAGCCGCGCACGGCTGGTACTCGCCATAGCAGTGGCCGTTCTGGTGCTGGCCACCGCGGGCGCCGGATGGGTGTACCTCCGGCTGAACGGGAACATCAACTCCTTCAGCTCGGACGGAATCTCCGCCAACCGCCCCGCAGCCTCGGCCAAGGGCCAGAACGTGCTGGTCATCGGCTCGGACACGCGCACCGGCGGCAACAGCGCCCTGGGCGGCGGCGACAAGAGCGACGTAGGGCGCTCCGACACGGCGTTCGTCCTGCACGTCTACGCCGACCACAAACACGCGATCGCCGTCTCCATCCCCCGCGACACCCTCGTCACCATCCCGTCCTGCAAGCTGCCCGACGGCAGCTGGACCAAGCCGCAGCTCAACACGATGTTCAACGCGGCCTACTCCGTCGGCCAGACCACCAAGGGCAACCCCGCCTGCACTCAGAACACGGTGGAGAAGCTCACCGGTCTGCGCATAGACCACACCGTCGTCGTCGACTTCGAGGGCTTCTCGAAACTGACCGGCGTCGTCGGCGGCGTCCAGGTGTGCCTGCCGCAGGACATCTACCAGCAGGATCTCGACCCGAACCGCACCACCCGCGGCAAGCTCCTCTTCGCCAAGGGCGAGCAGAGCGTGTCCGGGCAGAAGGCGCTCGACTACGTACGGATCAGGCACGGAATCGGTGACGGCTCCGACATGGGGCGGATCAAACGCCAGCAGGCCTTCGTCTCCTCCTTGATCAAGAAGGTCAAGGAGGACGGCTTCACGCCCACCAAGCTGCTGCCGCTCGCCGACGCGGCCACCCACTCGCTGACCGTCGATCCGGGCCTCTCGTCCGCCGACAAGCTGCTCTCCTTCGTGATGTCGCTGAAGAGCATCGATCTGCACAACACCAAGTTCGTCACCATCCCCTGGCGGTACCAGGGTGCACGCGTCGCCATGGTCGAACCGGCCGCGAGCGCCCTCTGGTCCGATCTGCGGTCCGACCGGACGATCGACGGCAAGGACGCCAGCGGCAAGGACCACAAGAACGGCAAGAACCCGTCCCCCGCCCCCTCCTCGACACCGAGCCCCGAAGGCCCCGTCTCCGGCGCCGGAATCACTGTGAGCGTCCAGAACGGCACCACCGTCACCGGCCTCGCCGCCCGCGCCGCCCAGACCCTCACGGACCGGGGCTTCACCGTCAACGGGACGGCGACGGCCGGCACCCAGGACCACACATCCACCGTCATCACCTACGGGCCGGGCCAGCAGGGCAAAGCGGAGACCGTGGCGAGGCTCTTCGTGGGAGCGACGGTCCAGCAGGCGAGCGCCGCCGCAGGTACGCCGAACGCCGGGATCACCGTGACGCTGGGCCAGGTCTACGCCGACAACCCCTCGGCCACACCGAGCAGCGCCCCCTCAGCGCCCTCGTCCTCGTCACTGCCCTCGTCCGTGGCATCCGGCGCCCGCTCCGCGGCCGACGGGCCGTGCAGCAACGTGTCCTACGGATGAAACGCCCGAAGCGTACGGAATGGTCCTACGGATGCAACGTACCCAGCGGATGACGAGACGGTACGAGCGGACAGGGCCGTGAACCCTCAACTCACGTACGCGCGGCTGCTGTCGCAGCGGCGGCTGTCGTACCGGCGTCTGACCGCCCCGAGGCCCACCGCGTACAGGCCGAGCACCACCAGGAGCAGCGGATAGGAGAGCGCGGGCAGCGCCGCCATGCCCAGCAGCGGCCCCAGCGGCGAGAGCGGGAGCAGCAGTCCGACAGTGGCGAGAGCGGCCGCCGCCCAGCGGACCGGACTGGTTCCGCCGCGCTCTGCGGCCCGGCGCCCCGTACGCAGCAGGAGCATCACCAGCGACTGCGTCAGCAGGTTCTCCACGAACCAGCCGGAGTGGAACACTGTCTCGCTGTCCGGGCCGCCAGGGCCGTGCACGGCGAGCGCCAGCACCCCGAACGTCGCGAGGTCGGCGACCGCGTTGAGCACGCCGAACCCGGTGATGAAGCGGAGGAAGTCGCGCGACCGCAGAGTGGCGGGCCGGCGCAGCACCCCGGGGGCGGGCCGGTCGTAGGCGAACGCGAGCTGCGCCGCGTCGAAGCAGAGGTTCTGCACCAGCACCTGCGCCGGAAGCATCGGCAGGAACGGCAGCAGCAGACCGGCGGCGAGCATCGCGATGACGTTGCCGAGGTTGGACGAGAGCGTGACGCGCAGATACGTAGCGATGTTGCCGCTGCTGTGGCGTCCGGCCATCAGCGCGTGTTCGACGGCCGAGAGGTCCTTCGCGTGCTCGGCGAGCACCACGTCCGCGCCCTCCCGCGCCACGTCGACCGCGTCGCGCGGGCAGATCCCGACATCCGCCGCGTACAGGGCGGGCAGATCGTTGACCCCGTCGCCGAGGAATCCGCAGACGCGGCCGTCCGCCCGGAGCGCGCGGACGATCCGCGCCTTGTGCTCGGGGGTGCAGCGGGCGAAGACGACCGTGTCACGTACCGCCGAGGCCAGTTGGCCGTCCGTGAGGGCGTCCACGTCCCGGGCGGTGAGCACGGTCCCCGGTTCGAGCCCCAGTTCCTGGCAGGTACGGGCAGCGGTACCGGGGTGGTCGCCCGTCACGACCTTCACCGTCACACCCATCCCGGCGAGCGCGGGCAGCGCGTCAGCGGCGCTGGGAACCAGCGCGTCGCGAAGGGTCACAAAGCCGCGGAAGCTGAGACCGCGCTCGTCGGCAACGGTGTACGCCCGCTTGCGCGCCGGGCGCTCGGCGGTCGCGACGGCCAGCAGCCGGGCCCCGTTACGTACGTGATCCGTGGCCGCCGCGAGCAGCCGCTCCCGCTCCGCTCCGTCGAGCGCGCACCGCTCCAGTACGTTCTCGACTGCGCCCTTCACCACGAGGGTGTCGACGCCCAGCCGGCCGGGACGGCGTACGACGGCGGTCGCCATGCGCCGCACCGGGTCGAAGGGCAGCGCGGCGATCCCCTCGTACGGCAGGAACTTCTCGCCGCCGGAACCGCCCGACCCGCCTGAACCTCCGGAGCCCCCGGAGCCGTCCGAGCCGGCGGACGCGGCGAGCAGCGCCTCGTCGAGCGGGTCGGGGGCGGGCAGGTCGGCCAGCTGGAGGGTCCACCAGGCGTTGACCGCGGCCCAGTGCAGCACGTCGTGGTCGTCCGCGCCGTCCGCGTCCAGCGCCCGGTCGACAACGGGCAGGTCCTGGGTGAGCGTTCCCGTCTTGTCCAGGCACAGCACATCCACCGCGCCCAGATCGTGCAGCGCAGGCAGCCGTTTGACGATCACCCCGTGCCGGCGGGCGAGGAGGGAGGCGCCGCGCGCCAGACAGCTCGTGACGATCACCGGAAGCATCTCGGGGGTGAGCCCGACCGCCACCGCGACAGCGAACGGCAGCGTCTCAAGACCCCGCCCGCGCAGCGCCGCGTTCGCCATCAGCACCAGCGGCGGAGTGAGCAGCATGAACCGGATGAGGATCCACGAAATACCGTGCACCGACCGGTCGAAGGCGCTCGGCCCGCGCGGCCCGGCCGCCCCGTGCCCGGCGGCGAACCTCGTCAGCGCCCCCGTCGCCACCACGACGGCGCTGCCGCTGCCCGATGCGACGCTGCTGCCCTGGAAGCAGAGATGCGCGCGGTCGAACCCGGTCTCGCCGGACGCCGGTCCGGACACCCGCAGGGGGACATCGGCGGCCGACTTGGCGACCGCGGCCGACTCCCCGGTGAGCACCGACTGGTTCACACTCAGACCGACGGCCCGCAGCAGCCGCACATCGGCGGGTACCAGGTCGCCGGGGCCCAGCCGGACCACGTCGCCGGGCACCAGCTGGTCGACCGGCACCTCACGGGCCACCGGGACCGCGTCGTCCGCGGACCGCCGCAGCACCGTCGCCGTACTGGCCACCAACTCCCGCAGCGCGCCCATCGAACGGTCCGCGCGGTGCTCCCCCGCGGCGCGCAGCGCACAGCTCACCACCACGAGCGCGCTGATCACACAGGCGGTCCCCCACGCCGCGACCAGCGACGACACCACACCGAGGCAGAGCAGCACGGCGGTGAAGGGGTCCCGGACGCTGCGCAGGAACCGTACGAGCCGCGGAACGGGCCGCCGGGCGGGCAGGGTGTTCTCGCCGAACTGCCGCAGCCGTGCCTCGGCCACCGCGTCCGTCAGCCCGCGCGGTCCGCTGTCCAGGGCGCGCAGCACCTGGAGCGAGGTCAGCGCGCCCAGATCCGGTACGGTGCCGTCGGCCGCCGGAACACCGTCCGCCACCCGCACGGCCCGGACGGAGACCCCGCAACCGGGCTCCGGGGCCGCGGCGGCGTCAGGTGCCTGTCCCACGGAGGAGACCCACTCCGGGAGCCCCGCCACCGGCCCGGTCGGCAAGCTGGCCGACCACGAGCCGTACGACGGTTACGACGTCGGGGTCGTCGACGAAGTACACCTGCCGCCGCCCCTCCCGCCGGGAACGCACCAGACCGGCCAGTTTCAGTTTCGTCAGATGCTGGCTCACCGCGGGGAGCGCGCCGCCCACCCGCTCGGCCAGGCCGCTGACGTCGCTCTCGCCCTGTGCCAGCGCCCACACGATGTGCAGCCGGGCCGAGGAGGCGAGCAGACCGAACGCGGCGGCCGCTTCCGCGAGTACCTCGGCGGAAGGATCCGGGAACCTCTCGACGCCTGCCGCCACTTCGCCTTCCCCCACCGCTGGACCACCTTCCGGACCGCACCAGTCTAGGTCGCCGGGAAGCGGAGCATTTGCGTCCGGGAGCCCGGACCACTTAGCTTATCGGTACGAAACTGTTTCGTTTTACTGGAGCTTTACGGAGTGGGTATGCCGCAGCCCGAATCCCGGAGAACACGGCTGTCGCCCGAGCGGGAAGCGGAGATCTTCACTGTCACCCTCGACCTGGTCCGTGAGGTCGGCTACGAAGCCGCCCGCCTCGACACCGTGGCGCAGCGCTCCCAGTGCAGCAAGGCCACGCTGTACCGGCGCTGGCAGGGCAAGCCCCGGCTGGTGTCGGAGGCACTGCGGCACGGCAAGCCGTTCACCCTGGCCGGGCTGGACACCGGCTCCCTGCGGGGGGATCTGTACGAGATGACCTCCCGCATCGGAAAGGCCAGAAAGGACCACGCCCTGATGCGCGGCATCGCCCTGGCCGTCCGGCAGGACAGCGCGCTGGCGGACGCGATGCACGAGACGCTGGTGCGGCCCGACCTGGAGGCCGCCCGCGGGATCGTGGACCGCGCCATCGCCCGCGGAGAGATCGATCCGGCCAATCCCGCCCTCGCATTCTTCCCCCACCTCATCCAGGGCGCGGGCTTCGCCCGGCTGGTCTTCGAACAGCGCGAGCCCGACGCCGACTACCTGCGCCGCTACGTCGACGCCGTCGCCCTCCCCGTGCTGCTCCGGGAGATCGACGGCAGCGCCACAGATACCACCTGAGAGGTACATGATGAGTTCCGCCCCCGCCGACGTGGCCGTCGGCCCCATATCCCCACCCGCCGCGCCACCGGCCCCATCGGCGTCGCCGCCCCCGGCACACCGCTGGTGGGCCCTCGTGGTCATCGGCCTCGCGCAGCTGATGGTGGTGCTGGACGCCACCATCGTGAACATCGCGCTGCCATCCGCCCAGCAGGACCTGGGATTCTCCAACGACGACCGGCAATGGGTCGTCACCGCCTACTCGCTGGCCTTCGGCAGTCTGCTGCTGCTCGGCGGACGGCTGGCCGATCTCTTCGGCCGCAAGACCACCCTGCTGATCGGACTGATCGGTTTCGCCGCCTCCTCCGCACTGGCCGGAGCCGCGGACGGCTTCACCATGCTGGTGGTGGGGCGTGCGCTCCAGGGCGCGTTCGGTGCGATGCTCGCGCCGTCGGCGCTCTCCCTGCTGACGACGACCTTCACTGACCCGAAGGAACGCGGCCGCGCATTCGGGGTGTTCGGGGCGATCGCCGGTTCCGGCGGCGCGGTGGGACTGCTGCTCGGCGG
Organism: Streptomyces sp. NBC_01197; assembly: GCF_036010505.1. Classification (NCBI taxonomy): domain Bacteria; kingdom Bacillati; phylum Actinomycetota; class Actinomycetes; order Kitasatosporales; family Streptomycetaceae; genus Streptomyces; species Streptomyces sp. NBC_01197. The sequence goes on from NZ_CP108569.1 coordinate 3,725,602, forward strand.
GGTGCTCACCGAGCACCTGAACTGGCGCTGGACGCTGTACGTCAACCTCGCCATCGCCGTACTCGCGGTGGCCGGGGCACTGCTGTTCATCCGGCGGCCGGCACCCGCCCAGCGCCCCAAGCTGGACCTGCTGGGCACCCTGCTGGTCTCCGGTGGGCTCTTCTGCATCGTCTACGGCTTCTCCAACGCGGAGACGTACGCCTGGAGCGACCGGATGTGCTGGGGCTTCCTGGCGGGCGGTGTCGTCCTGCTGCTGGCCTTCATCGGCTGGCAGACCAGGGCCGTACACCCGTTGCTGCCGCTGCGGGTCTTCGCCGACCGGAACCGCAGCGCGTCGTACCTGATGGTGTTCTGCACCGGCGCCGGAATGTTCGGGATCTTCCTCTTCCTGACCTACTACCTCCAGCAGATCCTGCATTACTCACCGGTGAAGACGGGCCTCGCCTTCCTGCCGATGATCCTGATGCTGATGCTGCTGGCTCAGCTGTCCCTCAACCTGCTCATGCCGAAGATCGGGCCCAAGATCATGGTGCCGGTCGGCACCCTGTTCGCAGCGGGCGGCCTGGCCTGGCTGACCAGGATCGACCTGTCCAGCAGCTACAGCTCGGACATCCTGCCGCCTCTGCTCCTCATCGGCGCAGGTATCGGCATGGTGATGCCCCCGGCCATGTCGCTGGCGACGCTCGGTATCGCACCCGCGGACCAGGGGGTCGCGTCCGCGACCGTCAACACCATGCAGCAGGTGGGCGGTTCCATCGGCACCGCGCTGTTCTCCACCATGGCGACCACCGCCGCCGGCGACTACGTGAAGGACCACGGCACCTCCAAGCCGGCCCTCGCCGAAGCCGCCGTGCACAGCTACGCCACCGTCTACTGGTGGGCCGCCGGCCTGTTCGCGATCGCCTTCCTGATCGCGCTCTTCCTCTACCGCAAGGGCCGGCCGCTGGCGGCCGCACCGGCAGCCACTCCGGCAGTCGCCAAGTCCCCCGAGGCCGCCGTGACCCCGCAGGACCGGCCGACCGCTGAAATCCCGGCCGCCGAGGCGCCCGCGGGCCCGCAGGCGAGTGTGCGGGGACGGGTGCTGGGTGAGCGCGGCGCTCCGGTGGCGTCGGCGGTGACGCTGATCGACCAGGCCGGCCGCCAGGTCGCGCGGGCCGTACCCGGGCCTGACGGCTCGTACGCGCTGTCCGCCCCGTACGGCAGGTACGTCCTGGTCGCATCGGCGCCCGACTGCCGCCCCAGGATCAGCGAACTCGTCCTGGGCGCGGAACCCGTCGACCACAACGTCCAGCTCGCGGGGACCGGCGGACTCTTCGGCACCGTCAGCGGGGCGGCCGGGCCCATCGAAGGCGCGCTGCTCGTCGTGACGGACGTGGAAGGCAGTGTGGTGGACTCCACGGTGTCGGCCGCGGACGGCAGCTACCGGCTGCCCGCGCTGCCGCCGGCCGCGTACACCCTCACCGCCGGAGCGGAGGGCCACCAGCCCTACGCCGCCCTGGTCACGGTGACCGGCTCCGCGCCCACCCGCCACGACGCGGCCCTCACGGCCGCGGCGACGGTGCGGGGCACGGTGCTCGGGCCGCAGGGAGCGCCGGTGAACGACGCCCTGGTCACGCTGCTCGACGCGGCGGGCAACGTCGTCGGACGGCACACCACGGGCCCGGACGGCGTCTACACGTTCACGGGTCTCACCGGCCTCGACTACACCGTGATCGCCGCGGGGTATCCGCCCGCCGCGTCCCAGGTCGTCGTCTCCTCGGGCCCCCAGGACGGCTTCGACATGCTGCTGGGGCACTCGGACTGAACCGGATCCGGGGCGGCGGCACGGTCTCAGCACCGCCGCCCCGGCCACCGGCCCCGAGACATACGGCACAAGACAGCGGAACGGCCCGCATCACGATCATGATGCGGGCCGTTCCGTTGGTGATACTGAACACCTTCACCGGTGTCCGATGATGGTGCGCGAGGGGGGATTTGAACCCCCACGTCCCTAAGGACACTGGCACCTGAAGCCAGCGCGTCTGCCGTTCCGCCACTCGCGCAAGTGGTGTATCCGAGGCTCTCTCACTGGTTTGTGCGAGCGCCTGGCGACATCCGGAAGATTAGCACGCTGGACAGGGTGGATTCACATCCGTTCCCCTGGGGGAACGACCGCCCCCCGCCCGTGGAACGAGGCAGCGCTCCCCCCACTCCTCCTCAGTGCGCGCCGAGTGCGGGACACTGTTCGGGAGGCACCTCTACGATCCGTGTGAGAGGTGACACTTATCCACAGGGGAGACAAGGGGAACCAGCCGTTTTCCCCGTGCGTGGATACGATCAGTAAGCAGTACCAGGACGACAACGTCGGAGGAGGTGCCTCATGGGAGTCATGAAGAAGTTCGAGCAGCGTCTCGAAGGTCTGGTCAACGGCACCTTCGCGAAGGTGTTCAAGTCCGAGGTCCAGCCCGTCGAGATCGCCGGCGCGCTCCAGCGCGAATGCGACAACAACGCCACGATCTGGAACCGCGAGCGGACGGTCGTCCCCAACGACTTCATCGTCGAACTGAGCACACCGGACTACGAGCGCCTCAGTCCGTACTCGGGGCAGCTCGGCGACGAACTCTCCGGGCTGGTCCGGGACTACGCCAAGCAGCAGCGGTACGCCTTCATGGGCCCGGTCAAGGTCCACCTGGAGAAGGCCGACGACCTGGACACCGGCCTCTACCGCGTCCGCAGCCGCACCCTCGCGTCGAGCACCAGCCAGCAGGGCGCCGACCGCGGGCCCGCACCGGCCCCCCAGCGGGACGCCGGCGGTTACGGCTACCCGCCGGCCTCGGCCCCGCCCATGCCCGCCGCGCCTCCGCCCGGAGTCCACCGCCCAGCAGCCGGCCGCGCGCCCTCTCCCGGGCCCATGCCGAGCACCCAGACGCGGCGCTGGATCGAGGTCAACGGCACCCGCCATCAGATCTCGCGCGCCACCCTGGTCCTCGGCCGCAGCACCGAAGCCGACGTGCGTATCGACGACCCCGGCGTATCCCGCCGGCACTGTGAGATCCGCGCCGGTTCCCCCTCGACGATCCAGGATCTCGGTTCCACCAACGGCATCGTGGTAGACGGACAGCACACCACCCGCGCTACGCTCCGCGACGGCTCGCGGATCGTCGTGGGCAATTCCACCATCGTTTACCGGCAAGCCGAAGGGTGAAGCGGGGGCAATGTCAGAGCTGACCCTGACGGTCATGCGGCTAGGTTTCCTAGCTGTTCTGTGGCTGTTCGTGATCGTGGCCGTCCAGGTCATCCGCAGCGATCTGTTCGGAACGCGCGTCACGCAGCGCGGCTCACGCCGCAACGCGGACTCCCGTCCTCCGCAGACCGCACGGCAGGCCGCCGCGCCGCCGCAACAGCGTCAGCAGCCGGCCACCGGCCGCCAGCGCCGGGGCGCACCCACCAAACTCGTCGTATCCGAGGGCTCCCTCACGGGCACCACGGTCGCCCTCCAGGGGCAGACCGTCACCCTCGGCCGGGCACATGATTCAACGATCGTGCTGGATGACGACTACGCGTCGAGCAGGCATGCCAGGATCTACCCCGACCGTGACGGCCAGTGGATCGTCGAGGATCTCGGGTCCACCAACGGCACGTATCTCGACCGGACCCGCCTGACCACCCCGACGCCGATCCCGCTGGGCGCACCGATCCGCATCGGCAAGACCGTCATCGAGCTGCGGAAGTAGTCACGACAATGAGCGAGCGGAGCGAGCGAGCCGCAGCGGTTCCGGCAACGGGCCGGGGCGCGCTCCCGACCGGAGGGTGGGCAGTGTGGCTCGAGACCGGTTGTACCCGGAGCCGACAGGCGAGGTGCGCATGAGTCTGTCCCTGCGCTTCGCCGCCGGATCGCACAAGGGCATGATCCGCGAGGGGAACGAGGACTCCGGCTACGCCGGCCCCCGGCTCCTCGCCATCGCCGACGGAATGGGCGGCCAGGCCGCTGGCGAGGTCGCCAGCTCCGAGGTCATCTCCACGCTCGTCACCCTCGACGACGACGTCCCCGGTTCCGACATCCTGACCTCGCTCGGCATGGCCGTACAGCGTGCCAACGACCAGCTCCGCATGATGGTCGAGGAGGACCCCCAGCTCGAAGGCATGGGCACCACGCTCACCGCGCTCCTCTGGACCGGTCAGCGCCTCGGCCTCGTGCATGTCGGCGACTCCCGCGCCTATCTGCTGCGGGACGGTGTCCTGACGCAGATCACCCAGGACCACACCTGGGTGCAGCGACTCGTCGACGAGGGGCGCATCACCGAGGAGGAGGCCACCACCCACCCGCAGCGCTCCCTGCTGATGCGCGCGCTGGGCAGTGGTGAACACGTCGAGCCCGACCTCTCCATCCGGGAGGTGCGAGCCGGCGACCGTTACATGATCTGTTCCGACGGGCTCTCCGGCGTCGTCTCCCACCAGACGATGGAAGAGACGCTCGCCAGCTACCAGGGCCCCCAGGAGACGATCCAGGAGCTGATCCAGCTCGCCCTGCGCGGCGGCGGCCCCGACAACATCACCTGCATCGTGGCCGACGTCCTCGACGTCGACTCCAACGACTCCCTGGCCGCGCAGCTCAACGACACCCCGGTCGTCGTCGGCGCGGTCGCCGAGAACCAGGCGGCCCAGCACGACGGCGGGGCCATGCAGACCCCGGCGGGCCGGGCGTCCGGCCTCGGCCGCCAGGTGCCGCCGCCCGCGCCGGGCGGCTTCGGCCCGCCCGGAAGCGGCGACGGATACGGCGCGGCCCCCGACGGCGCGTTCGGCGCGTACAGCGACGAGGACTTCGTCAAATCGTCCGGCCGCCGCAGGTGGATCAAGCCGGCTCTGTTCGTCGCGCTCGCCCTCGCCGTCATCGCCGGCGGCCTCTACGGCGGCTACCGCTGGACCCAGACCCAGTACTACGTCGGGTCCAACAAAGAGAACGTCGCGCTCTACCAGGGCATCAGCCAGAACCTCGCCTGGGTCAAGCTCTCGAAGATCGAGACCGATCATCCCGAGATCGAACTCAAGTACCTCCCGCCGTACCAGCGCAAGCAGGTCGACGCGACGATCACCGAAGGCAGCCTCAGCGAGGCGAAGCTCAAGATCGGCGAACTCGCCGAGCAGGCCAACGTCTGCAAGAAGGACGCCGAGCGCCGCAAGATCGAGGACGAGAAGAAGCCGAAGACGGACACCGGCAAGACGACCGGCCCCGCAAGCACCCTCTCTTCCTCCAAGAGCGGAACAACCGCGAAACCCAAGCCCAGCGCCACACCCACGCCCGGCCCCAGCCTCTCGGAGGATGAGCAGAAGCTGGTCCCGCTGTGCGGTAAGCAGTAGAGCCGTAGGGGGCCTTTCACCACCATGAGCGTTGTCACCAACACGACCACCATCGGCGCGATCGAAGCACCGAGCCGTCGCAACACCGAGCTGTTGATGCTGGTATTCGCCGTCGCCATCTCGGTGTTCGCGTACGCCAATGTGGGCCTCGCGATCAACGGTTCGCTGCCGTCGGGCATCCTCGGCTACGGAACGGGCCTCGCGCTGCTCGCGGCCGTCGGCCACATCGTGGTGCGCAAGTTCGCGCCGTACGCCGATCCGCTGCTGCTGCCGCTCGCCACCCTGCTGAACGGCATCGGGCTGGCCATCATCTGGCGGCTCGACCAGTCGCCACTGCTCCAGCAAGCCAGACACTTCGCACCGGCCGCTCCCAACCAGCTGATGTACTCGGCGGTCGGTGTCGGCCTGTTCGTCGGCGTCCTCCTGCTGCTCAAGGACCACCGGATCCTCCAGCGATACACGTACATCTCCATGGTGGTGGCCATGGTGCTGCTGATCATGCCGATGTTCTTCCCCGCCGTTTACGGCGCGAGGATCTGGGTCAACATCGCCGGTTTCACCATCCAGCCCGGTGAGTTCGCCAAGATCGCCATTGCGGTCTTCTTCTCCGGCTACCTCATGGTGAAGCGCGACGCCCTTGCCCTGGCCAGCCGCCGCTTCATGGGGCTGTACCTGCCGCGCGGCCGTGACCTCGGGCCGATCCTCGTCATCTGGGCGATGTCGATCCTCATCCTGGTCTTCGAGACGGACCTCGGGACCTCGCTGCTGTTCTTCGGCCTCTTCGTCGTCATGCTGTACGTCGCGACGGAGCGCACCAGCTGGATCGTGTTCGGCCTTGTGATGTCCGCGGTCGGCGCCGTGGGCGTCGCCTCCTTCGAACCGCACGTCCAGCAGCGCGTCAACGCCTGGCTCGCCCCGTTCTCCAAGGCCACCATGGCGCAGAGTGACCAGGTCGCGAAGTCCCTGATGTCCTTCGGCTCCGGCGGAACCATGGGCACCGGGCTGGGCCAGGGACACTCGGACCTCATCGGCTTCGCCGCCAACTCCGACTTCATCCTCGCCACCGTCGGCGAAGAACTCGGCCTCGCCGGCACCATGGCCATTCTGGTGATCTACGGACTGATCGTGGAGCGCGGCGTACGCACCGCGCTCGCCGCCCGCGACCCCTTCGGGAAGCTCCTCGCCATCGGGCTCTCCGGGGCCTTCGCCATCCAGGTCTTCGTCGTGGCCGGCGGTGTCATGGGTCTCATCCCGCTGACCGGTATGACCATGCCGTTCATGGCGCAGGGCGGCTCGTCCGTAATCGCCAACTGGGCCCTGATCGGCATCCTGATCCGGATCAGCGACACCGCACGACGCCCGGCCCCGACCCCCGCCCCGTCAACCGACGCCGAGATGACCCAGGTGGTCCGACCGTGAACAAGCCCCTGCGCCGAATCGCGATCTTCTGCGGTCTGCTCGTCGTCGCCCTGCTGCTGCGCGACAACTGGCTCCAGTACGTCCAGGCCGACAGCCTCAACTCCCGCGTGGAGAACCGCCGCGTCGAGATCGAGCGCTACGCCCACCAGCGCGGCGACATCATCGTGGACGGGAAGGCCGTCACCGGCTCGACCGTGACCAAGGGCAGCATGTACAAGTACAAGCGCACCTGGAAGGACGGCCCCATGTGGGCGCCCGTCACCGGATACGCCTCACAGGCGTTCGGTGCGACGCAGCTGGAGAGCCTGAACGACTCCATCCTGACCGGCAACGACGACCGGCTCTTCTTCGACCGCACGCTCTCCATGTTCACGGGTGAGAAGAAGCAGGGCGGCAACGTCGTCACCACGCTGAACGCCGACGCCCAGAAGGCCGCCTACAAGGGGCTCGGCGACAAGAAGGGCGCCGTGGCGGCCCTCGACCCGAAGACCGGGGCGATCCTCGCCATGGCCTCGACGCCCTCGTACGACCCGTCGACGTTCGCCGGGAACTCCACCGCGACCGACTCGAAGAACTACACCAAGCTCAAGGCCGACAAGAACGAGCCGCTGCTCAACCGGGCGCTGCGCCAGACCTACCCGCCGGGCTCCGCGTTCAAGGTGGTCACCGCTTCGGCCGCCCTGGAGAACGGCCTGTACGACAGCGTCGACACCCCGACCAGGTCCCCGCTGCCCTGGCGGCTGCCGCTCTCGAGCAAGGACCTGCCGAACGAGGGCAACCTGCCCTGCAAGAACGCCACTCTGGTGGACGCCCTGCGGGTCTCCTGCAACACGGTCTTCGGCAAGATCGGCGCGGACCTCGGTGACGACAAGATGCGCGCCGAGGCGGAGAAGTTCGGCTTCAACAGCGAGCAGTTCACGCCCACCCGCTCCAACGCCAGTGTTTTCTCCAAGGGCATGGACAAGGCCCAGACCGCACTCTCCTCGATCGGCCAGTTCAACACCGCCGCCACCCCGCTCCAGATGGCCATGGTGGCCTCGGCTGTCGCCAACGACGGCACGCTGATGAAGCCGTACATGGTCGACCGCCTCACCGCGCCGAACCTGGACACCGTCGCGAAGACCAACCCGGAGAAGCAGAGCGAGCCCCTGACCAAGGAGCACGCGCAGATGGTCCAGAAGATGATGGAGGCGGTCGTCGAGAAGGGCACCGGCGGCAAGGGCGCCATCCCCGGCGTCACCGTCGGCGGCAAGACCGGTACGGCGCAGAACGGCGTCAACAACAGCGGCAACCCGTACGCCTGGTTCATCTCGTATGCCAAGACCGATCAGGGTTCGCCGGTCGCCGTCGCCGTAGTCGTCGAGGACTCCAACGCCTCCCGCCAGGACATCTCCGGTGGCGGTCTCGCCGCCCCGATCGCCAAGGACGTCATGGCCGCCGTCATCAACAGCAAGAAGTGACGACCATGGCGGGAAGCGCACGATACCTGCGCGATACCGGTCCGATATCAGCTGGCGATCGCGAGCTGATCATCCGCCCGTGGCCGGTAGCGTATCCGCGAACAGCACACCGCCGGACCACCCCAGGGTGCGGTCGGGACATACGGAGAGGGCTGGATTAGCTATGGAAGAGCCGCGTCGCCTCGGCGGCCGGTACGAGCTGGGCTCGGTGCTCGGCCGTGGTGGCATGGCCGAGGTCTACCTCGCGCATGACACCCGGCTCGGCCGCACCGTCGCCGTGAAGACGCTGCGGGCGGATCTCGCCCGCGACCCGTCCTTCCAGGCCCGGTTCCGCCGTGAGGCCCAGTCGGCCGCCTCGCTCAACCACCCCGCGATCGTCGCTGTCTACGACACCGGCGAGGACTACGTGGACAACATCTCCATCCCGTACATCGTGATGGAGTACGTCGACGGGTCCACGCTCAGGGAGCTCCTGCACTCCGGCCGCAAGCTGCTGCCCGAGCGCACCCTGGAGATGACCATCGGCATCCTCCAGGCGCTGGAGTACTCGCACCGCAACGGCATCGTCCACCGTGACATCAAACCGGCCAACGTCATGCTGACGCGCACCGGCCAGGTCAAGGTCATGGACTTCGGTATTGCCCGCGCCATGGGCGACTCCGGGATGACGATGACACAGACGTCCGCGGTGATCGGCACTGCCCAGTACCTCTCCCCCGAGCAGGCCAAGGGGGAGCAGGTCGACGCCCGCTCCGACCTGTACTCGACCGGCTGTCTGCTCTACGAGCTGCTGACGGTCCGGCCTCCGTTCATCGGGGACTCCCCGGTCGCGGTGGCCTATCAGCACGTACGCGAAGAGCCGCAGTCGCCCAGCAACTTCGACGCCGAGATCACGCCCGAGATGGACGCCATCGTCCTCAAGGCCCTGGTCAAGGACCCCGACTACCGCTACCAGTCGGCCGACGAGATGCGCGCCGACATCGAGGCGTGCCTCGACGGCCAGCCGGTCGCCGCGACCGCGGCGATGGGTGCGGCCGGGTACGGCGGTTACGACACCGAGCAGCCCACCACCGCCATACGCCAGCACGACCAGGCCGACGGCCAGACGTCCATGCTGCCCCCGGTCAACCCGGACGACGGTGGCTACGGCTACGACGACCGCCCCGACCGCAGGCGGGGCCGCCCCCAGAAGAAGTCCAACACGTCGACGATCCTGCTCATCGTGGCGGGCGTCCTGGTGCTGGTCGGCGCGATCCTCATCGGGAAGTCGATGTTCAGCGCCCACGGCGGCGACTCCGGCAAGGTCACCGTGCCGCAGCTCGTCGGCCAGTCCCTGGACAGTGCGAAGCAAGCGGTCGCCAACTCGAAGCTGAAGCTGACCGTGGCGCAGCGGAAGCCCTGCGACAACGCGGCGAAGGGCGACGTCTGCAGCCAGGACCCGAAGTTCGGCAGCGCCGCGCTCCAGCAGGGCGAGACCATCTCGGTCGTCGTGTCCACCGGCGCCCCCAAGGTCGAGGTGCCCAACGTCAACGGTGAGACCGAGGACAGCGCCACCCAGATCCTTGAGGGCAAGGGCTTCAAGGTGAATCCGCAGCAGGTCGAGTCCGACGCGGAACAGGGCAAGGTCTTCGATCAGTCCCCGAAGGGCAACACCACGGCCCAGAAGGGCTCCGAGATCACGATCAAGATCGCGAAGTCGACCAAGGTCGATGTGCCTCCCGTCACAGGCCGCACCTTCGAGGACGCGTCCAAGCAACTGACCGACGCGGGCTTCCAGGTGTCCCGGGCCGCCGACCAGGAGTCGGACCAGCCGGTCGGCACGGTCATCAGCCAGTCCCCGTCCGGCGGCCAGGCCGCCAAGGGTTCGACGGTCACACTTACGGTCGCCAAGGCCAAGACGTCGCCGACACCGACGGCAGTCCCCGAGATCAGGGGTAAGAAGCTGTCCGAGGCCAAGCAGATCCTCAACGGGGCGGGCTTCACCAACGTCCAGGTCGCGGGCGGCGGCAGCAGCGACGACAACGCGATCGTCACCGGCTCCGACCCCGCGGTGGGAACCCAGGAGGCCGACCCGGGGAGCACCGCCATCACGCTCACGACGATCGGTGGTGGCGGCGGGAACGGGAACGGGAACGGCGGCAACAAGCACGGCGGGGGTGGCAACGGCGGCATCTTCGACGGCTGGGGCTAGCCCGTCGGCCACCGGACACCGCGGCACCACGCACGGGCGAAGCCCCGGCCCCCGGCAGGGCTCCTGAGGAGTCCAGCCGCTGGGGGCCGGGGCTTCGCCCGTGGTTCATGTTTGTACGAGACCAAGTAAGAGATCAAGCAAGAGACCAAGGGCGAGACCGCTTACGGGGCCGGTCGCCAGCCCAGTCACGAGCCGCGGTCCGGTCAGCCGGATGTCAGCGCAGCTCCGCCGGCGGGGTGCGCTTCGCGTCCACCTTCACCGTGCGCTCCAGCTCGCCCCACACGATGTACCGGTACCGCGACGTGTAGACGGGAGTGCAGGTCGTCAGCGTGATGTAGCGGCCCGGCTTCTTCTTGCCCGACTCCTTGGGCACCGGCTGGAGCACGTCGACGTTGTACTTCGACGTCTGCCGGAGCTCCTTGAACACCTTGTACACGTACCAGGTGTCCTTGGTCTCGAAGACGACCGGATCACCGGTCTTCACCTTGTCGATGTTGTGGAACTTCGCGCCGTGCCCGTCACGGTGCGCGGCCAGCGCGAAGTTGCCCGTCTTGTCGGACGGGAGCCCCGCCTTGACCGGCTTCACGTAGTAGCCGGCGACACCCTCGTTCAGGACGCTGGTGCTGGTGCCCCGCCTGACCAGGACCTCGCCGTTCTTCATCGACGGCACATGGAGAAAGCCGATGCCGTCCTTGGTGTCGAGGGCGCCGGGGCCGGTACTGCCGTGCGACCAGTTGTCGCGGATCTCGTGGCTCTGTTTCGCCGCGTGCTGGTCGGCCACGACGTTCGTCCACCACAGCGAGTAGACGACGAAGAGTCCGAGCACCAGCCCCGCTGTGATGAGCAGTTCACCGAAGACACTGACCGCGGTCGCGATCGGGCCCCGGCTGCCGCGGCGGACGCGGGGCGTGGTTGTCTTCTCGTCCTGCTCGGTCGTCGATGCCACCGCACCTGTCCCCTGTAGTCCGTAACCGTTCAGCCTGCGGTCAGGGCTTCGGGCATCCCCTTGCTCCGTGGCCGTTCATCAACCATCTTGCCCCACACGACCATTCGGTACGTACTGGTGAACTCCGGGGTGCACGTCGTCAGCGTGATGTACCGGCCCGGCCGGGTGAAGCCGGACCCCACCGGCACCGGCTGGATCACCGACACGTTCGCCGGGGACGTCTGAGCCAGGCGGCTCGTCACCTCGTAGGTGTAGTAGTCGTCCCGTGTCTCGACGACGACCTTGTCGCCGTCCTTGAGCTTGTTGATGTAGCGGAACGGCTCACCGTGGGTGTTGCGGTGCCCCGCCAGCGCGAAGTTTCCCGTCTTCGCCGACGGCATCGCCGTCCTGAGCTTGCCCTCGCTGTAGTGGCCGACCATCCCGCGGTCGAGCACCTTGGTCTTGCTGACGCCCTCCGCGATCGGCACGACCACGTCCAGCTTGGGGATGTGGATGATCGCGAACCCCTGCCCGGGCTCGAAAGCGCCGGGCGCGCCCTTCTTGTCGCCGCCCTTCGCCCAGTTGTCCTGGAGGCTGTGGGCCGTACCGCTGGCCTCCTGATGGGCGCGTACGTTCGTCCACCAGAGCTGGTACGTGACGAACAGCAGCATCAGCACACCCAGGCTGATGAAGATCTCACCGATCGCCCGGCTGGCGATGACGGCGGGGCTGTCCTTGAGGGCGCGTGCCGCGAGGCGCGCCTCCATCCGGGTACGGGGGATGGCCGGGATGACGGGTTCGGCGGGCGCGGCGCTCTTGCGGCCCCGCCCCTTGGCGGCCTTGCGGCGCTCGGCACGGCCGCCGGTCGGCACGGGGGGCAGGTCCGCACCCGCGGGTGCGGACGACGCGGGTGCGGCTCCTGCGACCCGGAGGCCCACGGTCTCGTCGTCCCGTACGGCGGGAAAAACGGCAGTGCTCCCGTCCGGGCCCGGGAACGGCTCCGGGGTCGCGGGCGCGGCTGCGGACCGGTGGACCGGGGTCGCGGGGGTGGGCGGGGCTATCGGCTCGTACACCGCCTCCCGCCCGTACCAGTCCTGCGGCGGATCCTGCGCGGCCGGCCGCTGCGCCGTCTCCTCCGCCCGGAACCAGGGCGAACCGGGCCCGCCGGTCGGCAGCGGATCCGTCAGGGGGTCGTACTCCCGGCCGGGGCGACCGGGGCCGGCCGCCCCGGCAGGCTCTCCGGCAGGCGGCCGCGCGGGCCCGGCCCCTCCCGGTGGTTCCGGCGCCGCCGCCCCCGAGCCGTCCTGTTCGGGGCGCAGTGCCGTCACGCCGCGGCCTTGCCCACCACCGGCGCGAGCCCAGCCGACCGTCCGACCGCGCCTTCGTCGCCGCACTGGACCAGCCAGTTGGCGAGCATCAGATGACCGTGCTCGGTGAGCACCGACTCGGGGTGGAACTGCACGCCCTCGACCGGAAGTTCCCGGTGGCGCAGGCCCATGATGATGCCGTCGGCGGTCCACGCGGTGACGGCGAGCTCGGGCGGCACCGTCCGGGGCTCGGCGGCCAGTGAGTGGTAGCGGGTCGCGGTGAAGGGCGAAGGCAGCCCGGCGAAGACACCGGCCCCCTCGTGCGTCACCGGCGACGTCTTGCCGTGCAGCAGTTCGGGCGCCCGGTCCACCACACCGCCGTACGCCACAGCCATCGACTGCATGCCCAGGCAGACCCCGAAGACGGGCACCCCGGTGTCGGCGCAGTGCCGCACCATGTCCACGCAGATACCGGCGTGTTCGGGCGTCCCGGGGCCGGGGGAGAGCAGCACACCGTCGAAGCCGTCCTGCGCGTGCGCGAGGGTGACCTCGTCGTTCCGCACGACTTCGCACTCGGCGCCGAGCTGGTACAGGTACTGGACCAGGTTGAACACAAAGCTGTCGTAGTTGTCGACAACGAGGATGCGAGCGCTCAACGCACGGCCCCCATCCCCTGGTCGACCGTCACGTCGTTGAACGGAAGCAGCGGCTCCGCCCACGGGAAGACGTACTGGAAGAGCAGGTAGACGAGAACGAGCACGAGCGCGAGCGAGATGACCGCCCGGAGCCATACGTTGCCCGGCAGATGCCGCCAGATCCAGCCGTACATGCTGTCCCTTCCGTTCGTGGTACGGGCACCAGAGTAGAGGGCCGGGGCAGGCGCCGGTGGGTCACCCGCGCAAAGCGGTCGGCTTGCCCTTCGTCACGGGCTGCGTGGAGTCGAGGTGCCCCCAGGCGATGAGCCGGTGGCTGCTGCCCCATTCCGGGTCGCACGTGGTGAGCGTCAGATAGCGGCCGGCCCCCTGGAAACCCGACTTCACCGGTACCGGAGCGATGACCCCGGTGTCGGACGGCACGGTCAGATACGGCTTCTTGTCGATGCGGTACGTGAACCAGGTCGTCCCGTCGGTCAGCACCACCGCGTCGCCGGGCCGGAGCTTGGGGAAGTCCTTGAACGGGTCGCCGTACGTACGCCGGTGTCCCGCGACCGCGAAGTTTCCCGTAGCGCCGAGGCGTGCGGTCCCCGCGTAGTGGCCGAGGCCCCGCTGGAGCGTCCCGACGGCCGTGTTCTGCAGCACGGGCCTGCTCCAGTCCCGGCCGAGACGGGGGATGTACATCACCGCGAAGGGCTTGCCCGCGCGGTACGCGACGGGGGTGGGGGCGGTGGCCGGCTTCGCTTTCGACGGGGCTGTGGTGCCGGAGCCGGCTGCGGGGTGGGGGGTTGCGGCCGCGCTGCGGGCCCACTGGTGGTGGAGGTCGTCGATCTGGTGGTCCGCGGCGTTGTCCGCTTTCACACCCGTCCAGAACAGCAGGTATGCGACGAACAGCACGATCAACGCCCCCACGGTGATGCAGAGTTCGCTGAAGCTCCTGACGATCAGTCGCACCGTCACAGCCGTCCGCCTCCCTGGAACTACCCCACAGGTTCTGCGTAATGGAGATCCACTGTGCCCGAGTAGCCGGGAAGAGTCACCGCCTGGTAGTCGTCGACTTTCCAGCCGAGTCCGTACGCCTTCACGTACTGCAGGTAGTTCTGGATCGCCGGGGAGGCCGTGAGCGCCTTTTTCAGCTTGTCCGGGTTGCCGACGGCCGTCACCTTGTACGGGGGCGAGTAGACGCGGCCCTGGAGGAGCAGGGTGTTGCCGACGCAGCGCACCGCGCTGGTGGTGATCAGCCGCTGGTCCATGACCTTGATGCCCTTGGCGCCGCCCTGCCACAGGGCGTTCACCACCGCCTGGAGGTCCTGCTGGTGGATGACCAGGTCGTTGGGCTGCGGTTCGGGGTAGCCGGGGTTGGCGGTGGCGTCCGGCGGGGCGTCGTCGAGCGTGACCGAGACGGCGGAGCCGCTGAGCTTCTGCGTACCGGCGGACCTCTCCAGGGCCTTGAGACCGGCGTCCTCCTTCTTCGTGGCGCCTCCGTCACGCTGGGCGAGCGCGTCGACATCGCGGCGGACGGCGGCAGTGGAGTCGCCGAGCTCCTTGTTCTTGCCGTTGCGCTCCTGGATGAGGTCCGAGAGTTTCAGCATCGACGCATCGGTGCGGATATCGGTGCCCTTGGCGGTATTGAAGCTGGTCACGAAAATGAGCCCGGCGAGCGCGAAGACGGCTGCGGTGAGGACCCGGACCGGCCTCCAGTCGCGGTGGCGGGCGGCCGCTGTGGGAGAGTCGTCAGAATTGCTCAACGTACCCTTATCTCCTTCCACACCCCGGAAGCACTACGCTAACGGACGCCCGGGGGAGGCAATGCGCCCCGTCGCATCCCGCTCCCGGCACTTCCTACACAGTTCCCCCTGCGCGGTCACGCAGCGCATCGACAGGAGAGCCCCTCGTGCCGAAGTCACGTATCCGCAAGAAGCCCGATTTCACGCCGCCGCCCGCGACGAAGCAGGCGACTGCCATAAGGCTGACCAATCGCAGCTGGGTGGCCCCGGTGATGCTGGCGTTCTTCTTGATCGGACTCGCCTGGATCGTTGTCTTTTACGTAACCGACGGCGATATGCCCATCAAGCCGTTCGGGAACTGGAACATCGTGGTCGGCTTCGGCTTCATCGCGGGCGGTTTCGGCGTCTCGACCCAGTGGAAGTAGCCGTCCCGGCTCCCACATCCCCTGGTGCCCGTCAAGCCCTCCCCAGAGTTATCCACAGCGCTATCCACAGCCGGGGAAAACTCAGAAGATCTGTGGATAACTTTCGGGCGTTGACGCCGGTGTGACTACTCGGCGCCATACCACAACAGTGGCCGGCCCCTTGCCCTTCCTGGGGAAACCCAGGTCAGCGGCAAGGGGCGCTGCTGTTCCCCACAGGACGCACAAGATCCGCCACCCGCTGTGGACAACTGGGCCCGGTACAGGTCTACTGCAGGTCTGCAGTTAGCCCACAGCAGGTCTGCAACAGGCCCGCTGTGGCTCCGGGCAGCCTCCGGGGGCAGCTCTGAGGAGTCGGCGCCTGTTCAACGGTCGGCCCGCTCAGACCGGGGCCCGCTCCCGGGGCAACCCGCTCAGGTCAGGACCGCCCGCTCACGTCAGCATCGCGGTTCTGGCCAGCACCATGCCGATGGTCGCCGCCAGGACCAGCGCACAGGTTCCGAACTGCAGCAGCGTCCGCCGCTCACGCGGGGCGTGCACCATCCCGATCGCGATGACGATCCCGGCGACGAAGCCACCGAGATGCGCCTGCCAGGCGATTCCGCCGGTGAAGGTGAAGATCACGTTGACCACGAGCAGGCCGAAGAGCGGCCGCATGTCGTAGTTCATGCGCTTCATCAGGACACCGGTCGCACCCAGCAGCCCGAAGATGGCGCCCGACGCGCCGAGCGACGCCTCGGTCGGCGAGGCGATGAGATAGGTGAGGGCGCTGCCGGCCAGCCCGGAGAGCAGATACAGCGCGATGTAGCGGGCCCGGCCGAGCGCCGCCTCCAGCGGCCCGCCGATCCACCAGAGGCTGAGCATGTTGAACCCGATGTGCGCGTAGCCGGCGTGCATGAACATCGCGGTGAACAGCCGGTACCACTGCCCCTGGGCGACGCCCACCAGCGGCCCGAACGGTGTGGTCTGCGCCTGGCCCACCAGCTCGAAACTGGAGTCGAAGCTGTTGTTGTTCGCCACCTGCATGATGAACACCAGGACGTTGATCCCGATGAGGATCTTGGTGAGCAGGCGCGGGTCGGCGGTGAGCGTTCCGCCCACCACGGTGCGCGGCCGGCTCGCCGCGGCCGGGGTGCTGCCCGTGCCCGACCCGCGCACGCACTCCGGGCACTGGAAGCCGACTGAGGCGCTGATCATGCACTGCGGGCAGATCGGCCGCTCGCAGCGGACACAGCTGATGCCCGTCTCCACGCCGGGGTGGCGGTAGCAGTGGGGCAGACCGCCCGCCCCGGACTGCCGCTCCGGGCCTCCTGGCAACTCTTCCATCGGGTTCCCTCGTCTCGTACGGGTCGCGTACGCACTGCACCCGCCCCGCTCGTCATACGGACGAACGGGGCGGGTGGTTCCCGTACCGGATGAGGCAACGGGCTCTCTGCTCCCACCGCTCCCGCGCCCGCGGGCTCGGGCGGCCTCCACCGGCCGCCGCGCGGTTCAGCTCTTCCGGGTCGCGACGCCGTCGCGGGTCTCGACGACCACCGTCTCGATGACGACGTCCTGGACCGGCCGTTCGGTGCGCGGGTTGGTCGGGGTGGTGATGATCTCGTCGATGACCTTCTGGCTCGCCGCGTCGGTGACCTCGCCGAAGATGCTGTGCTTGCGCGTCAGCCAGGTCGTCGGCTGCACCGTGATGAAGAACTGCGAGCCGTTGGTGCCCGGTCCCGCGTTGGCCATGGCGAGCAGGTACGGCTTGTCGAAGGACAGGTCCGGGTGGAACTCGTCACCGAACTCGTAGCCGGGGCCACCCGTGCCGTTGCCCAGCGGGTCGCCGCCCTGAATCATGAAGCCACTGATCACGCGGTGGAAGACGGTGCCGTCGTAGAGCCGGTCCGTGGACTTCTTGCCGGTGGCCGGGTGGGTCCACTCCCGCTCTCCCTGAGCGAGCTCGACAAAGTTCCTGACCGTCTTCGGCGCGTGGTTCGGCAGCAGCCGAATCTCGATGTCGCCGTGGTTGGTCTTCAGGGTGGCGTAAAGCTGCTCGGCCACGGTGTGCCTTCCGTAAGTCTTCTCTGACGTTCACCGATCCTCGCACGGACGCGGAGCGCCGAGCCGCCACGCAGGGGAAAAGCACTCGGGTGACAGCCGAACCGGCGCGCACCGGCCCGAACCGTGGCATTGTCGGCCACAGAACTCCCCCTTGCACCACAATGACGGTTTACGTCTTTCCTGACCCGGATGCCTGATCTCACGTGCCGTGAAGGCGCAGGACAGGCATGATTTCGAAATGGGTGGAAAGGCGAATGACAGAACGCCACCGATGAGGAGGAACCCGTGACCCGCATGGACAGCGTGCGCGCCGCGACCGGTACGGCGAAGGAGAACGTGCTGCACGCCGCGGAAGTGGTGGCGCCCTACGCCGGAACGGCCAAGGAACAGGCCACGCATTACGCCAACGAAGCTCGTGTACGGCTGGCCCCGAAGGTCTCGCTGGCAGCACAGCAGGCCCGCACTCAGTACGACGCGCGGCTCGCACCCCACGTCGACCAGGCCCTCACTCATGTACCGCCGAAGGTCGACGCGGCGGCGCAGCGTGCAGCCAAGGCGGCCCGGCAGGCGCAGTGCCAGCTCGCACCGAGGGTGGAGCAGGCCGTGGCGGCGGCCCAGCCCGTCCGCGAGGAGGCAGCGGCCCGCAGTGCGGCCGCCAGCGCGGCCGCCTTCGCGGCGCTGCGCGGGCAGGTCTCCGCGAAGCAGATCCAGAAGCTGGTCAGAAGGCAGCAGCGGTGCGCGAAGGCGGGGCGGCTGGCCAAGGGCGTCATCGTGCTCGGCGTCGTCGCCGGAGGTGCGTTCGCCGCCTGGAAGTGGTGGGACAAGCAGGCGAATCCCGACTGGCTGGTCGAGCCGCCCGCGCCCACCGAGGTCGCTGACCGGCGGCCGCCGCTCAGCGCGGTCGACGGCAGCTCCGAGGCACTGGACCCCGAGGTCAAGGCCAAGCAGGCCAAGGCCGAGGAGGAAGACCAGGAGCGGGACGACCCTCGGGACTGAGCCGGCGGGCGGCGCCATCATCGGGCCGACAGACGCGAGCGTGCGGGGCGTCAGGAGACTCATCTCTCCTGGCGCCCCGCACGCGTGCGAGGACAGGACCGGGGGTCCGTGGAACGGCAGGACCGTACCTGTACGTCGTCACCGTTTCACGTGAAACACACCCATCGACACCGGACCGGCCCCGAACCAGCCGAAGTGCGCGGGGAGCGTCCCGGGGCACCGGGACGGCCGGGCGGCTCCGTGTCCGTGGGGCAGGCCGGGCGACGAGCGCCGCGACTTCCCACTCACCGTGCCGCATAAGGCAGTTGTGCAGATGCCGGGCGGGATGGAAGGCGAAGAGGGACACCCGCAACGGTGCTCGCCAGCACGGTCACACCGCTCAGCAGTTGCGAGGTCCAGGCCCCATCACCCGTAACTGAGCTGCCTGGGCCACCTCCCCAGTACCGCTGGTGGCTCCGTCGTCGCCCGTCAGCCTGCCGGAGCAGCCGTGGCCGGTGACAAGGTCTCATGCCTTCGTCATGCTGAAGGCATGAGTGACATCGGGGATGCACTGTGGAACACCGACATCGACGCCTCTGACTACTCCCGGGCCAAGGACCGGTATCAGCAAGCGATACTCGAACAGTACAAACTCTGCGTGGAGATGGCTGACCGAGTCAGCGCCCGGCGCAATCTCACCAACACCTTCTTTCTGTCACTCAACAGCGCTGTCGTGGCCGTGGTGGCCGCGCTCTCGGGCCATGCCCTGGCCGGTACCTCCGTCTGGATACTGACGTCCGGGCTGCTGATCCTGTTCGCGCAGTGCGCGGCGTGGTGGGTGATGGTGCGCTCCTACCGACAGCTCAATACAGCCAAGTACGAGGTGATCGGGGCCCTGGAAGCGAAGCTGCCGGCCTTTGCCTACTCCCGGGCGGAGTGGGGAGCCCTGGGCAACGGACTGGACTGGCGCAGATATCTGCCGCTGACCCACGTCGAGCAGTGGGTGCCGGTCATCTTCGCGGTCTCCTACCTCATGGCCTTCGTGGCCGGTATCGCGATGTGACCTGTTCATGGACCGTAGTTGCTCGGGTGCGCTACGTTCGTCTCCATGCGGGGCCACAAGTTATGGCGCGGCATCCGTGGTGGCGGGGTGCTCATACTCATGGGTGTCGGCGTCCTCCTGGCCCTCGGGCTGAAACTGCTGTCGCTGCACCGGCAGTACGGCGGCTACTTCGATCCGCTGACATTCGTGCGTCCCCTGGTCTACGTCGCCCTGATCGCCATTCCCATCGCCCTCACCTGGGGGCGCTACCGGCGCACCACACAGACGCAGATGTTTCAGGAGGTCCTCGGTCCGCTGGTCGGGTCCGACGAGGAGTACTGCCTGATCCTGCGGCCGTTCGGCAGTGACGGCGAAGTCGCCCTGTCTCACGCCTGGTTCGGCGCCTCCACCATGGAGCAGGCGGTCGCCCGCAGCGCCCGGAAGGCTCTCGGGCTGAAGACCTACGCGCTGGTCGACCAGGACCGCCGGCTGGCGCCGCCGGGGCCGGTCTGGATGCGCTCGCCCCACGACCAGTGGCAGGGGGCGGTACGGACCCTCATCCGCCGCGCGCATTCCATCGTCCTGATCCTGCCTCCGGGACAGGGGATCCGCGACGCCCTGAGATGGGAGATCGACCAGATCACCCAGCACGAGCTCCAGACGCGACTGGTGCTGGTACTGCCACCGGCCCAGCTGTACAAGGCGGAGTACCCGCGGGCGTTCCTGGACGCCTGCGTGATCACGGCCGCTCTCGAAGGTTTCGCGGGCTCCGTCGACGACGTCAGCACCCTCCTCGTCCACCAGTTGGAGCTGACCCTCCACGAGCGGACCCAGGTGGTGAAGTACTGCCGGACTCGCCCTGGAGACACTCCGGTGCTGCGCTGGTGGTACGTCAAGCGCAGACTGGGTCGAAGGGGCTCCGCGCGCTTCTTCCAGGGAGCGCTCGCCGCCGCACTCCGAACGACCGAACAGGAACTCTCGGGCCGTAGCTTCCCGGCACGCTACCCGTGGCCGCTGTCACCGTGACGTGGCTGAGCGGCCTACTGGCCGGGCGGAGTGGGCTGACCGGGCTGATGGCCGGGGTAGGATCCGCCGCCTGCTGTCGAATACGGGAGTGCGACTGTGGGAGTAACGGTAATCGCGGTTACCGGTCACATGGATCTGACCGAGGACACCGTGCCCCTGATCCGTACCGCGCTGAAGGAACTGCTCCACTCCTACGCCGCGTTCGGCCCACTGGTCGGGATCTCCTGCATCGCGGAGGGCGCCGACTCCCTGTTTGCCGAGGCCGTCCTGGCCACCGGCGGCCGGTTGGCCATCGTCATTCCCTCCCGGGACTACCGCAGGAAGACCGTCCGTCCCGGCCATACCCGCCTCTTCGACCGCCTCCTGGACGCATCTGACGACGTCGTCGTCATCCCTGAGGAATCCGCCGGCCGTGCGGCCTACGCCGCTGCCAACGCGCTGCTCCTGGAACGCGCCGACCGCCTCGTGGCGGTCTGGAACGGGGAACCCCCGAGCGGAAAGGGCGGCGGCACCGCCGACGTGGTCCTCGCAGCACGGGCCAGGGGAATCCCGGTGGACGTCGTCTGGCCGGATGGAGCCCGCAGAAAGGGCTGAAACGCACATCCGGGCACCGGCGGCCCCTGCCACGCCCGAATCAACGGCAACACCAACGGGCAAAGCCCCTCCTGACCAGCATTTCCGCAGGTCAGGAGGGGCTTACGTGTGGAGCCTAGGGGAGTCGAACCCCTGACATCTGCCATGCAAAGACAGCGCTCTACCAACTGAGCTAAGGCCCCGTAACGGGTTGGTGCGAGAACAAGAGTAGCGGGTCACAGGGGCGATCTCACAAAAGGATTGGGACTCCCGGTCAGTGACCACTCTCCGTAGGATGCACGAGGAGGTTCGCGGCAGCGAAGCCGCCGCCTGGGGAAGCGATGGGGAGACGCAATGGACGCAGCACAACAAGAGGCAACCGCGAGAGCGAGAGACCTTCAGCGCAGTTGGTACGGAGAGCCGCTGGGGGCGCTCTTCCGTCGCCTCATCGATGATCTGGGCCTCAATCAGGCCCGTCTCGCCGCAGTGCTCGGGCTGTCCGCGCCCATGCTGTCCCAGCTGATGAGCGGCCAGCGCGCCAAGATCGGAAATCCGGCCGTGGTCCAGCGGGTCCAGGCACTTCAGGAGCTTTCCGGCCTGGTCGCCGACGGGAGCGTCAGCGCGGGCGAGGCAACGGATCGGATGGAAGAGATCAAGAAGTCCCAGGGCGGCTCCGTCCTCTCCACCACGGGTCAGACCGCATCCACGACGGGCGCGCCCACCGTGCGCCGCGTGGTGCGCGAGATCCAGTCACTGCTGCGCTCCGTATCGGCTGCCGGCGACATCATCGACGCGGCGAACGCCCTCACCCCGACCCACCCCGAACTGGCAGAGTTCCTCAGGGTGTACGGCGCCGGGCGCACCGCGGAGGCGGTCTCGCACTACGAGGCGCACCAGAGCTGAAGCCGAGGCTCAGCTGGCTGAGGCCCAGCTGACAGGGGGCGGGCACAGGACATGGGTACAGCGCATGGGTGAGGTCTTCGCCGGGCGGTACGAACTGGTCGACCCGATCGGCCGCGGGGGCGTCGGGGCGGTCTGGCGTGCGTGGGACCATCGCAGGCGTCGTTATGTGGCGGCCAAAGTCCTCCAGCAGAGCGACGCACACACCCTGCTGCGCTTCGTGCGCGAACAGGCACTGCGCATCGACCACCCTCATGTACTCGCCCCCGCCAGCTGGGCCGCGGACGACGACCAGGTGCTGTTCACCATGGAACTGGTGTGCGGAGGTTCGCTCGCCCAAGTCATCGGTGACTACGGTCCGCTGCCGGCACGGTTCGTCTGCACGCTGCTCGACCAACTGCTGGCCGGGCTTGCTGCCGTCCATGCGGAAGGCGTCGTACACCGCGACATCAAGCCTGCGAACATTCTGATGGAAGCCACCGGGGCCGGGCGGCCGCATCTGCGGCTGTCCGACTTCGGCATCTCGATGCGCAAGGGCGAGCCCCGCCTCACTGAGAACAACTATGTGGTGGGGACGCCCGGCTACTTCGCGCCGGAGCAGATGCTCGGTGCCGAACCGGACTTCACAGCTGACCTGTTCGCCGTCGGCCTGGTCGCGCTCTATCTGCTGCAGGGCGCCCGACCGGACTCCAGAGCCCTGGTGGAGTACTTCGCGGCCCACGGCACGCCGGGCGCACCCCAGGGCATCCCCGAGCCGCTGTGGCAGGTGCTCGCTGGACTGCTCCAGCCAGACCCCCAAGCACGGTTCCGTACGGCGAACGGTGCCCGCAAGGCGCTGGCCACTGCAGCGGAACTGCTGGCCGAACCAGGCCCCGGAGAGGCGCCCGTCGAGGTCTCCGACCAGATCGGCCCACTGCCCAGCGGATTCGGCCCCGAAGGCCCCGTCCGGAAACAGAACGACCCTCCTCACCAGCTCGGATCTCACCAAGGATCCGAGTCGCAACACAGAACCGCGTCCCAGCCCCCGGTAGGGCAGGCGACGACGCAACCAGAGGTACCGGCCCACCCCCAGACCGAACAGCAGCCCGTACCCCACCAGCAGCAGCCCCAGGGCCCTGCCATGTCGGAAACAGGCAGCTTCCACCTTGCCCCGCCTCCCGAGCCGGCTGCCGGCCCAGCACCGGCATCGACGCCCGCAGCCACCCCCACGATCCCGCATGCGAGCTCCCCCCTTCCTGGTCGGGCCCTGCACGAACAACCCCACACTGGTAGGTACACCGCTCAGCCCTCGCAGGTTCCCACCCAGTCGGTGCCGGTCTCCCGCATACACCCGGGACCACCCCCGAAGGTGACGGTCCCGGTCCTGGTGATCGCGCTGATCTGCTTCGCCGTGGGCATTTGGGCGCTGACGCAGAGCTGACCCCGGAGCCACCGGGGCCGGTAAATGACCACTGCGCCCACCGCACCGCGGTACGGCCCCGCATAGTCGGACTACCAGGCGGAAGGCGGCCCGTACTGCGCCGGGAACTGCCGTTCCGGCTCCTGGGCCATCATTCCGGCGCGCTGCCTCGCGATCAGCATCCACACGCCGAGTCCCAGCACCAGTACCGTGCCCGCACTGATCCCGGCGATCCCCACCAGCTTCATGGCTCCGTGGCCCGCGTCTTCACCGGCCGATGTTCCGTAATGGGGCGCCGCGCCCGCGTACGCCGGCGGCGGCCCCTCCATCCCCTTGACGCTCATCCTCAGCGTCAGTCCGTACTCCTTCTCCCCGAAGCTCTTCGCGACGTCCGGGCTGAGGGTGACCGCGAAATAGTAGTCCCCGGCAAGTCGCATCCCGCTGACCTCGTCGCGCACGCTGTACCGATTCCGGTAGGCCACCGGTGGCAGCGGATCCGACGTGGCCGACTTCGGCTTCCCGTCGTACACCGTGTAGGCCGTGGTGACCGCGGACCGTACCGGGTTGTACAACTGCACGTTGAGGGCGCTGGCAACGAAGCCGCTACCCGTGGAGCTGCCGAGATCGGCGCTGGCGAAGAGCTGCTGCCCCCAGCCGACCGGCACCCGGTAGAAACGGGTCTGACCGGGCTTGATCCGGTCGTCCCACACACCGGGCTTCAGCGCGACAGCATCATTGAACCCTGTACCGCCCTCGGCCTGCTGTGCCGTGCCCGCCGGCGGGACGGGCGATGCAGACGGCCAGCTGGTTGGTGCCTCCGTCGGGCCCGCCGAGCCGGCCTTCAGTCCGGGCTCCGAATCGACGCGGATCTCCAGCCCCCACTCGTCTTGGGCGGAGCTGCCCTTGGTGGTCCTCTCGATCAGCACGTAGTACGGCCCCGCCGACTGGCAGGAGATGCCGTCCTTCTTGACTGTGCGCGTGGCATGAGCAGCGATCGGCCGGGGGTACTCGGCAGCGCCGAACACCGCGTCGTTGTCATTCCCGCAGGAGTTCCCCTTGAGGTCCTGGAGGGACACCTTGATGCCGTCGGCGTAGTCGACCTTCTCCTGTGGCGCGAGTCTGGGCACAGCCACGGCGGAGACGTAAGCGTCGGATGTGGCGTCCAGTGCGACCTGGTAGTAGAGCTGGCCACCCGGCTTGATCGAGGAGTGGTAGGTCGAACCCGCCTTGAGCGGCTTCGCATCGGTGCTGGCCACAGCTCCCGCCACCGTCGTCGCATGCCGATCGAAGGCGTACGGACCGGGCTCACCCCCAGCCGCCGCCTGACCCGGAAACGCCCCCACCGAGCACACCGCCGCCACTGCGGCCAGCGCGACCCGACCCAAGCTGCGCCGCCTTTTCACCTGATTCCCCCCGTCGTCCGCCTGGCAGCCAGGCGCCGCCCCGCCCAAAAGACCAGCCTCAAGATCACCAGCATCGCGAGGGCCACCGGCGACCGCGGCAACGAGCGCCGTCCCGGCCCATCCTGCCCCGTCCCTCATCACGTTGTCTGCGTGCAGCTGAATAGTCCTTGCGGTTCCCGCCCTCCCCCTCCGCCGTCGGTCAGTTCGTTGTTCCACGTGAAACATCAGCGTCAGGATCGGAGACCCGGACCCGGGTCTGCGCCTCCGCAGGAGCCAGGAGGAGGGCGCCCGACAGCTCACCCCCACAAGGAGCCGCCCGCGAGGCCAGAGAAGCCCCCTCGGGCCCGCACGGCCCACACAGCGCGTCATGATTGCGAGGCGAAGCAGGGATCCGGCGTCACAGTGCGAACGCGACAGGGCCCCGGCCGCAAAAACGGCCGGGGCCCTGCATTCAAGACGCTGTGTCTCACACACCCGAACCTGCGGGCACGGAGTCAGTCGCCTCCGTCCACAGATCCTGCTCGGCGCGATCCGCCTGGATCTGGCGGTACACGAGGAGCCCGCCAATGGCGGCCAGTGCGACCAGGAGAAGCTTCTTCACCGCGCTACCTCGTCTTTCCTTGACGTAAGGGACTTCTGGCGGCCGACTATACACACTGGCCGATACCGATCGGTGACCTAGTTCTCGTCCAACTATCGGGCCCGTTAATGCAGTCGGCCCGGACAGAAAAACTGTCCGGGCCGATCTTCGCGGTGGGGCTAACAGGATTTGAACCTGTGGCCTCATCCTTATCAGGGATGCGCTCTAACCAACTGAGCTATAGCCCCGCGCTGCCCCTGAAGATTAGCGCACTCCAGGGCCAGTCCCAAAATCGATAGCTGAGCCTCTACTCGTCCTCGGCGAGGGTCAGCTCGACACCGCCGACAAACCCGGCCGACAGGTTGTAGATGAAGGCGCCCAGCGTCGCCAGTGCTGTGGCCAGCACCACATCGATCACCGCGATGACCGACGTGAACAGCAGCACCCGCGGCAGCGACAGGAACGACTGAAGATCGAAGCCGCTGCCATCACTTGAGCCAGTGGCCTCGCTGATGGTCCCGCCCACGGTCGAGAAGACTCCCATGGCGTCCATGACCATCCACAGCACCGCGGCCGCCACGATGGTGCAGACGCCCAGCGCGATGGACAACAGGAAGCTGACCTTCATGACCGACCACGGATCGGCCTTGGCCACCCGCAGCCGGGCCTTCCGCGTGCGGGGAGTCGTACGAGCCCCCGTCCGGGGCCGACGTACTCCTGGCTGCGTACCCCCGGCCGACGGCGACGGGTAGGCCTGCGGAGGCTGGTACGGCTGTGACTCGTACTGCGGCTGCGCCCCACGCGTGTCCGTCACCGTTCCCCCTTGAGAGTCCGCGGCAGGGCCACGGGCACTGCGTGCTCCGGCTCCGGAAGCGGCCGCTCCGTCGCCCGTGGCTCCACTCACGTTCTACTCCTCGTGCTCCCCTGCCGAAGGCTCGGTGCCTTCGACTACCGCTTCGACCGTTTCAGCGTCGACCGAACCACTGTCGACCGCATCCGCCTCGCCGTCGACCGCGTCAATCTCTTCGGCCTCGCGGCCGGCCTCGGCGTTGCGAGCGATACCGACCACGGCATCGCGCTTGCCCAGGTTGATCAGTTGGACGCCCATGGTGTCACGGCCCGTCTCCCTGACTTCATTGACTCGCGTACGAATCACACCGCCGCCGAGCGTGATGGCGAGGATTTCATCCGTACTCTCGACCACCAGCGCGCCGACCAGCGAGCCCCGGTCCTCCACGATCTTGGCGGCCTTGATACCCAGACCGCCGCGGCCCTGGACGCGGTACTCGTCGACGGGGGTCCGCTTGGCGTACCCGCCGTCAGTGGCAGTGAACACGAAAGTACCCGGCCTGACGACATTCATCGAGAGCAGTTCGTCGCCCTCGCGGAAACTCATGCCCTTCACACCGGATGTCGCGCGTCCCATGGGCCGCAGCGCGTCGTCCGTCGCCGTGAAGCGGATCGACTGAGCCTTCCTGCTGACCAGCAGCAGATCGTCTTCGGCCGACACCAGCTCGGCACCGATCAGCTCGTCATCGCTGCCGTCCGGGGTCTCCCGCAGATTGATCGCGATGACGCCGCCAGAACGGGGCGAGTCATAGTCCTTGAGCGGTGTCTTCTTCACCAGGCCGCCCTTGGTGGCGAGGATCAGATATGGCGCCGCGTCGTAGTCACGGATCGCCAGGATCTGCGCGATCTGCTCGTCCGGCTGGAACGCCAGCAGGTTGGCGACGTGCTGGCCGCGCGCGTCGCGGCCAGCGTCCGGGAGTTCGTAGGCCTTCGCCCGGTACACCCGGCCCTTGTTCGTGAAGAACAGAAGCCAGTGGTGGGTTGTCGAGACGAAGAAGTGGTCGACGATATCGTCCTGCTTCAGCTTCGTGCCCCGCACGCCCTTGCCGCCGCGCTTCTGCGAGCGGTAGTCCTCGGTCTTGGTGCGCTTGACGTAACCACCGTTCGTGATGGTGACGACAATGTCCTCTTCGGCGATCAGGTCCTCGATGGACATGTCACCGTCGAAGGGCACCAGCTTCGACCGCCGGTCGTCGCCGAACTTGTCGACGATGACCGCCAGCTCCTCGCTGACGATCTGCCGCTGCCGCTCGGGCGAGACCAGGATCGCGTTGTACTCGTTGATCTTCGCCTGGAGCTCGTTGTACTCGGCCGTGATCTTCTGATGTTCCAGTGCGGCCAGTCGGCGCAGCTGCATCTCCAGGATCGCGTTCGCCTGGATCTCGTCGATCTCCAGCAGGCCCATCAGGCCCTCGCGCGCGACATCGACCGTCTGGCTGCGCCGGATCAGCGCGATGACCTCGTCGATCGCGTCCAGCGCCTTGAGCAGACCACGCAGGATGTGGGCGCGCTCCTCGGCCTTTCGCAACCGGAACCTGGTGCGCCGGACGATGACCTCGATCTGGTGCGTCACCCAGTGCCGGATGAACGCGTCGATCGAGAGGGTGCGCGGTACACCGTCGACCAGGGCCAGCATGTTGGCGCTGAAGTTCGACTGGAGATCGGTGTGCTTGTAGAGGTTGTTCAGCACGACCTTGGCGACCGCGTCACGCTTCAGCACGACGACAAGGCGCTGACCCGTACGCGAGGACGTCTCGTCCCGGACGTCGGCGATCCCGCCGACCTTGCCGTCCTTCACCAGGTCGGCGATCTTCTGCGCGAGGTTGTCGGGGTTGGTCTGGTACGGAAGCTCCGTGACGACCAGGCACTGGCGGTTCTGGATCTCCTCGACCGCGACCACAGCACGCATCGTGATGGAGCCGCGCCCGGTTCGGTACGCCTCCTCGATGCCCTTGCGCCCCACGACCAGTGCGCCGGTCGGGAAGTCCGGGCCCTTGATGCGCTCCAGCAGAGCGTCCATGAGGTCCTCGTGCGAAGCCTCCGGGTTCTCCAGGTACCACTGGGCGCCGGCCGCCACCTCGCGCAGGTTGTGCGGAGGAATGTTGGTGGCCATGCCGACCGCGATACCTGCCGAGCCGTTGACCAGCAGGTTGGGGAACCTGGCCGGGAGAACCACCGGCTCCTGGTTACGGCCGTCGTAGTTGTCCTGGTGGTCGACCGTCTCCTCGTCGATGTCCCTGACCATTTCCATGGACAGGGGCATCATCTTGCACTCGGTGTACCGCATCGCGGCGGCCGGGTCGTTGCCGGGAGAGCCGAAGTTCCCGTTCGAGTCAACCAGCGGCATACGCATCGACCAGTGCTGGGCCAGCCGGACCAGGGCGTCATAGATCGAGGAGTCGCCGTGCGGGTGGTAGGTGCCCATGACGTCACCGACGACACGGGCGCACTTGTAGAAGCCCTTCTCGGGCCGGTAGCCGCCGTCGTACATCGCGTACAGCACCCGGCGGTGGACGGGCTTCAGACCGTCCCGCACATCCGGCAGCGCACGGGACACGATGACGGACATCGCGTAGTCGAGATACGAACGCTGCATCTCCGTTTCGAGCCCCACCGGCTCGACACGCATACCGATGCCGGGGACAGCGGGCGGCTGTTCGGGCATCACGGGGGGATTCTCGTCGGCCATTGCTGGTCAAAGTCCTTTCAGTGCGGTCAACCGAGACCGACTCAGATGTCGAGGAACCGGACGTCCTTGGCGTTGCGCTGAATGAACGAGCGCCGTGCCTCGACGTCCTCGCCCATCAGCACCGAGAACAGATCGTCTGCCTGTGCCGCGTCGTCCAGAGTCACCTGGCCGAGCACCCGGTGGTCCACGTCCATCGTGGTGATGCGCAGTTCCTCGGCGTTCATCTCACCAAGACCCTTGAAGCGCTGGATCGAGTCGTCCCTGACCCGCTTGCCGTTCTGCTTGCCGAGCTCGACCAGAGCATCCCGCTCCGTGTCCGAGTACGCGTACTCGAAGTCGTCCCGGCCCCACTTGATCTTGAACAGCGGCGGGCGCGACAGATACACGTGCCCGGCCTCGACCAGCGGCCGCATGAACCGGAAGAGAAACGTCAGAAGCAGCGTGTTGATGTGCTGACCGTCGACGTCGGCGTCTGCCATGAGAATGATCTTGTGGTAGCGCAGCTTCTCGATGTCGAAGTCCTCGTGGACCCCGGTACCGAACGCCGAGATCAGCGCCTGGACCTCGGTGTTCTGGAGGATCTTGTCGATCCGCGCCTTCTCGACGTTCAGGATCTTGCCTCGGATCGGCAGGATCGCCTGGTACATCGGGTTGCGCCCGGACTTCGCCGAACCACCGGCGGAGTCACCCTCGACGATGAAGATCTCGCACTTCGTCGGATCGTTCGACTGGCAGTCGCTGAGCTTGCCCGGCAGCGAGGCACTCTCCAGCAGGCCCTTGCGCCGGGTCAGGTCACGGGCCTTACGTGCCGCTACCCGTGCCGTCTGCGCCTGGATGGCCTTGCGGATGATGTCGACGGCCTCGTTCGGGTTCCGGTCGAACCAGTCCGTGAGGTGCTCGTAGACGACCTTCTGCACGAAGGTCTTCGCCTCCGTGTTGCCCAGCTTGGTCTTCGTCTGGCCCTCGAACTGCGGCTCGCCCAGCTTGACCGAGATGATCGCCGTCAGACCCTCGCGGATGTCCTCGCCGGAGAGGTTGTCGTCCTTCTCGCGCAGCAGCTTCTTCTCGCGTGCGTAGCGGTTGACCAGGCCCGTCAGAGCGGCCCGGAAGCCCTCCTCGTGGGTGCCGCCCTCATGCGTGTGGATCGTGTTCGCGAAGGAGTACACGCCTTCGCTGTACTGCGAGTTCCACTGCATCGCGATCTCGGCCGAGAGGAGGCGCTCCTTGTCCTCGGCCTCGACGTCGATCACGGTCGGGTGGATGAGCTCACCCTTGCGCGAGTTGAGGTACTTCACGAAGTCGACGATGCCGCCCTCGTAGTGGTACGTGACGGTGCGGACCTGCTCTTCCTCCGCGATGTCTCCCACGGTGTCCGCGCCCGCCGTCGCCTTCGCCGACTCGCGCTCGTCGGTCAGCGTCAGGGTGAGGCCCTTGTTGAGGAACGCCATCTCCTGGAAACGCCTCGACAGCGTCTCGAAGGAGTACTCGGTCGTCTCGAAGATGTCCCCGTCGGCCCAGAAGGTGACGGTGGTGCCGCTCTCCTCCGTTGCCCCGTTACGGGCCAGCGGCGCCGTCGGGACACCAAGCTTGTAGTCCTGCGTCCAGCGGTAGCCGTCACGCTTGACATCCACCGAGACCTTGGCGGAGAGAGCGTTGACGACGGACACACCGACACCGTGCAGACCACCGGAGACGGCGTAACCGCCGCCGCCGAACTTGCCACCGGCGTGCAGCACGGTCAGGACGACCTCGACGGCCGGCTTGTTCTCCGAGGGCACGATGTCGACCGGGATACCGCGGCCGTTGTCGACCACGCGCACCCCGCCATCGGCGAGGATCGTGACGTCGATGGTGTCCGCGTGTCCGGCCAGGGCCTCGTCGACCGAGTTGTCGACGACCTCGTACACCAGATGATGGAGTCCGCGCTCACCGGTCGAGCCGATGTACATGCCGGGCCGCTTGCGGACCGCGTCCAGCCCCTCAAGGACAGTGATCGCGCTGGCGTCGTACGAGGCGGTTACCTCGCCGTGCTCACCGACAGTGGACGGGGGGATCTCATTGGGGTTGCCGGAATCGGCCACGAAGCGCCCTTTCTGGCACAGCACAGGCCTCTCCAGGGCAGGCAGGAGCGGCTGCGTCGTTCGACATGTTCCGCGAGACGCGGGATTGTCTCTCAGTCTACCGGTAGCGCAGACATCAATGGGGGTTTGCCGGTACCTGAGTCCACATGTGCCGCCCTGAACCGCCGCCGAACGACTCCCCATATCCAGGAAGGGGCTCCAAGAGGCTCACGCGGGCTTTCTGCGCCTCGGGCTGTCAACCTCCCGCTACGGTGAGGGACACCCTCCGAGCGGTGCTCCGTCCAGCACGATCCCAATGTGTGCTGTTTCACGTGAAACAGCACACATTTCGGTCGAGCTGCACAGAGGCCGCCGGTGGGGAAACGACGCCAGGGGGAAGGCCTCGCCGACATCAGCCGTACGTATCGCCCGGCCCCTTGCTCCCAGGTGCCCGCAGCGGTCCGAACCGCCGTGGCGGCCCGCCCGGCCCAAGAACCTTCAGCAGCTTCACCGTGCCATGACCCAAATCCGCGTTCAGCCGGGCCACCAGTTGCGGCGCCAGCAGCCTCAGCTGCGTGGCCCATGCTGTCGAATCGCACTGCACGGTCAGCACCCGGGCGTCCTCGTCGTAGCGCTGGGGGACGCAGTGGTTCGCGAGGTCCTCGCCCACGATCTGCGGCCAGCGGCCCATCACCCCGCCCACTGCGGCCGGTGTCTCCCAGCCACGCTCAGTGATCAGCCGGTTGATGGCGGCGCCCAGCGGCAGGGGGTCCCGCCCGTCAGCCCGCGCACCCGAGCGCAGTCCACCGCGCTTGGCCTGCTTCTTCTGCTGCGCGGCCGCACCCCGTGCTTTCGCCTGCTCCTTGGCAGCCCGCAAGGCGACCCGTGCCAGGTCGATCCCCGAGGACTCCGGTACCTTCGCCGGCTCAGGCCCCGGTGGAAGGGCGGAGCCGGAACCGCTCGGTTCCCCGCCGTCCTCGCCCGGAAGGGAGGATCCGCTCATACCCGGTCCACCGCCCCGTCTGAGACCGCGAACCGCACGCCCGCCAGGACACCCGGCACGTCGTCGTCCACTGCCGCCGTGACCAGCACCTGTTCCCCGGGCGCCACCAGCTCGGCAAGCCTCTCCCTGCGCCGCACGTCCAGCTCCGCGAAGACATCGTCGAGCACAAGCACCGGCTCATTGCCCTCGGCCCGCAGCAAATCGTACGAAGCCAGCCGCAGCGCCAGCGCATACGACCAGGACTCACCGTGGCTGGCGTACCCCTTGGCCGGCAGTCGGCCGAGCTTCAGCACCAGGTCGTCGCGGTGCGGGCCGACCAGGGTCACGCCGCGCTCGATCTCCTGCTTACGGACCCCCACCAGGGCGGCGATCAGATGCTCGTACAGCTCGTCCTTCGACTGAACCGGTTCGATCCCTTCACCCAGCGAGCTCCGGTACTCCAGTACAACCGGCCCGCCACCGGGGGCCACCTGCTCGTACGCCTTGTCGGCCAACGGCTGCAACGTCGAAATCAGGTCGAGCCGCTGAGCCAGCAACTCAGCCCCCACACGCCCCAGATGCTGGTCCCAGACATCGAGGGTGGACATGTCCATGGACCTGCCGCCGTGCCTGCGGGCCATCGCCGCGGACTTCAGGAGCGTATTGCGCTGCTTCAGCACTCGCTCGTAGTCGGAGCGCACCCCGGCCATCCGTGGCGAACGCGCCGTGATCAGCTCATCCAGGAACCGGCGGCGCTCACCCGGGTCACCTTTGATCAGGGCCAAATCCTCGGGCGCGAAAAGCACAGTCCGGACGATCCCCAGGACATCGCGCGGCCGGACCTGCGAAGAGCGGTTGATCCGGGCCCTGTTGGCCCGGCCCGGATTGAGTTCCAGCTCGACGAGCTGAGACCGCTCGCCCTGAGCGACCGCGGCACGGATCACAGCCCGGTCGGCTCCCATCCGTACCAGCGGCGCATCGGAGGAGACCCGATGGCTGCCGAGAGTCGCTAGATAGCCCACCGCCTCGACGAGGTTCGTCTTGCCCTGGCCGTTGGCACCCACAAACGCGGTGACGCCCGGATCGAGAGGCACCTCGACCCGGGCGTACGAGCGGAAGTCGGCCAGCGACAGGTGCGTGACGTGCATGACCGTGCGCCGACCTTCCCTGCTGCTGGCTTACTTCTTGTTCTCGACCGCGTGGCCACCGAACTGGTTGCGCAGTGCGGCAATCATCTTCATCTGCGGAGAGTCGTCCTGACGCGAGGCGAAGCGGGCGAAAAGCGACGCAGTGATCGCGGGCAGCGGAACCGCGTTGTCGATGGCGGCCTCGACCGTCCAGCGTCCTTCGCCCGAATCGGCGGCGAAACCACGGAGCTGGTCCAGGTGCTCGTCGTCGTCCAGTGCGTTGACAGCGAGGTCGAGCAGCCAGGAACGGATGACCGTACCCTCCTGCCAGGAGCGGAAGACCTCGCGCACATCGGTGACGGAGTCGACCTTCTCCAGGAGCTCCCAACCCTCGGCGTACGCCTGCATCATGGCGTACTCGATGCCGTTGTGGACCATCTTGGCGAAGTGGCCGGCGCCGACCTTGCCCGCATGGACCGAGCCGAACTCTCCTTCGGGCTTGAGCGCGTCGAAGACCGGCTGCACCTTCGCGACGTTCTCCGCGTCGCCGCCGTACATCAGCGCATAGCCGTTCTCCAGACCCCAGACGCCACCGGAGACACCGCAGTCCACAAAGCCGATGCCCTTGATGCCCAGCTCGACGGCGTGCTTCTCGTCGTCGGTCCAGCGCGAGTTGCCCCCGTCCACGACGACATCCCCCGGGGAGAGCAGGCCGGCCAGCTCGTCGACGGTGGACTGGGTCGCGGCACCTGCCGGGACCATGACCCACACGACGCGCGGGCCCTTGAGCTTGCCCACAAGCTCTTCCAGGCTGTGGACATCGGCTACATCCGGGTTGCGGTCGTAACCGATGACGGTGTGACCAGCGCGGCGGATGCGCTCGCGCATGTTCCCGCCCATCTTGCCGAGGCCGACGAGACCGAGCTCCATCAGAAGATCCTTAGTGACGTGGTGGCGTTTCGTACCCGCGTCCGAGCGTACGCCGGGACATCGGTACACACCTGCGGGGTAAGCCGCTCAGACGTACGGCCGCGGACTGGCTCAGCCGGACAGCCGCACAGGCATGATCAGGTACTTGTAGGCGTCGTCCGCCTCGGCATCGAGAGCAGGCCGGCCGCTGAGCAGTGCGGGCTTGGTCGACGTCGTAAAGGAGAGCTGGGCGACGGGGGAGTCGATCGCGCTGAGACCGTCCAGCAGGAAGGTCGGGTTGAAGGCGATCGAGATGTCGTCGCCGTCGAGCTTGGCGTCGACCCGCTCCACAGCCTGTGCGTCGTCGCTCGATCCGGCCTCCAGGATCAGCACACCCTGCTCGAAGCTGAGCCGCACCGGGGTGTTCCGCTCGGCTACGAGGGAGACACGCTTGACGGCCTCGACGAAAGCGGGCGTCTCGATCACGGCGATCGAATTGAACTCGGTCGGGAAGAGCGTCCGGTACTTCGGCAGGTCGCCTTCGAGAAGCCGTGTGGTCGTACGCCGGCCCGCGCCCTCGAAACCGATCAGGCCCTCACCGGCGCCGGACCCTGACAGCGCGAGCGTCACGGTGTCACCGCTGGTCAGCGACTTGGCCGTGTCCAGGAGCGTCTTGGCGGGCACCAGCGCGACCGCGGATGCCTCCGGGTCCTCCGGCTTCCACAGGAACTCACGGACCGCGAACCGGTAGCGGTCGGTGGACGCCAGGGTGACCCGGTCACCCTCGATCTCGATCCGTACGCCGGTGAGAACGGGCAGCGTGTCGTCACGGCCCGCGGCAATGGCCACCTGGGCCGCGGCGGAGGCGAAGACCTCACCGGGGACGGTGCCCGTCGCGGTCGGCATCTGCGGCAGCGCCGGGTACTCCTCCACAGGAAGGGTGTGGAGGGTGAACCGGGAGGAGCCGCAGACCACAGTCGCCCTGACTCCGTCTGTGGAGATCTCCACCGGCCGGTTGGGAAGGGCGCGGCAGATGTCGGCGAGCAGTCGGCCGGAGACGAGGACGGTGCCGTGCTCCTCGATCTCCGCGTCGACCGAGACCCGCGCCGAGACCTCGTAGTCGAAGCCGGAGAGGCTCAGCGTGCCTTCCTCGGCCTTGAGCAGCAGGCCCGCAAGAACGGGCACCGGCGGACGGGCCGGAAGGCTGCGGGCAGCCCAGGCCACCGCCTCCGCGAGTACATCGCGCTCCACCCGGATCTTCACCGGAACCGCCTCCTGCTGTTGCTCGCTCGCCCTGCTGGCCTTCGTCGTCGGCTTCTCGCCGGGGACCAGTCTGACGTACGCCGCCGACAGTCGGTGCGTGTCGGGGTCAAGTCGTACCGAGCGGCACTCGGGGCCCCGGCGGCGAGTTGTACACAGCGCCCACTTCGAAGCCAATTCCCCGGTAACTCAAGGGGGTAGTAGTAGTAGGTGCTGTGGAAACCGTGGATAACCCCGTTTGCGCAGCTCAGAGGCGCTTTTTTGTCCACCGCGCCTGTGGGTGGAGCCGGTGGAAAAGTGCGCGGGTCTGTGGACGGCGAAAAGTTCTGCACACCCGGTGCACAGGGGAGGGGGACTTCTCCCCAGCTCCGTCCCCAGCTTTACCCACCTTGCCCACAGCCCAACCGACCACCT
Source organism: Streptomyces sp. NBC_01197 (assembly GCF_036010505.1). Taxonomy (NCBI): domain Bacteria; kingdom Bacillati; phylum Actinomycetota; class Actinomycetes; order Kitasatosporales; family Streptomycetaceae; genus Streptomyces; species Streptomyces sp. NBC_01197. Next base: position 3,761,274 of record NZ_CP108569.1, read on the forward strand.
TGGTGTGACGGCTTTCACTCGACCCGGTGACCACGGGTGTTTTGTTGCCGAACAGTGGACAAGGGTGTGGAGAAGCTGGGGACAACAGGACGCGGCCTGTGGGCCGACGGTGGACAACGAATCCCCAAGGCTGTGGAAGAAAAATCCGTCCACAGGCTGTGGACGGGGGTTGGCCACAAATCCACACCCGCCTGACCTGGCCTGATGGAGTCTCAGGCACTTCTCCTGTGGACACAATCTGGACAACTGATCAGTCCCCAGGGTGTGGACGGCCCACCGCCCTCAATGCTGTGGAGAACATACGCGCGCAGCCCCGTATTCGAACACTGTCGGCGTGAGGAACGTGCGGAGAACGGTGGGGAACAGCGAAGGACGCCCCGGGAAACGAGTCCCGGGGCGTCCTTCGGAGGTTACGGAAGCTGCTCGGTCAGCCGTTCTTGATGCGGTTGGTGAGCTCCGTGACCTGGTTGTAGATGGAACGTCGCTCGGCCATCAGTGCACGGATCTTCCGGTCCGCGTGCATCACGGTCGTGTGGTCACGGCCGCCGAACTGCGCCCCGATCTTGGGCAGTGAGAGGTCCGTGAGCTCACGGCAGAGGTACATCGCGATCTGCCGGGCCGTCACCAGCACGCGGCTGCGTGAGGATCCGCAGAGGTCCTCGATGGTCAGCCCGAAGTAATCGGCCGTCGCCGCCATGATGGCGCTCGCGGTGATCTCCGGGGCCGCGTCCTCACCGCCGGGGATCAGATCCTTCAGAACGATCTCGGTCAGCCCGAGATCGACCGGCTGGCGGTTGAGCGAGGCGAACGCCGTCACCCGGATCAGCGCCCCCTCCAGCTCGCGGATGTTGCGCGAGATGCGGGAGGCGATGAACTCGAGTACTTCCGGCGGGGCGTTGAGCTGCTCCTGGACCGCCTTCTTGCGGAGGATCGCGATCCGCGTCTCCAGTTCCGGTGGCTGCACGTCGGTGGTGAGGCCCCACTCGAACCGGTTGCGCAGCCGGTCCTCCAGCGTCACCAGCTGCTTGGGCGGCCGGTCGGAGGAGAGCACGATCTGTTTGTTGGCGTTGTGCAGCGTGTTGAAGGTGTGGAAGAACTCCTCCTGCGTCGACTCCTTGCTCGCCAGGAACTGGATGTCGTCGACGAGGAGGATGTCGACATCGCGGTAGCGCTTGCGGAAGGTGTCGCCCTTGCCGTCGCGGATCGAGTTGATGAACTCGTTGGTGAACTCCTCGGAGCTCACATAGCGCACCCGGGTTCCCGGATAGAGGCTCCGGGCGTAGTGGCCGATGGCATGGAGCAGGTGCGTCTTGCCGAGCCCGGACTCCCCGTAGATGAAGAGCGGGTTGTACGCCTTGGCCGGCGCCTCGGCGACAGCGACTGCGGCCGCGTGCGCGAAGCGGTTGGACGCGCCGATGACGAACGTGTCGAAGAGGTACTTGGGGTTCAGCCGCGCCTGCGGCTCCCCCGGGCCTGGCGCCGGAGCGGGCTGCGCCGCCAGCGGCCCCGGAGCTCCGCTGGGGGCGGGCAGGTGGCGCTGCGAGGACTGCGGGTCGCGGAGGTCGTGGCGATCGGGCCGCTGCTGTTCGTACTGCTGGCGGTCCGGCTGCCTGTAGTCGTGATGGGACTGCGAGCGCGGACCGGTGTAGGGGTCACGCTCCTGGAAGCCGCCGAGCCGGGGCTGCTGCCAGGAGAGGTCCTCCTGGGTGCGGGGCCAGGCTCCGGGGTCGGGCCGCTGCTGCTGATAGTCCGGATATGCGGGCCGGGCCGTCGGCATTCCGTCGTCCGAGGGGCGGTGGCCGTATCCGTCGTACGTATCGCCGTGCTGGGGCTCGTCGTGCTGCGGGTGCTGATAGCGGGGCTGCTGTTGCTGCTGGGACTGCTGCATCGGAGCGGCCGGCGGGGAGGGATCGCCGATGGTGTCGTCCACCGTGATGGCGATCCGGATCGGGCGGCCGCATTCGTGAGTCAGCGTCTCGCTGATGAGGGGGGCGAGCCGCCCTTCGAGAACCCGCTTGCCCCATTCATTGGGGACGGCGAGAAGAGCGGTGTCCGCCACGAGAGCCAGAGGCTGGCAGCGCTCGATCCACTGCTTGTCCTTCGGCTCGATGTTTTGCTGGCCCTCGCCGAGGAGACGTTCGAGGACTCGTGGCCACACTGCGGCAAGATCGGCAGGTACGTCAGCCACAGGGCACGCTCTCTCGCAGGTCCCACGAATGTGTGGTTCTCGGGACGGGGGGGGGTGAAGACAGGCAGGAAAAAGACTTGGGAGTTCCGCCAAGGTAGTCAGGGCGACCCGCCCGGTTCAAGTTGTTGTCCACAGCCTGTGCACAGTGGGGTCGCCGTAACGGCCGGTTTGACCGGATGGCGTAGCCGCGCGTACCGTGACCAGGTCGAGTTGTCGATGGCTGCTGCCGCCTGCCTCCGATGGGCAATGATCACGATCTGTGGTCGTGAAGCGGTGCACACGGGCGTATTCGCGAGCTACTCGTGGGCGCACGGTGACAGCCAGGCGATGTCCCGCCATCACCCGATTCTTTTCTGGAGCCCCCGAGTGAGCAAGCGCACCTTCCAGCCGAACAACCGTCGTCGTGCGAAGACCCACGGTTTCCGTCTCCGTATGCGTACGCGCGCCGGTCGCGCCATTCTGGCGACCCGCCGTGGCAAGGGTCGCTCCCGCCTGTCCGCCTGATCTCGTACAGGTCATGACGTGCTGCCTACCGAGAATCGGCTGAGGCGGCGCGAGGACTTCGCAGCCGCAGTACGACGAGGGCGCCGAGCCGGTCGCCCGTTGCTCGTCGTCCATCTACGCAGCGGTACAACGGACCCGCATGTGCCTGGGGAGAGCACTCCCCCGACACGTGCGGGTTTCGTCGTGAGCAAGGCAGTGGGCGGAGCGGTCGTCCGCACCGCTGTGAAGCGGAAGCTTCGCCATCTGGTGCGCGATCGGCTCCCTCAGCTGCCCCCCGGTAGCCTGGTTGTCGTACGGGCGCTGCCCGGCGCGGGCACCGCCGACCATGCACAGCTGGCCCGAGACCTGGATGCCGCCCTGGCGCGGCTGCTGGGAGGGGGCGCGCGATGAAATACCCGCTGCTGGCTCTCATTAAGTTGTACCAGTGGACGATCAGCCCGCTTCTGGGGCCTGTCTGCCGGTACTACCCGTCGTGTTCCCACTACGGATATACGGCTATCGACCGGCACGGTGCGGTGAAGGGAACGGCACTGACGGCCTGGCGCATCCTGCGATGCAATCCCTGGTCGCCGGGTGGCGTGGACCATGTTCCGCCGCGCAAACGTCCGCGTTGGCACGAACTGCTGCGCAACGCGTGGCGGACAAGCAAGGGCGGGCACTCCGGCCAGGAGACCGGCCCGGCCGCAGAGACCTCGCCCAATGCTCAAGGAGCCTGATTAGTGGACACGATTGCCAGTCTGTTCAGTTTTATCACTACCCCAGTTTCGTGGGTCATCGTTCAGTTCCACTCGCTGTACGGAGCCATCTTCGGCCCTGACACCGGTTGGGCCTGGGGCCTGTCCATCGTGTCCCTGGTGGTTCTGATCCGGATCTGCCTGATCCCGCTCTTCGTGAAGCAGATCAAGTCGACCCGTGGCATGCAGGCGCTCCAGCCGAAGATGAAGGCGATCCAGGAGCGCTACAAGAGCGACAAGCAGCGTCAGTCCGAAGAGATGATGAAGCTGTACAAGGAGACGGGTACCAACCCGCTCTCCTCGTGCCTGCCGATCATCGCGCAGTCGCCGTTCTTCTTTGCGCTGTACCACGTGCTCTCTGCCATCGCCAATGGGCAGACGAAGGGGTACATCGACAAGCCGCTCCTGGAGAGCGCGCAGAAGGCACACATCTTCGGTGCCCCGCTGGCCGCGAAGTTCATGGACAGTTCGGACAAGGTGGCGGCGCTCGGTGCCTCGCTGACCGACGTCCGGATCGTCACCGCGGTCATGATCATCATGATGTCGGCGTCGCAGTTCTACACGCAGCGCCAGCTGATGACGAAGAACGTCGACATGTCCGTCAAGACGCCGTTCATGCAGCAGCAGAAGATGTTGATGTACGTCTTCCCGCTGATGTTCGCCGTGATGGGTGTCAACTTCCCCGTCGGTGTCCTCGTGTACTGGCTCACCACCAATGTGTGGACCATGGGGCAGCAGATGTTCGTGATCCACCGGAACCCGACGCCGGGCAGCCAGGCACAGTCCGGCCTGCTGGAGCGGATGCAGAAGCACCTGATCGCGCACGGTTCGACGCGGACGCGTCACCAGCGCAACATCATCAAGGGCATTGCGTCCAAGGAGACGAAGGACCGCAACGAAGCCGAGCGTAAGTTCATCACCACGCTGAGCAAGGCCGGTCTCGTGGCCCAGGCTGATGGCACGGTGGAGAAGAGCGACGCGGCCGTGGCTGCCGAGGCCGAAGGCATCAGCCTGGCAGAGGCCGCGCCGAAGCGTCAGCAGCCCAAGCGCCAGACCAAGGCGAAGCGCCAGACGGGTGGTGCTGCCCAGACGAGCCAGTCGCAGACCGGTGAGGCGAAAGCCGCAGAGAAGCCCGCCGACGCCAAGGCGGCCGATGCTTCTTCCGAGAAGACCTCGCTGGATAAGGGCGAGGCGCAGGCCGACTCCAAGCCAGCTTCCCGTAATGCACGCCAAGCCAAGTCCGGGCAGCGCAAGGGCCAGCAGCGCCCCAAGCACCCGTCCAAGAAGTAAGAAGGAGTCCATCCCGTGACGGAAGGCACCATCACCTCCGCCGCCGCTGAGGGCGACACGCTGAGCAGGCTGGAGCAGGAAGGCGAGATCGCGGCTGACTACCTCGAGGGCCTGCTCGACATCGCTGACCTCGACGGTGATATCGATATGGACGTCGAAGCCGACCGGGCTGCGGTCTCGATCATCAGTGATGCGAGCAGTCGCGATCTTCAGAAGCTCGTGGGACGCGACGGTGAGGTACTGGAGGCCCTCCAGGAGCTCACCAGGCTCGCGGTGCACCGGGAGACCGGGGACCGCAGCCGGCTGATGCTGGACATCGCGGGTTTCCGGGCCAAGAAGCGTGAGGAGCTCGCCGCGCTGGGCGCCAAGGCGGCCGATGAGGTGAAGAGCTCCGGTGAGCCGGTCAAGCTCGACCCGATGACTCCGTTCGAGCGCAAGGTAGTGCACGACGCGATCGCTGCTGCCGGGCTGCGCAGTGAGTCCGAGGGCGAGGAGCCGCAGCGCTTCGTCGTTGTGCTTCCGGCCTGACCGGAGCATTGTTCTGTCGGCCCCGTCTGTTCGCAGGCGGGGCCGATCTTTGTCAGCCTGTTGTCAGCCATCCATGCGGTATCGCGCGGTAAGGAAGGACGGTCCCCGTGACCGAGTCAGCGGAGCTCCCCCAGGCGCCGGAAGTGGCGCATGAGGTTTTCGGGGAGTTCTTCCCGGAAGTCGTTCGGTACGCGGAGCTGCTGGCGGACGCGGGGGTCAAGCGCGGGCTGATCGGACCGCGTGAGGTGCCGAGGCTCTGGGAACGACACCTGTTGAACTGCGCGGTGCTGTCCGAGGTGGTGCCTCGGGGGGTGACCATCTGCGACGTGGGCTCCGGTGCGGGGCTGCCGGGCATCCCACTGGCCCTGGTGCGCAGGGATCTGAAGATCACGTTGCTGGAGCCCCTGCTGCGACGGACCAACTTCCTGCAAGAGGTGGTGGAGCTGCTGGGGCTCGACCATGTGACGGTTGTCCGTGGCCGGGCAGAAGAAGTCCTGGGCAAGCTGCCGCCGGTCCATGTGGTGACGGCCCGCGCGGTAGCTCCGCTGGACCGGCTAGCCGGGTGGGGCGTGCCGCTGCTGCGTCCGTACGGGGAGATGCTGGCCCTCAAGGGCGATACGGCTGAAGAGGAGATTCAGGGCGCCCGGGCAGCACTGAGCAAGCTGGGTGTGGTCGAGACTTCGGTGCTTCAGGTCGGGGAGGGGATCGTCGATCCGCTCTCCACGGTGGTACGGGTCGAGGTGGGGGAGAGCCCCGGGGGGGTGCGCTTCGCTGCGAAGCGGGCGAAGGCGGCTCGGGTGAGCCGGACCCGTCGGCGCCGTTAGTCGGGTTTGGTGGCTGCAATGCCGCTAAAGCTGCTAAATAGGCCCAATTCGGAGTGTCGTGACGCTGTGACGTGGCGGCGAGGGCATCTTGTTTCACGTGAAACGTCGCTCTCTGCTGCATGGGATCATCAGTCGCAGTCGCGCGGCCACCACGCCGCGTGACCGAAGGCCCTTCGGGGTCACAGAGTTGTCCACAAAGGTGGATTCATCCACAGAAGAACATGCCTCGCTGGTTCACAACCCCGAAAGCATGGCAGGCTCTGTGCATTGTGAGCCTGAAGTCGAGGAGAGTGAATCCTTGCGGTCCGACGCCAACATCGCGGGACCGATGACCGATCCGGTCCCCGGTCCCCGTACCGAGTCGGCGGCAGAAGTTGTTTCACGTGAAACACCGCCGCCGATGGACGACACCCCTATTGGTCGCGCTGCCCAACTGGCTGTAGAAGCTCTCGGCCGTGCCGGAGAAGGTCTGCCCCGGCCGGAGCAGACGCGCGTCATGGTGGTCGCCAATCAGAAGGGCGGCGTCGGCAAGACCACAACAACGGTCAACCTCGCCGCCTCGCTCGCGCTGCACGGCGCGCGTGTGCTGGTGATTGACCTGGATCCTCAGGGAAACGCCTCCACGGCACTGGGGATCGACCATCACTCCGAAGTTCCATCGATCTACGACGTCCTTGTAGAGAGCCGGCCGCTCTCCGAGGTGGTCCAGCCCGTTCCTGATGTCGAGGGTCTCTTCTGTGCCCCGGCCACCATCGATCTCGCGGGCGCTGAGATCGAGTTGGTGTCCCTCGTGGCTCGGGAGAGCCGCCTCCAGCGAGCGCTCCAGGCGTATGAACAGCCACTGGACTACATCCTCATCGACTGTCCACCATCCTTGGGCCTGCTGACCGTCAACGCGATGGTGGCGGGCGCTGAGGTGCTGATCCCGATTCAGTGCGAGTACTACGCACTTGAGGGGCTAGGACAGCTGCTGCGGAATGTCGATCTGGTCCGAGGACATCTCAACCCCGAGCTTCATGTGTCGACGATTCTGCTCACCATGTACGACGGCAGAACTCGTCTTGCCTCGCAGGTGGCAGATGAGGTGCGCAGCCACTTCGTCCACGAGGTCCTGAAGACCAGCATTCCGCGGTCGGTTCGGATCTCCGAGGCCCCGAGCTACGGGCAGACGGTCCTCACCTATGACCCCGGGTCCAGCGGTTCGCTGTCGTACCTTGAAGCGGCCCGCGAGATCGCGCTGCGAGGCGTCGGTGTGCACTACGAGGGCCGGCACGCACAAACGGGCAGCCAGAACAGTCAGCAGAGCATCTCGGAGGGGATCCAGTGAGTGAGCGACGCAGGGGGTTGGGACGTGGGCTCGGTGCACTGATCCCCGCCGCACCGCAGGAGAAGGTGGGGCTCGCAGGCGCCGATGCACCGTCCACTGCCGGGGCTTCACCAGTGATGACGGCCGAGCGGGGCGTGGCGGCAGCGAAACTGGCGGCCTTGCCTACCGGGGCTGTTTCACGGGAATCGATGGTTCCTGCGCAGGAGTCGGGGCCCCCAGCCGCGGCCGAACAGGTGGAGCCTGCGGGGGCCTACTTCGCCGAGCTACCGCTCGACGCGATCACCCCCAACCCGCGCCAGCCGCGTGAGGTGTTCGACGACGACGCTCTTGCTGAGCTTGTCTCCTCCATCAGGGAGGTGGGCCTCCTGCAGCCAGTCGTCGTACGTCAGGCCGGCGCAGAACGCTTCGAGCTCATCATGGGCGAGCGGCGTTGGCGGGCCTGCCGTGAGGCGGGTCTGGAGCGCATCCCGGCCATCGTCCGGGCCACGGACGACGAGAAGCTCCTTCTGGACGCGCTGCTGGAGAACCTCCACCGTTCTCAGCTGAACCCCCTTGAAGAGGCTGCCGCTTACGATCAGTTGCTCAAGGACTTCAACTGCACACACGATCAGCTCGCTGACCGGATCGGTCGTTCAAGGCCGCAGGTGTCCAACACGTTGCGACTGTTGAGGCTCTCACCGCCGGTGCAGCGCCGGGTTGCTGCCGGAGTCCTGTCCGCAGGACATGCCCGGGCACTCCTGTCGGTGGACGATTCCGAGGAGCAGGACCGGTTGGCGCACCGCATTGTGGCGGAGGGGCTCTCGGTGCGTGCGGTCGAGGAGATCGTCACGCTGATGCAGTCGCATCCGCAGAGCTCTCCGAAGGCCAAGGGACCGCGGGCTGGAGGGCGGGTGTCGCCGGCACTCTCCGACCTTGCCTCACGGCTCTCGGACCGTTTCGAGACGCGGGTGAAGGTCGATCTGGGCCAGAAGAAGGGGAAGATCGTCGTCGAGTTCGCTTCGATGGATGATCTGGACCGGATTCTCGGTTCGCTCGCTCCCGGCGAGGGACGAGTCCTGGAGAAGCGGCCCGCAGACGAAGCCGAAGCCGTCGAAGAGGACCAGAACTAAGTCTGCGGCCGGGTATCTGTTCAGAGGGCGGGGCGCATCCGGTAGGCCGGAACACGCCCCGCCCTTTGCTTTCTCACGGTATCCGTCCGATCGCCGGGATGGATACGATGCGGTCTGGTATGGCGCATCCACCTTGATCCACCGCGGAGGGGGGCAGGGCCCATGCGAACGGTGAACCGCAGCCGACTGGTGACTGCTGGACTGGGGCTGGGAGTGGTCGGCGGATTCGTCGGCAGCCTGCTCAGGGAGTGGAGCGTGCGGAGCGCCGCTTGCGAAGCGGCGGGTGAGAGAAGTGAGGAACACCGTTCATGGGGCGTCGGCTTGCACCGCTCACGCTGGACAACCTTCCGGACCTTCCCAAGCGTTGCCGTTCATGTGTCTTCTGGGAGCTCGATCCAGTCAGCGGGGAAGCCGCGATAGAGGCCGGTACCCCAGAGCTGGAGAAGGAAGCATGGATCTCGGCCGTGCTGCTGGAGTGGGGTTCCTGCGGCCGGGTCGTCTATGTCGATGACATGCCGGTGGGTTTCGTTCTCTATGCGCCGCCCGCCTATGTGCCGCGCTCGCTTGCCTTTCCGACGAGTCCCGTCTCTCCCGACGCTGTGCAGCTGATAACGGCGTGGATCACGCCGGGGTTTCAGGGGCAGGGACTGGGGCGGGTACTGGTCCAGACGGTAGCCAAGGATCTGCTGCGGAGGAACTTCAAGGCGATCGAGGTATTCGGCAATGCTCGCTGGAAGGAGCCCGCGTGTCTGCTCCCTGCGGATCATCTGCTGGCGGTCGGGTTCAAGACGGTACGACCGCATCCGAACTACCCGAGGCTGCGGCTTGAGTTGCGTACAACTCTGTCCTGGAAGGAAGACGTGGAGCTTGCGCTGGACCGCCTTCTGGGCGCAGTCAAGAAGGACCCAGTGCTGCGCCCGTTGTGAGGATCGCTCTCCCAGAAGCCACCACAGCGCGAAAACAGGGGCCGCCCTTGAGGGCAGCCCCTGTTTCACGTGAAACGTAGATGACGTCAGGCCTTGGTGGCCTCGTCGCCGATGAAGCTCTCAAGGTCGCGAATGATCGCGGCCTTCGGCTTGGCGCCGACGATAGTCTTGGCCACCTCGCCGGCCTGGTAGACGTTGAGCGTCGGAATCGACATCACGCCGTACTTTGCGGCAGTGCCCGGGTTCTCGTCGATGTTGAGCTTGACGACCTCGATCTGGTCACCGTACTCGGCTGCGATTGCCTCGAGGGACGGAGCAATCTGGCGGCACGGACCGCACCAGGCGGCCCAGAAGTCGACCAGTACGGGCTTGCCGCTCTTGAGGACATCCTGTTCGAAGGAGTCGTCAGTCACGTTCTTCAGGGTGCCGGCCACGGCGGGCTCCTCTTTCTTCACGGGGTGTTCGGGTCGGGAAATGCGGTGATCAGATGCTGGCGATCTTCTCGGGCTCTGCGGCCTTCTCGCTGTCGGCCAGGGCAGCCAGGAAGCGCTCTGCGTCGAGGGCAGCGGAGCAGCCCGTCCCAGCAGCGGTGATGGCCTGCCGGTAGGTGTGGTCAACGACGTCACCAGCGCCGAAGACACCGGTGAGATTGGTCCGGGTCGAAGGGGCGTCGACCTTCAGGTAGCCCTCGTCGTCCAGGTCCAGCTGGCCCTTGAACAGTTCGGTGCGCGGATCGTGTCCGACGGCGATGAACAGGCCTGTCACCGGCAGCTCGGAGGTCTTGCCAGTCTTGGTATTGCGCAGTGTCAGGCTGGAGAGCTTCTGTTCGCCGTGGATCACAGCCACCTCGCTGTCCCATGCGAACTTGATCTTCGGGTCGGCGACGGCCCGGTCCTGCATGGCCTTCGAGGCGCGCAAGGTGTCCCGCCGGTGGACGATGGTGACGGACTTGGCGAACCGGGAGAGGAAGGTGGCTTCCTCCATCGCGGTGTCGCCGCCGCCGACGACGGCGATGTCTTGGTCCTTGAAGAAGAAGCCGTCGCAGGTGGCACACCAGGAGACGCCGCGTCCGGAGAGGGCGTCCTCGTTCGGGAGGCCCAGCTTGCGGTGCTGCGAGCCGGTCGTGACGATGACGGCCTTGGCCTGGTGCACAGTGCCGGCGGTGTCGGTGACGGTCTTGATCTCGCCGCTCAGGTCGACGGCCACGATGTCGTCAGGAACCAGCTCGGCACCGAAGCGCTCTGCCTGGGCGCGCATGCTGTCCATCAGGTCAGGACCCATGATGCCGTCCTGGAATCCGGGGAAGTTCTCCACCTCGGTGGTGTTCATGAGCGCACCACCAGCGGTCACGGCACCTTCGAAGACCAGCGGCTGCAGTGACGCGCGCGCGGTATAGAGCGCGGCGGTGTAACCGGCGGGCCCGGAGCCGATAATGATCACGTTACGGACGTCGCTCACGGGTTTCTTCCTCGTCTCTGCGGACTGCTTGCTGCCTACTGGGGCCAGGTCCAGCGGACTCTCACCCCACCCAACGGATCCTACGGGGCGTGCATTCCCTTGAGGGTCAGCGGCGAGGATAGACGTGGGTCAGGAGCACCTTGCCGCGAGTGGACGGCGTGGCATGAATGCATGCCGCGTCTACGACATAAGCCTGGACCCGGGTGTTATCAGTGGGGTGCGGCAGCACGACGAGGAAGGCATCGGAACCCTTGTAGGTGCCCTTCTGGGCGGCGATCGGACCTTCATCGCGTCCTATGCCCTTCTCGACACAGCGCGGTACTGCCACGTCGAGTCCCTTCTTGAGCGTCGTCGGGCCGGAGTCCATGTGGACCGATGGAGCTTCCTTCTCCTCTGGGGAGACTGTGGACCCCATGGCATCCGAGGCGAGCAGGGAGTGCACCTGGCCCTGCAGGGCGGCATCAACGAATACAGGTGTCCCCCCGCGCTTCGATGTCTTTCCCGTGGCACTGGTGTCACCGCCCGAGGTGGTGGGCGACGACTGCAGGAAGAACACGCCGATACCGATGACAGCTGCGCCGAAGACCGCGCTGAGAGCAGCGACGTGACGTCGTCGCCTCGCTGTACGGGTACGGTCGGGTCCTGTACCGGCACGTGGACGCCCTGACGGGTGGTTGCGGGGGACGGGTTCGGCGCTGCGGGACGGTAGCGATGTTTCACGTGAAACGTGAGCCGCTCCCCCGTGGGGGGTGGCTTCGAGCAGTGACTCCGCGGCCAGAGCTGCGTCCATACGCTCAGCTATGTCGGCCGGCATGAGTACTGGCCCGGGCACGGTAGTGAGCAGCTCTTGAATCTCCTGGAGGGAGTCCCTGACATCGGAACAGAGTGAACAGGCGTCGATGTGCTGCTGCATTTCCACTGCGCGGGATGGCGCAAGGAGACCTTCAGCGAGATCAGCGATCTCCGAGACATCGGGATGCTGAGACGTGTCAGCCGTCGATGTCATGCGCGTCCACCTCCGCCCTTCACTGCAGCAGGATTCTGTGGTCCCGCGTCCATCGGTCTCGACGCAGGTGGGACGGACGCTCCCGGAATCCGGTTCCTTCCCGCGTCGTGCGGGGTGTCGTTTCCCGTCTCCGCCGGGGGGCGGAGGTGTGCGAGGAGTGGCAGGAGTCTCGCCCGCCCGCGTGCACAGCGACTCTTCACGGTGCCGATAGGCACATCAAGGATCTGTGCGGCCTCGGCAACGGGGTAGCCCTGCATATCGACGAGGACGAGGGCAGCTCGCTGTTCCGCGGGGAGGGTTCTCATAGCTTTGATCAGTTCGCGGTGCAAGTCCTGGCGCTCTGCTGGTGCCTCGGCGGATTCATGAGGTTCGAGGAGCTGATCGAGGCGCTCCGTGTCATCGACGGGTGAAGTCTTCCGCGTCGCGGCTTTACGGGCTCGGTCGAGGCAGGCGTTGACCGTGATGCGGTGCAGCCAGGTAGTGACGGCGGACTGGCCGCGGAAGGTGTGTGCAGCACGGTAGGCGGAGACCAGGGCGTCCTGGACGGCATCGGCAGCCTCCTCGCGGTCGCCGAGCGTGCGCAGAGCGACGGCCCAGAGCCGGTCTCGATGGCGCCGGACCAGCTCACCGAAGGCGTCGGGGTCGCCGGCGACGTGGGCAGCCAGCAGCTCCTGGTCGCCGGCGGTACCGAGCGCGGTGTCGTCCAACGGTGAGCCCCTCCCCTGTCCCTGCTCAGCCGGAGAACTTCACATCCGTTATGGCCTGCTTGTAACCCGCTTCGCTGTACTGGTCTCCGGGTGAATCCGGCATGGCCGTAATCCAGACCAGTACATAGCGCGTCTTCACCGGTTTGTCCGCCTTGAAACGCGCTGCGGTGCCATTGGTGCTCGTGGAAGTGATCTTCTTCATCGAGCTCAGTGACGCTGACGAGGACAGTGAATCGGCTGCGTACAGGGAGATCGCGGTCTCGTTGCCCGAGTAGAGCAGCCCTATGGAGGCAGCCGATACGTCCTTCGCGGAACCCAGGTCGTAGACGATCCCCACCCCCTGCTTGAAGGGGGCCAGCTGGGGGCCGTCCTTGAAGGAGTAGGTACGCCAGTACGTCGAGCTGTCGCCGTCGTAGGTCTTCCCGACATCGCCGGGGTGCTGGGGCTTACCGTCGGGGTAGTACTCGGCTGCGTCCTTTACCGGGAGCGGCTGAAGAGCCTTCTGCTCGGTGGTGCCGTTGTTGTTGCCGTTGTTGGTCTGATTGGTGCCTGTACCGCCGGAGTCCTTGTTCCGGTCCAGAAGCGTGTCGGCGAGCTGCCAGCTGCCCAGACCCAGCGCGGCGATCAGCAGCGCGGAGACAGCCCACTTGAGTACCTTGCCGGTGCGGCCCTGGAGCGGCGGCGGAGGAGCGGCCACCGGCTGGGCCGGTGCCACCCTGGCGCCGACCGCCGGACGGCCGTAAGTCCCCTGCTGGTAATTCGTGCGCTGGTACTCGGGGGGCGGGGTGTAGGCGGGCTCCGGTGGACGGATCCGGGGCATGGCGGCGACGGCCTTGGCGAGCTCGTCGGGGGTGGTGCAGGGCGGTTCCTGACGAGATGCGGTGGCGCCGTCATTGGCCAGGGCGCGCATGGCGATCTCCGCGAGACCGCGGTTGACGCCGGCCCGTACCTGGTCCGGGGGGATCAGGCCGACGCCCTTGGGCAGGCCGGAGAGACCGTAGGCATCGGTTTCGTAGGGCCAGCGCTGGGTCAGCGCGGCATACAGCAGGGCGCCGATGGCCTCTGTGTCGGTCCGCTGCGGGGTGTCAGAGGTGATGCCGCGCAGGGCGGCGTTTACCGCTAGGCCGCGGATGCGGTACTGGCCGGAAGAGGTACGCAGGACCGCGCCGGGTGTGAGCCTGAGGTGGGACAGGCCCTCCCGGTGCGCGGCGGCCATGGCTTGGGAGACCTGACTGACCAGCTGGTAGGCGTCGTGCGCCTCCAGGGGGCCGGAAGCGAGCAGCGTGGTGATTTCTGTCGCGTCGGGCAGCCATTCGTGCACGACATAGACGAGATCGTTCTCCTCGACGGCATCCAGGACCTGTACGAAGCGCGGGTCGCCGAGAAGGGCAGAGGACCGGGCGGCCGCGAGCACGGCGCGCGCCCGGGCGTGATCAGCGGGGAGCAGATGCACTCCGACAGCGCGCCGGAGCTTCTCGTCGACCGCACGCCAGCTGCTGAAACCGTCCAGACGGGTGACGCACTCCTCAAGCCGGTAGCGTCTGGCGAGCTTGTGCCCGCTATGGAGCTCGGGCGCCGCCTCGGGCTCCGTCGGCTTCTTCGCGCTCTCCTCGTCCTGGGTGCTTTCACCGGCCGTGGTGTCAGCCGTTTCCTGAGGTTCCACCGTGCCGTCGGCCGTGGCCTTGTCCGCCTTGGCGGCCAGCGGCTTGTCGCCACTGTTGTCAGCCACGTCGACGGCAGCCGTGCTACGTTCCGCCACCGTCGTTCCTGCCTCCCCATCCGTTGCGCGCTGTCGGCCAGTCTGCAAAGCCATGCCAATTGTGCCCACAGTCCGACGCTATGCACGACACGCGGCGTCGGACGATGGTTGTGCGATCCGGTCGGCGCCTAGCGGCCGAGGCGACCGCGCACCATGGCAACCATCGAGTTGAGCTCGGCGATCCGCATGCGCTTCGCGGCGATGAAGAACACACCGAGAAGTACTGCGCTGCCGACGATGAGCGCTGCCAGCGAGCCCAGCACACCCACTCCGAGCACCCGGATGATGCCGAATCCGGCAGCCCCGCCGACGATGGCTCCCGGGAGGGAAGCCAGTGCCAGGCGGGCGTACGTACGAAGGATGTGCGTCCCGTCCAGGTCGCCGCCCAGGCGGTTGCGCAGCCTCCGCCAGGCGATCCCGACACCGACTGCGTAAGCCAGACCGTAGGAGGCGGCCATGCCGACCACCGCCCACTGGGCGGGGAGGACGACGTAGCAGAGTGCGGAGGCCGCGGCGTTGACTGCTGCGACGATGACCGTGTTGTAGAAGGGGGTACGGGTGTCCTCGTACGCGTAGAAGCCACGCAGGACGACGTACTGCACCGAGTAGGGGATCAGGCCGAGGGCGAAGGCCATCAGGACGTAGCCCATGGACTCGGAGGCCTGTACGCCGCTGGAGGCGAACAGCAGGGTGCAGACCGGTACGCCCAGGGCGAGGAATACGAAGGAGACCGGAACGATCGCCACGGCGGAGTTCCGCAGTCCCTGTGAGATGTCGTCGCGGACCGCGCCGACATCTCCGTCATTGGCGGCGCGGGAGATCCGCGGCAGCAGGGCGGCCATGACCGAGACGGTGATGATGGCCTGGGGCATGCCCCAGATCAGCTGCGCGTTCGAGTAGGCCATGATCCCCGCCCCCGACCGGCCGGAGGCCTTGCCTGCGGCGGTGGCGAGCTGGGTGACCACCAGGACACCCGCCTGGTTGGCGAGGACGAACAGGACCGTCCACTTGGCGAGCTTCACGGCCTTGCCGAGACCGTGTCCGCGCCAGTCGAAGCGCGGGCGGAAGCGGAAGCCGGCCTCACGCAGGTACGGGATCATCGACAGGGCCTGGACGGTCAGACCCAGCAGGGTGCCGATTCCGAGCAGCCGCACCCCGTCCGCGGGGATGGTCGTCACCTTCATGTGGGAGTCGGCAGAGGTGCCATAGACCCAGATGAACAGTCCGAAGGTGGAGATCATGACGATGTTGTTGAGGACCGGAGTCCACATCATCGCACCGAACTTTCCGCGGGCGTTCAGGATCTGCCCCATCACGACGTGCACACCCATGAAGAAGATGGTGGGCAGGCAGTAGCGCGCGAAGGTGACAGCGACGTTGTTGGCTGCCGGATCGTCGGCGATGGGCAAGGACATCAGCCGGATCAGCAGCGGCGCCGCGAAGACCGCGAGACCGACGATGATGCCGAGGGCCACCATGACGACGGTGAGCAGACGGTTGGCGTAGGCCTCCCCGCCGTCGTCATCCTCCTTCATCGAGCGCACGAGCTGCGGCACGAATACGGAGTTGAGCCCGCCGCCCACGGTCAGGATGTAGATCATGGTGGGCAGTGTGTAGGCCACGGTGAAGGAGTCACCGAGCGTCGCCGCACCGAGCGCGGCAGTGATCACCATGGTGCGTACAAAGCCAGTGAGGCGGGAGACCAGGGTCCCCGCGGCCATCACCGCGCTCGACTTGAGCAGGCCGGATGCGCCACCCGACTTCTCGGGGAGAGGGGCTGGGGCGGGCTCCTGCTCGCCCCCGGGAGGCGGAGCGGGGGCGGCCCCCTGCTGGTCCCGGAAGAGATGGGCGAACGCGTCCTGCTGTTCCGGTTCGTCGGCTGCCTGGGTCACCAGGTCGTCGACCCCCACGAACTGGGTCGTTGCGTCATCCCCGTACGGAAGGTAGCGGGACGGGCCCTCGGGCTCCGGGGCTGGGGTCTGTGCCCATACCCGAGGGTCCGGCGGGTACTGCGCCGCAGGCGGCTGCTGGTACATCGGCTGCGGCTCGGTGTAGGCACCTGGGGGCGGCGGGGGGTGGGACGCACGGTCGTAGAGCGCCTCCGCCACCGGGTCCTGGGCACCGAGACCGTGCGCCCCATACGGGTCGTAGCTGTAGGCGTCCTGGACATACGGATCCGGGGCAGGCTGGTTCTGGCCGGCCGCGGGGGGCTCGGGAGGCGTCCCACCGGAATACGCAGCCCCGCCCCCAGCACCCTGGTCACGGTCACCGTCGTACGGCGCGTTCATTGGTTACCCCACCTCATCGTCCCCGGCCGGCCGGCCACGACATCGCTCAACGGTCCACTTTCTCACCCGTGCCCGGCGGGTTACCGTTTTCCGCTCCGGTGTCCGTCTCCGGGTCACTCGGCTGCTCCGGGTCATCGCCCCCGGCAGCGGCCGCACGAGCGGCGGTCCGCTTGCGGTGCGTGTACATCCGGATTCCGGCGAGCACCAGAAGCAGCAGACCTCCGGCGATCACCAGCATGACCGTCAGTGTCATCTCCGAGACTGTCACTGTGAAGGGCATGGCCTTCGCAGTGCCGTACGGCGTGCCGTCCTCGGTGAACAGCTGCGCATACACCCTGACGGGCCCGTTGGCGTTGATCGACGTAGTGAACTTCACCGTCTGGCTGTGACCGCCCGCGATCTCCAGAGGCTGCTCGGCGACGGCCGCCTTGTCGTCTCCGAGCTGCAGACGGTTGGGGCTGGTCGAGCGCAGTTTCAGCACCAGATGCTTGACGGGCTGAAGCAGCTTGTTCTGCACGGTCACCGGGATCGTCGCACTGCGTCCGGACAGTGTCATGTCGGACTTCTGGACGATCTGCACCTCGCCGGTGAGGCTCCGCAGATAGGACTGGACCCCGCTTCGGTAGGCCCTTGCCCCCTTGGTATCCCCCCGCCACGAGGTCGCCAGGGACCGGTCCATGGCGTTGCTGAACGGCGTCACCACCCGATCCGGCTGACTAAGGATGATCTTGAAGTTGTCGAGCGTCGACTGCGTGGTCCTGACGTCCTGGAACGCCTTCACTGGCAGCTCCTGGCGGCGCAGGGACGACGGGTACACCGATGAGCTCGGCACCGTCGTCGTCGCATTGGGGTCCGCCTTGGCCTTGGCCGCGTCGATGAGGTTGAGGGGCTGGGTCCAGCGGTTCTCGTCCAGAGTGCGCAGCGCGCTCGCCATCGACTGTGCCTGGCTGACGGAGGGCATCCGCTGGGGGGCGACGACGATGCTGCGCTGCTTGGAGGGCTCCTGCAGGTTCAGAGCCAGGGACTGGGCGAGGTAGTTCTGCACCGCGAGAGTGGAGGCACCTGCCTCGGCCATGTCGCCCTGGAAGGCATTGGAGAGCCGGGAGTCGGAAACCACGGCCGTGGTGCCGCCGCCGATGGGCCGGGCCGCTGTGGGCGTGTACGGCAGTCCGGCCGTCTCCTCCAGGCTGTCGCTGCTGGCGATCACGTTGTGCGCCCCGGCAGAGGTGGCCACATCAACGATCGAAGGGTCGATCGCGCCACTGGCCGGCCAGGCGAAATCGGTGGACGCCTTCACGTGCAGGATCGTCTGCACGGTCGTGCCGGCGATCTCGGTGGCCGACTGCAGATGGCTCAGCGCGCCGGGGACGTTCTTGCCGTGGTGGGCCAGAGAGGCAAGATCGGGATCCGCGAACGGCAGCGCGACGACCTTCTGGCCCTTTACCGCGTCCTCCAGGTCGCTCAGCCACTTCTTGGCGACGGCCTGGTTCTTGCCCGCGACCTGGGTGTCTCCTACCTGGATCTGATAGTTCCGGGTCATCGCGTCGACGCTCGCCAGCAGATCCGGATCGATGACCCACGTGACCGGCAGGGAGCGGCCCAGCGAGACCATCTGCTCCAGTCGGCCGCCGGGCGCGAGCTCCTCCGCCAGGTCGTCGTTCTCGAAGACCGGCGTCTGCTGGGCGTCGGTGCTGGTCTCGGCTCGCAGATGGACCTTCGAGATGAGCGGCCACACCGAGGTGATCTGTGTCTTCTTGCTCTGCGGTGTGGGCTGCCAGGGCAGGAAGGTCCGCTGGATGCCGAGCACCTGCTCGTACGGGGCGCCGGCCGTCTGCCCGGAGAGCGAGACGCCGAGCTGGTACACGCCGTCCACACCGAGATCCATCTTGCTCACGGGGACCGAGATCGAGAAGTCCTCGCTGATCCCCGGGGGCAGCTTCGCGAATTTCGCCGTGTACTTGCCGCCGATTTCCCGGGGGTCTGCACCCGGGAGGTCAGAGGAGTGCTTCGTCGCGTCGTCGATGGCGGATCTGCCGGCCAGGCGCGGTCCCACGCGAACACCGACGTGGGCGTCGGTGACGGTCTCCATGTGCTTGTTCGTCACCGTCCCCGTGATGGTGACGCTGTCGCCCTTCACCGGTGCGCTGGGGGACAGCGCATCGAGACTGACGGCTACGGCGCCGGTACTCTGCGCGGTGACTGCGGCCTGTGCAGGGGCCGCTGCCGGGCCGTAGATAAGGCCCGCCATGAGCGTTCCACCGGCGAGCAGCGACGCTGTGCGCCGCAGCCACCGGCGGGCAGGAGAGGGAGTCATCTCCTGGAAGTGTGCCGCCTCGGCCACGCGCTTGCCCGTCCCTCGTCTTCGTCAGCTGATTCGGTGGTTCTCGGTTGCTGCGTCCACGCATGGTAACGATGTGCCCTGGGCCCAAGTGCCGCGGACTGCTCCACATGATCAGGAGAGGGGTCACAGCTGCCGGGAAATGGGGACGCTCCGGTCGGCCCGGGCACGTACCCTTTTCTGTTGTGCCGAACGCCAATGATGACAATTCCAGTGCACTGAGTCAGGTGCAGCACCGCGCGGTCACAGAACTGCTGCGGGTGTCCCCGGTCGCAGACGACCTCGCCCGCCGTTTCCAGGATGCCGGGCACAGCCTCGCTCTGGTCGGAGGGTCGGTCAGGGACGCGCTGCTCGGCCGGCTCGGCAATGACCTGGACTTCACCACCGACGCCCGTCCCGACGACGTACTGAAGATCGTGCGGCCCTGGGCCGATGCGGTGTGGGAAGTCGGAATTGCTTTCGGAACGGTCGGCTGCCAGAAGGACGGCTATCTGATCGAGGTCACGACATACCGCTCCGAGGCCTACGACAGGACCTCGCGTAAGCCTGAGGTGTCCTACGGCGACTCCATCGAGGAAGACCTCCTGCGTCGCGATTTCACAGTCAATGCGATGGCGGTCGCTCTTCCCGAGAAGGCATTCATCGATCCGCACGGTGGTCTGGAGGACCTTGCCGGACGGATGCTGCGTACCCCTGGTACGCCGGAGGATTCGTTCTCCGACGACCCGTTGCGCATGATGCGGGCCGCCCGGTTCGCGGCTCAGCTGGGATTCGAGGTTGCGCCCGAGGTTGTCGCCGCGATGACGGCGATGTCCGAGCGCATTGGGATCGTCTCGGCGGAGCGCGTACGTGACGAGCTCAACAAGCTGCTGCTGTCCGCGAGCCCGCGTAAGGGCCTCGCCCTCCTTGTCGACACCGGCCTCGCTGAATGGGTTCTCCCCGAACTTCCCGCGCTGCGTCTGGAGAGTGATGAGCACCACCGGCACAAGGACGTGTACGAGCACTCACTGACCGTGCTGGAGCAGGCCATCGACCTGGAGCAGGACGGTCCTGACCTGGTGCTCCGGCTGGCGGCTCTGCTCCATGACATCGGTAAGCCCAAGACACGGCGCTTCGAGAAGGACGGTGGCGTCTCCTTCCATCACCACGAGGTGGTGGGCGCGAAGCTGACCAAGAAGCGTCTGACCGCGCTCAAGTACTCAAATGACATGGTGAAAGACGTCACGAAGCTGGTGGAGCTCCACCTGCGCTTCCATGGCTATGGGACCGGAGAGTGGACCGACTCGGCTGTGCGGCGCTATGTGCGTGATGCCGGACCGCTGCTTGAGCGGCTGCACAAGCTCACACGGTCGGACTGCACCACACGTAACAAGCGCAAGGCCAACGCCCTCTCGCGTGCGTATGACGGCCTGGAAGAGCGCATCGCGCATCTGCAGGAGCAGGAAGAACTCGACTCCATCCGTCCGGACCTGGACGGCAACCAGATCATGGAGATCCTGGGTGTCGGGCCAGGGCCTGTGATCGGCAACGCCTACAAGTTCCTGCTTGAGCTGCGGCTGGAGAACGGGCCGATGGAGCATGACGTGGCGGTCGCAGCGCTCAAGGAGTGGTGGGCTGCGCAGAACTGAGGTCATGTTTCACGTGAAACATGACGGCCGGCACAGCGAAGGGGGTGGTGTTTCACGTGAAACACCACCCCCTTCGTGACCTGTCTCCAGCGGGCTACTTCTTGTAGTCCGTCAGGCAGAGAGTGAAGTCCTTGCTGCCGCCGGTCTCGGTGTACGAGTTGTACCTGGTGCGGTCGCAGGTCTCGTCGCCATCCTTCTTCTCGGCGACCTTGTACTGGGCTTTCGCATCACTGCAGTCCACGACCTCAAGCTTCGGGTCGGTATCGCTGGAGCTGCCTCGATGCATGCAGTCGCCGACCTTGGCCGTGTCGGCGTCGTTCTGGCTGGAGTACCAGCTGAAGGCCGCCACGCCGATAACGACCACCGCGATGACGATCCTCAGGATCTTCTTGCCGTTGCCAGCAGGACGAGGCGCCACTGGAGCCATCGGTATCTGGCCACCGCCCTGGTTGAAGTACGGCGACGGCTGCTGCGGAACGCCGGGCTGTCCCGGCTGTCCGTACGGGCCGGGCTGCTGCGGCTGCTGTCCGTACGGATTGCCGCCCTGAGGCTGTCCGTAGGGAGCATTGGGCTGCTGGGCGTATGGGTTCTGGCCCTGGGGCGGCGGAGTAGACATGGTTGGGATCCCCCTTGAAGCGGTGCGCGTATGCGCAGTTGTCAACGCCCGTAAAATAGCGGGCCGCTCCGATATTTCTGTCGCTGAGAAGGAGTCTGTGGCTCTGATGTGACACATACGTGCATCGAAAACGGGCCATAGATGCAGTAAATGCTGCGCAGTTGAAGGTGACTGTGCCGGAGGGCGGGTCTGGGGGTGAGCCCTGCGCGGCGGTCATGGGCCGGCCCCGGGCGCCAGGGCATGGGAAGAGCCCCGGACAGGTTGTCCGGGGCCCTCAGCGGTCAGCGGTCGACCGTTCTCAGGGCGAGCTTCAGCGCTCCACCTCGCCCTTGATGAACTTCTCGACGTTCTCGTAGGCCTCGTCGTCGAAGTACTGCACGGGCGGCGACTTCATGAAGTACGAGGAGGCGGAGAGGATCGGGCCGCCGATACCGCGGTCCTTGGCGATCTTCGCGGCGCGCACGGCATCGATGATGACACCGGCGGAGTTCGGGGAGTCCCACACCTCGAGCTTGTACTCGAGGTTCAGCGGAACGTCACCGAAGGCACGCCCCTCAAGGCGCACGTACGCCCACTTGCGGTCGTCCAGCCAGGCCACGTAGTCCGAGGGGCCGATGTGGACGTTGTCGGCGCCCAGGTCACGGTCGCGGATCTGGGAGGTGACCGACTGCGTCTTGGAGATCTTCTTGGACTCCAGGCGGTCGCGCTCCAGCATGTTCTTGAAGTCCATGTTGCCGCCGACGTTCAGCTGCATGGTGCGCTCGAGACGCACACCGCGGTCTTCGAAGAGCTTGGCCATGACGCGGTGCGTGATGGTGGCGCCCACCTGCGACTTGATGTCGTCACCGACGATCGGCACGCCCGCCTCGGTGAACTTGTCCGCCCACTCCTTGGTGCCGGCGATGAAGACCGGGAGAGCGTTGACGAACGCGACCTTGGCGTCGATGGCGCACTGCGCGTAGAACTTCGCAGCGACCTCGGAACCGACGGGCAGGTAGCAGACGAGGACGTCCACCTGCTTGTCCTTGAGGACCTGGACGATGTCGACCGGAGCCTCGTCCGACTCCTCGATCGTCTCGCGGTAGTACTTGCCGAGACCGTCGTGGGTGTGGCCGCGCTGGACCTTCACACCGGTGTTCGGCACGTCGGCGATCTTGATGGTGTTGTTCTCACTGGCGCCGATGGCATCCGCGAGGTCGAGGCCGACCTTCTTCGCGTCGACATCGAAGGCGGCGACGAACTCGACGTCACCTACGTGGTAGTCGCCGAACTGGACGTGCATCAGGCCGGGCACCTTGCCGGCCGGATCTGCGTCCTTGTAATACTCGACGCCCTGCACCAGCGAGGCGGCGCAGTTACCCACGCCGACGATGGCTACGCGAACCGAACCCATTCCGGTTGCTCCCTGTGTTCTCGACGAAACCCTGCGGACGCAGAGCTTCACTTAGCGATGTCCTCGGACGGATCCGGCGGGGTGGTACCCCGATGCCGGGGCAGGCCGCCCGTATCTCCTGATATGTCCTGCTGAGCGGCGTCGGCGTCGGGGGATCGTCGCTGATCCCGGCCCGCACGCTCGCTCTCGATGAGCTCGTTCAGCCAGCGCACTTCGCGCTCCACGGACTCCATGCCGTGCCGCTGCAGCTCAAGCGTGTAGTCGTCCAGCCGCTCGCGCGTCCGGACCAGAGAGGCGCGCATCTTCTCAAGACGCTCCTCCAGCCGGCTGCGGCGGCCTTCCAGCACCCGCATCCGCACCTCGCGCTCCGTCTGCCCGAAGAAGGCAAAACGGGCAGCGAAATGCTCGTCCTCCCAGGTGTCCGGTCCGGTGTGCGAGAGAAGCTCTTCGAAATGCTCCTTACCGTCCGCGGTCAACCTGTAGACGATCTTGGCGCGGCGCCCTGCGAGTGAAGCCGCTACTGCATCCTCCGGGGCGCTGCCCGGTTCCTCGATCAACCAGCCGCTGGTGACCAGCGTCTTGAGGCAGGGGTAGAGGGTCCCGTAACTGAAGGCCCTGAAGATCCCCAGTGAGGTGTTCAGGCGTTTGCGCAGCTCATAGCCGTGCATGGGGGACTCTCGGAGCAGACCGAGTACGGCGAATTCGAGGATGCCGGAGCGCCTGCTCAACCTTCGCCTCCTCTGTCGTCCGGGTCACTTATGCCGTGCTGATGTATCGACTCGATACATCAGCACGATAGAACGAGCTTGCGTTTGCGACAAGTGGGGCCATCGTGAGCGGCATCACATCGTCGATTCACAGGCATCAACTTGCCTGATTTGAGCGGAACCTCGGCACCGGAAACCTTTTGCGCGTGCGTAGTCTGTGCGGCATGCAGACCGCCGGGGGCCGAGTGACACCAGGGGACGTCAGCCGTCTCGGTCCACGGAATGCAACGCGTACGGGCCCGGCCGAGGGTCCTTGCGTACTGCGGATGCGCCCTCCCGAGGGGCCGTCCGCGCATCGGGGGGACCGGAACTCAGTTGCCGTTTCCAGGCGTTAATGCCTGCCCGAGGAGTAGTCGTTCGATGAGCGAGCACCGTCGCAAACCGCCACAGTCGCAGAGTGGTGGACGTGCCGCGGCCAGGCGAGACGCCCAGCAGCCTTCCGGCCGCCGCGCAGCTCCCCCGCGAACCACCACCGGGTCACCTTCTGGTTCCCAGGATGAGGAGGAACGCCCCTACGGCGGCCGCGCCGAAGCCAGACGGGCTGCCCAGCGCGGCGGACGTCGTCGTGCCGCCGAAGCGGGCGGCGGCCGCGGCGGGCGGCGCGGTCCCGGCATCGGCGGCCGGGGCGGGCGCGGCGGCCCGGAAGGCGGCCGTGACCGGGGTCCGAAGAAGAAGAGGTTCATCGACTACCCGCGGGCGAACCTGCACGGTTGGCGCCACTGGGTGCCCTCCTGGCGGCTCGTGACCGGGCTCTTCGTCGGCTTCGTCGGCAGCATCCTCGCCGCGGGCACCATCGCGTACGCCATGGTGGGCATCCCGGACGCCAACAAGACCTCGCAGGCGCAGAACAACGTCTACTACTGGTCCGACGGCAGTCAGATGGTCGCCACGGGCGGTGAGATCAACCGGCAGATCGTGCCGCTCGCCCAGATTCCCAGCGCGATGCAGAACTCGGTGGTCTCGGCCGAGAACAAGTCCTTCTACAAGGACAAGGGCGTCGACCCCATGGGCATCGCGCGCGCCGTGTTCAACATGGCCAAGGGCGGTCAGACCCAGGGTGGCTCGACGATCACCCAGCAGTACGTGAAGAACTCGCGGCTCGGCCAGGAACAGACGCTCAGCCGCAAGTTCAAGGAGTTGTTCATCTCCATCAAGGTCGGCGCCAAGATGAAGAAGAGCGACATCATGAGCGACTACCTCAATACGTCGTACTACGGGCGGGGCGCCTACGGGATCCAGGCCGCGGCCCGTACGTACTTCGGGGTGGACTCCGAAAAGCTCAACCCGAGCCAGTGCGCGTTCCTCGCCACGCTACTCAAGGGCGCCAGCTACTTCGACCCGGCGGGTGCCGTCGAGATCGACCCCGCGGCGACGCCGAAGGCCAACCTCCAGCGGGCGACCAGCCGCTGGAAGTGGATCCTCGACCAGATGGTCAAGGACGGCCGTCTTCCCGCAGCGGAGCGGGCGAAGTACAAGACGTTCCCCAAGGTCGACCCGCCGAAGAAGGATGCCCAGCTGGGCGGTCAGACCGGCTACCTCGTCGACCTCGCGAAGTCGTATTTCGTCAACAACAACAAGCAGGGCATCACGTCCGAGGATCTCGCCAAGGGTGGCTACCAGATCCACACGACCTTCGACAAGAAGAAGGTCAAGGAGCTGGAGTCGTCCGTCGAGAAGGTCCGCAAGGCGAAGATCAAGCCCGGCCAGCGGCCGAACACGGACACCCACGTCCAGTTCGGCGGAGCGTCGGTGAACGCGCAGACCGGCGCCATCGCCGCCATCTACGGCGGCGAGGACGCGACGAAGCACTACACGAACAACGCCGACTACACCGGCGCGCAGGTCGGGTCGACCTTCAAGCCCTTCGTGCTGGCGGCCGCCCTGGAGTACGGGAAGCGCAATCCGGCCCTCGGCGCGGACCAGCCCGATTCGGACCGGACAATCGTCTCGCCCAAGAGCCTCTACAGCGGCCAGAACGACCTGAAGATCAGGAACTTCGACGGTTCCGTGTGGAAGAACAAGGCGGGCAAGGAGTGGCTCCAGCAGAACGACGGCGGCGATTCCGTCGGTAAGGCTCCGGCCTTCCCTATCGATCTGCGCGAGGCCATGCGGGAGTCCGTGAACTCCGCGTATGTCCAGCTCGGCATGGATGTCGGCACTGACAAGGTGCGCCAGGCAGCCATCGACGCCGGTCTGCGCGACGACAAACAGAGCATGGCCAGCTCGGACTACCCCTCCTTCTCCATCGGCACCTCCAGCCCGAGCGCGATCCGGATGGCCGGCGCGTACGCCACCTTCGCCAACAACGGCCGGCAGAACGAGCCGTTCTCGGTCACCAAGGTCACCAGCGAGGGCAGGACGGTCTACCAGCACAGTCAGGTGGAGAAGTCGGCGTTCTCGACGGCCATCGCCAGCAATGTCACCGATGTGCTGAAGACCGTGGTCGACAAGGGCACCGGCACCGCCGCCCGGATTCCCGGCCGGCAGATCGCGGGCAAGACCGGAACCACTGACGGCAACAAGTCCGCCTGGTTCATCGGCTACACCCCGCAGCTCTCGACGGCCATCGACATGTACCGCTTCGACGACAACGCGAAGGGCAAGAACCGCCAGTTCGAGGAGATGTATGGCACCGGCGGCGAGAAGAAGATCCACGGCGCCTCGTTCCCGGCCCAGATCTGGCACGACTACATGTCGCAGGCGCTCAACAACACGCCTTCCACGGACTTCCCGGCACCCGAGCCGCTCGGGAAGGTCGTCTACGGCGGCGGCGTCGCGAGCCCGAAGCCGACGCCGGTCAATACGCCTTCGCCGACCCCGTCACCGTCCAGTCCGTCGCCCAGTCCGTCCGACACACCTTCACCGACGCCCTCCCCGACCGAGTCCTGCAACAAGTGGCAGGACTGGACCTGCGGAAACGACGGCGGGACCAATGCGGGAACGGACGGCGGAACCGGGGGCGGCCCCAGCCCCACTCCCTCCGACACCTCCGGCACCGGCGGCCAGGGCAGCACCGGAGGCGGTGGCGGTCTGTTCGGCGGGCCGGGCGGATGACCGCCTTCTGAGCCCGGTCACCTGATCCGGGCCCGTCCGCACCCGAGGGCCGCCACAGCTCATCTGCCATGGCGGCCCTCGGGCTGTGTGGCCCGGCTGTGGCGGCCCTCCCCGCGGGCACAGCCGCGTACGGCAGGATGTGCGCCATGACGAGCGTGCACGAGGACCGGCCCGCACTGAAGACCGCAGAGCCCGTTGTGCGGCCCACTCAGCAGGACGAGACCGCCGCGGCGGGTAGTGAGCTGATCGGCGGCCCGGCCGGGCGCTGGGCCCGCGGAGTCGGCGGGCTCACACCTGTCCGCGTCGTCGCACTGGTCGCGATCGGCATGTTCGCTCTCGGCATGGTGCAGAAGATGCCCTGCTACGACTGGGCGTGGTTTCAGGGGGCAACATCCCAGTACAACCACGCCTGCTACTCGGACATCCCCCACCTCTACGTCGGACGCGGTTTCGCCGACGACCTCGTCCCGTACTTCGACCGCATCAACGGCGACATGTCGTACCTCGAATACCCGGTGCTCACCGGCCTGTTCATGGAGGTCGCCTCCTGGCTCACCCCGCACGGGGGCTCCATCCAGCATCGCGAGCAGATCTACTGGATGGTCAACGCGGCCATGCTGATGGTCTGCACGGCCGTCATCGCGGTCTGTGTCGCCCGCACCCATCGGCGCCGCCCGTGGGACGGCCTGATGGTGGCCCTCGCACCCGCCTTCGCGCTCACCGCCACCATCAACTGGGACCTGTTCGCGGTCGCTCTCACCGCTGCGGCGATGCTGATGTGGTCGCGTGGGCGCGCGCTCGCCTTCGGTGTCCTGATCGGCCTCGCGACCGCCGCCAAGCTCTATCCGGTGCTGCTCCTCGGCCCGCTCCTCGTCCTGTGCTGGCGCGCCGGAAAGTGGCGTGAGTACGGACGGGCCGTGTTCGGGGCGGCGGCAGCCTGGCTGGTTGTGAACCTGCCCGTCATGCTGCTCGCGCCGGAGGGGTGGAAGAAGTTCTACACGTTCAGCCAGGAACGGAACGTCGACTTCGGTTCCTTCTGGCTGATCATCACCCAGCGCACCGGCAAGCCTCTCGACGTGGGCAACGTCAACACCTGGGCGATACTGCTGGTGATCTTGTCCTGCGCCGGGATCGCGGCCCTCACCCTCACGGCCCCCCGCCGCCCGAGGTTCGCACAGCTCGCCTTCCTGGTCATCGCCGCTTTCATCCTCACCAACAAGGTCTACTCGCCGCAGTACGTCCTGTGGCTGATCCCACTCGCGGCCCTGGCCCGGCCACGCTGGCGTGACTTCCTTATCTGGCAGGCGTGCGAAGTCATGTACTTCCTGGGTATCTGGCTGTACCTCGCGTACACGATGAGCGGCGACAAACCCAAGGGACTGCCGCCCGAGGGCTACCAGTTCGCCATCGCGCTGCACCTGATCGGGACGCTCTACATCTGCGCGGTGATCGTGCGGGACATCCTGATGCCGGACCGCGACGGCGTACGCACGGACGGCTCGGACGATCCGTCGGGAGGTGTGCTGGACGGCGCGGAGGACGTGTTCGTGCTCGGCGCGGCCGCTCATCCGGCGCGGCACGCCGCCCACCACTACGAGGGCCCGCAGGTCGAGTGGGGCAGCGGCTCGGTGCGCGAGTAGCCGGAGGGTCTGCCGTCGGCGCCGGGCACAGAGAGCGGAGGCGGGTACCGGTGTGCCGGTACCCGCCTCCGCTGTGGTGTGTTGCTGGGCCGTCCGGTCCGTCCGGGCCGTTGCCGGTACGGACCGAGGGTTCAGTGATCGACGAGACGGTCGAACTGTGTCGTCGTGTGCCGCAGATGGGCCACCAGCTCGTCTCCCACCCTCGGTTCCTGCGCGTCCGAGGGAACGAAGAGGATCGACACCTGCATGTGCGGCGGCTCCGCGAACCAGCGCTGCTTACCCGCCCACACGAAAGGCGACAGGTTCCGGTTCACCGTGGCCAGGCCCGCACGCGCGACGCCCTTCGCCCGCGGCATCATTCCGTGCAGCGCCTTCGGCGCCTCCAGGCCCACTCCGTGCGACGTACCGCCGGCGACCACGACCAGCCAGCCGTCCGAAGCGGTCTTCTGCTGCCGGTAGCCGAAACGGTCGCCCTTCACGACCTGGGTGACATCCAGGACGGAGCCGCGGTACTGCGTCGCCTCGTGGTCGCCCAGCCACAGCCGCGTACCGATCCTGGCGCGGAAGCGCGTCTGCGGGAACTGCTGCTGCAGCCGCGCCAGTTCTTCCGCCTTCAGATGACTCACGAACATCGTGTGGAGAGGCAGCCGCGCGTTGCGAAGCCTGTCCATCCAGGCGATGACTTCCTCGACCGCGTCGGAACCGTCCATGCGGTCCAGCGGGAGGTGGAGGGCAAACCCTTCCAGGCGTACGTCGTCTATGGCCGCGTGGAGTCGGCCGAGGTCCGCCTCGGAGACGCCGTGGCGCTTCATCGAGCTCATGCACTCGATGACCACACGGGCGCCCACCAGGGCGTGCACGCCGTCGACCGACGAGACGGAGCGGATCACCCGGTCCGGAAGCGGTACGGGCTCCTCGCCGCGGCGGAACGGTGTGAGGACGAGCAGATCACCGCCGAAGGAGTCCTTCATCCGGGCGGCTTCATACGTGGTGCCGACCGCGATGATCTCGGAACCGAAGCGCGTCACCTCGTCCGCGAGCCGACTGTGGCCGAAGCCGTAGCCATTGCCCTTGCAGACCGGAACGATCCCCGGGAACCGGTCGATCACGGACTTCTGGTGCGCCCGCCAGCGTGCGGTGTCGACATAGAGGGTCAGCGCCATGGCCGGACCGGAACCTTTCTCGGAGCTGCGGTGTATCAGAGGTATGAACGGAACGAGCGGAACGAATGGAACGATCGGATCCAAGGGCTCCAACGGATCCAACGGGGCTAACAGGACTGACTTGCCGGACAACGGGTCGGTACGAAGCCCCGCGGCCCCGCCTGGCGGGGTGCCACGGGACGGAACGGTGCCGAGCCTTACAGCGCCGAACGGTACGGCGCCGGGCGGGACGACGGAACCATCATCACCCTTAACGGCGCGACATATAGATGTCGAGCGCCTTGTGCAGCAGTTTGTTGAGCGGGAAGTCCCACTCACCGATGTACTCCACGGCCTCGCCGCCGGTGCCCACCTTGAACTGGATCAGACCGAAGAGGTGGTCCGTCTCGTCCAGCGAGTCGGAGATGCCTCGCAAGTCGTAGACGGTGGCGCCCATGGCGTAGGCATCCCGCAGCATCCGCCACTGCATGGCGTTCGACGGCCGCACTTCCCGCTTGTGGTTGGCGGAGGCGCCGTAGGAGTACCAGACATGTCCGCCGACGATCAGCATGGTGGCCGCGGCGACGTTCTCACCGTCGTGGCGGGCGAAGTACAACCGCATCCGGTTCGGGTCCTCGGTGTTGAGGACCGACCACATGCGCTGGAAGTACGAGAGCGGGCGCGGCCGGAAGTGATCGCGCTCAGCGGTGATCTCGTACAGCCGCTGCCACTCCGCCAGGTCCTCGTAGCTGCCCTGGACGACCTCGACACCGGCCTTCTCGGCCTTCTTGATGTTGCGCCGCCACAGCTGGTTGAAGCCCTTGAGGACGTCGTCGAGCGAGCGGTTGGCCAGCGGGACCTGGAAGACGTAGCGCGGCTGCACGTCACCGAAGCCGGCGCCGCCGTCCTCGCCCTGCTGCCAGCCCATCTTCCGCAGCCGGTCGGACACCTCGAACGCCCGCGGCTCGATGTGCGTGGCCTCGACGTCGCGCAGCCGCTTCACGTCCGGGTCCTGGATACCCGACTTGATCGCCGCGGCGTTCCACCGGCGGATGACCACCGGCGGCCCCATCTTCACCGAGAACGCGCCCTGCTCCTTGAGATGGGCCAGCATCGGCTGGAGCCACTCGTTGAGGTTCGGGGCGTACCAGTTGAGGACCGGCCCCTCCGGAAGGTAGGCGAGATAGCGCTTGATCTTGGGGAGCTGCCGGTAGAGCACCAGGCCCGCACCGACGATCTGGCCGTCCTTGTCGAACCAGCCGAGGCTCTCCGAGCGCCACTCCGTCTTCACTTCCGCCCACGCGGGGACCTGGCAGTGACTCGCCGCCGGCAGGCTCTGGATGTACGCCAGATGCTGCTCGCGGCTGATGGTCCTCAGGGTCAGGCTCATGCGGGGCGCTCCTCGGCAGGCGTGTCCCCATGGGTACAGGGGCGTCGGCTCTCCCGCCGAAGCCTACTGCTGCCGTGGAGCGCCCCGACTGGCCGTATCGGACAAGTAGTGCGGCGGCCCTCAGCCGCCCACCACACCACCGAAGAGGCCGCCGTGCGCCATACCGATGTAGAAGCCCACCGCAGAGGCACCGATCCCGAGGATCACGATGAAGCGCTCACGTGTCGTGATCGAGATGAACATCCCGTAGGCGCCGACCAGGATCCCCACCAGCCCTGCCCAGGAGCTCAGCAGATGCAGATTGTTGAACGCGGCCGCGATGACCGCCAGCACACCCAGTACGAGCGCCACCACGCCCAGGCTGTCTTCCAGCGGGTGAGGCTTGCCGTCCGAGGCGAAGAGAGAGGTGACGGCGTTGTGTCGCGTCGAAGGGTTGTGTCGCGCTGCCTGAGCCATCAGGCACCTCCTGGCATAAGGCGGCGTACTGTAACGCCGCTCACATCCCACACCTAGAGAGTCTGCCCTGTGACCGCCGGATTTCAACCGGAAGCGGGTGTGCAGGTAGTCTGTACGGTCTGCACCGGTGTCTGCCCAGTCCAGTGAGCAATCCCTTTCTTCGCGAAAGCGGATTGTCAGTGGCTGCCGATACCGTTGCGTACGCATCACGACCCTCCTGCCACGGAACGACCGTGGCCGCTGAGTCCAAAGGAGGTGGGTTCCACATGCGTCACTACGAAGTGATGGTCATCCTCGACCCCGAACTCGAGGAGCGCGCTGTCTCCCCGCTGATCGAGACTTTCCTCTCCGTCGTCCGTGAGGGCGAAGGAAAGGTGGAGAAGGTCGACACCTGGGGCCGTCGTCGTCTCGCTTACGAGATCAAGAAGAAGCCCGAGGGCATCTACTCGGTCATCGACCTGCAGGCCGAGCCTGCGGTCGTCAAGGAGCTCGACCGCCAGATGAACCTGAACGAGTCGGTCCTCCGGACCAAGGTCCTCCGCCCCGAGACCCACTGAGCATCTAGCTCAGCAGTCATCGGGTCCGAGTAGCACCAAGCAGCCAAGCAATCCCCCGCCGAGAGGTTCACCCATGGCAGGCGAGACCGTCATCACGGTCGTCGGCAATCTCGTCGACGACCCCGAGCTGCGCTTCACCCCGTCCGGTGCGGCAGTCGCGAAGTTCCGTGTCGCGTCCACTCCCCGCATCTTCGACAAGCAGACCAATGAGTGGAAGGACGGCGAAGGCCTGTTCCTCACCTGCTCGGTCTGGCGTCAGGCGGCGGAGAACGTCGCGGAATCGCTTCAGCGAGGCATGCGCGTCGTCGTGCAGGGCCGACTGAAGCAGCGGTCCTACGAGGACCGCGAGGGCGTCAAGCGCACGGTCTACGAGCTGGACGTCGAGGAAGTCGGCCCCAGCCTCAAGACGGCCACGGCCAAGGTCACCAAGACCACCGGTCGAGGCGGTCAGGGCGGCCAGGGTGGTTACGGCGGCGGCGGTGGCCAGCAGCAGGGCGGCGGCAACTGGGGCGGAGCCCCCAGCGGAGGCCAGCAGGGCGGTGGCGGTGCAGCCGCCGACGACCCGTGGGCCTCCAACGCGCCGGCCGGCGGTGGCCAGCAGCAGGGCGGGGGCGGCTGGGGCGGAAGCTCCGGCGGTTCCGGCTCCGGCGGTGGCTACTCGGACGAGCCGCCCTTCTAGGGCAGCTCGTACCCCACTTCTTGATCACACAGGAGAAACACCATGGCGAAGCCGCCTGTGCGCAAGCCTAAGAAGAAGGTCTGCGCTTTCTGCAAGGACAAGACCCAGTACGTGGACTATAAGGACACGAACATGCTGCGGAAGTTCATTTCCGACCGTGGCAAGATTCGTGCCCGCCGCGTTACCGGCAACTGCACGCAGCACCAGCGTGACGTCGCCACGGCTGTCAAGAACAGCCGTGAGATGGCGCTGCTGCCCTACACGTCCACTGCGCGATAAGGGAAGGGTGACCGAAAAATGAAGATCATCCTCACCCACGAGGTCGCTGGCCTCGGTTCCGCCGGCGACGTCGTGGACGTCAAGGACGGTTACGCCCGCAACTACCTGGTCCCGCGTGGTTTCGCGATCCGCTGGACCAAGGGTGGCGAGCAGGACGTGGCGCAGATTCGCCGCGCCCGCAAGATCCACGAGATCGCGACCATCGAGCAGGCCAATGAGGTCAAGGCCAAGCTCGAGGGCGTGAAGGTCCGTCTGGCCGTTCGCTCCGGCGACGCCGGCCGTCTCTTCGGTTCCGTCACCCCGGCCGACATCGCCTCGGCGATCAAGGCTGCCGGTGGCCCCGTGGTCGACAAGCGTCGCGTCGAGCTCGGTGCGCCGATCAAGACCCTGGGCGCCCACCAGGTGTCCGTGCGTCTGCACGCCGACGTTGCCGCACAGCTCGGCATCGAGGTCGTCGCCGCGTAACTGCTGCGCTCGGCAGAGCATGGAATGGGCCGTCTCCTTCGGGAGGCGGCCCATTCGCCGTTTCACGTGGAACATCCGGCGGCCGCTCTGCTGCGCAGCCTGCCGCCGCGAGTCCATTGCATTGGCACGCAGAGTGCGTCGGCCGACCCCCCGCCGAGTCGGCTACCAGAGTCGGCTACCCGAGTCCGCTGGGTTCGGCCCGGGGGTCAGCGGGTGGCGCCCGTGACGATCCAGCGGCCCGAGCGGGCCCGGAGCCAGAGAGTCACCGTCCGGACCGCCATCATCAGAGCCATCGCCCACCAGAGTGCGGTCAGTCCGCCGCCCAGTGTCGGCACCAGGAGTGCCGCCGGGGTGAAGACGGCCAGGGTGACGACCATGGCCCAGGCCAGATAACGGCCGTCGCCCGCGCCCATCAGCACACCGTCCAGGACGAAGACGATGCCGGAGATCGGCTGAGTGACCGCCACGACCAGTAGGGCCGGCAGCAGTACGTCCCGTACCGCCTGGTCGCCGGTGAACAGCGGGACGAACAGCGGTCGGGTTGCCACGACCAGCGCGCCCAGCACCACTCCTGAGGCGATGCCCCACTGCACCATGCGGCGGCAGGCCTCCTTCGCCCCTTCGGCATCCCCTGACCCCAGATAGCGGCCGATGATCGCCTGTCCGGCGATGGCGATGGCATCCAGGGCGAACGCCAGAAGGCTCCAGAGCGAGAGCACGATCTGGTGTGCGGCCACATCGGTGTCGCCCAGATGGGCCGCCACAGCGGTCGCTGTCATCAGGACCGCACGCAGCGAGAGAGTACGGACCAACAGGGGGACCCCGGCCTGGGCACAGGCCCGTACCCCTGCGGCGTCCGGGAGCAGGGAAGCGCCGTGCTTCCTCGCCCCCCGTACGACCACCACCAGATAGACGGCGACCATGGCGAACTGGGCGATCACCGTGCCCAAGGCGGATCCGGCGATTCCCAGTCCGGCTCCGTAGACGAGCGTCACGTTGAGTGCGGCGTTGGCTGCGAATCCTCCGATCGCTACGTACAGCGGAGTCCTGGTGTCCTGGAGGCCACGCAGTACCCCGGTGGCCGCCAGCACCACCAGCATCGCGGGGATGCCGATGCTGGAGATCCGCAGATAGGTGACCGCGTATGGGGAGGAGTCGGCCGAGGCTCCGAAGAGGCCGACCAGCCAGGGGGCGGTGGGCAGGACGACAGCGATGACGAGAGCGCCGAGCAGCAGAGCGAGCCAGATGCCGTCCATCCCCTGGCGGATGGCGGCCTGTAGATCTCCCGCGCCCACCCGGCGCGCCACAGCGGATGTCGTGGCATACGCGAGGAAGACGAAGATGCTGACGGCTGCGCTCAGCAGGGCTGCAGCGACCCCCAAACCCGCCAGCTGACGGGTTCCGAGGTGGCCGACGATGGCGCTGTCGGCCATGACGAAAAGTGGCTCGGCGACCAAGGCGCCGAAGGCGGGCACGGCGAGCGAGATGATCTCCCGGTCGTGCCGTCGGCGGCTGGGGTTCGGTGCCGTGGAGGCCTGTGTCATGCGGGACAACCTAATCTTCCACAGGTAAGAGATGCAATAGGAATGAGACCCTTACTGATCCTGTCGTTCCAGCTTGGGCTGCGCGCTGTTTGTCGTGATCTTGGTCCAGTCGGAAAAGTTTTTCTCCCCCACAGCCGGTGGACGGCGAATGCGCAGGTCAGATAGGTGATGGGGGTAGCGCTATAAGTTTGTCCACAGCGCTGTCCCCCGGCCCGTGCACAGGTTTTGGTGAGTTACCCACAGGCTGGGGTCCGTCACCCACAGGGCCTGTGGATAACAAGATTGGCTGACGGGGTCTGCGGGCCTACCGTGGACCGGCGCCCGACGCGCCGTTCGCGGAGTCGGGCCCCTTGTTTGTCGGTGCCGTGCCGTAAGAAAGAGTCGCACGGTTAGGTCCGCGGAGCGGACGGGAGGAGGTGGGCCGGTGAGCATTCCCGAGCCCTTGGACGACCCCTGGGCCGAGAGCAGTCCGGGTGACCGTCTGCCCGTCTCCCGCCAGCGCCGCGGTGACGGTGCCGGGGGCCGGGAACAGCACGACCGGGGCCGGGAGAACGGCTCCTGGGAGGGCGGATCCCCCGCGTTCGAGCGCGTACCCCCGCAGGACATCGATGCGGAACAGTCCGTCCTGGGTGGCATGCTGCTCTCCAAGGACGCCATCGCCGACGTCGTCGAGGTCATCAAGGGCCAGGACTTCTACCGCCCCGCACACGAGACGGTCTACCAGGCCATTCTCGACCTCTATGCGAAGGGCGAGCCTGCCGACCCGATCACGGTCGCTGCCGAACTGGTCAAGCGCGGCGAGATCAAGAAGGTCGGTGGGGCGCCCTATCTGCACACACTCGTCCAGTCGGTTCCGACGGCCGCCAACGCCGAGTACTACGCCGAGATCGTCCATGAGCGCGCCGTGCTGCGCAGGCTGGTCGAGGCCGGCACGAAGATCACGCAGATGGGATACGCGGCGGACGGCGACGTCGACGAGATCGTCAACTCGGCCCAGGCCGAGATCTACGCCGTAACCGAGCAGCGCACCTCCGAGGACTATCTGCCGCTGGGCGACATCATGGAGGGCGCCCTCGACGAGATCGAGGCGATCGGCTCGCGCAGCGGCCAGATGTCCGGGGTGCCGACCGGTTTCACGGACCTGGACGCGCTGACGAACGGTCTGCACCCGGGCCAGATGATCGTCATCGCGGCCCGTCCCGCAATGGGTAAGTCGACGCTGGCGCTGGACTTCGCCCGGGCCTGTTCCATCAAGGCCGCGCTGCCGAGCGTGATCTTCTCGCTCGAAATGGGCCGGAACGAGATCGCGATGCGTCTGCTGTCGGCGGAAGCGCGGGTGGCGCTTCACCACATGCGTTCGGGCTCCATGACGGACGAGGACTGGACGCGGCTGGCGCGGCGGATGCCGGACGTCACCGCCGCGCCGCTCTTCATCGACGACTCCCCGAACCTGTCGATGATGGAGATCCGGGCGAAGTGCCGACGGCTCAAGCAACGCCAGGACCTGAAACTGGTCGTGATCGACTATCTGCAGCTGATGCAGTCCGGCGGTTCGCGGCGCCCCGAGAGCCGCCAGCAGGAGGTCTCGGACATGTCGCGAAACCTCAAGCTGCTGGCGAAGGAGCTCGAAGTGCCGGTCATTGCGCTCTCGCAGCTGAACCGTGGCCCCGAGCAGCGTACGGACAAGAAGCCGATGGTGTCCGACCTGCGTGAATCGGGCTCGATCGAGCAGGACGCGGACATGGTGATCCTGCTCCACCGAGAGGACGCGTACGAGAAGGAGTCCCCGCGTGCGGGCGAGGCCGACCTGATCGTGGCCAAGCATCGTAACGGCCCGACGGCGACGATCACTGTCGCGTTCCAGGGGCACTACTCGCGGTTCGTGGACATGGCGCAGACCTGATTCCGGTGGCGCAGGGGGCTCAAATCCCGTATCGGGATCTCACGGCTGGTGCCGGATGAGAGTCCGGCCCTCCTGGCGCTGAGACGTGCAGGGCGCGCCCGTACTTGCAGGTCGTGCCTGTACTTCCAGGTCGTGCCTGTGCCTCGTTCGCGTTTAGAACGTCGACGCCCGGAAGACCAAGTGCCCGGCCGGGAACAGCCGGTGCGGCCGGCGCGGTTGCATCGACCGAGGGACCGGCGACGCACGGGCGGGGAGCACCCAGACCACCAGGGCGTCCGCCCCACCAGCATCCGGGCCCCAGTTTCCCCGGCACGCCCGCGCGCCCGGACCAAGACGTATTCCGAACCAAGATGTATTCCGGACCAAGACGTTTTTCTGCAGGAGGACTGTTTCATGACTGACCGGCCTTTGACACTCATGGCAGTACACGCCCACCCCGACGACGAGGCCACCGGAACCGGAGGGGTCCTCGCGCGGTACGCGGCGGAAGGTATCCGCACGGTTCTCGTGACGTGTACCGACGGCGGTTGCGGTGATGGACCGGGGGGCGTCAAGCCGGGTGATCCCGGACACGATCCGGCGGCCGTCGCCTCGATGCGCCGTCAGGAGCTGGAGGCGAGCTGTGACGTCCTGAAGGTCAGCGATCTGGAGATGCTGGACTATGTCGACTCCGGGATGACGGGCTGGCCGAGCAACGACGCCCCTGGATCCTTCTGGCAGACCCCCGTTGAGGAAGGCGCCGCCCGGCTGGCGGAACTCATGCGGCACTACCGGCCCGATGTGGTCGTCACCTACGACGAGAACGGCTTCTACGGCCACCCCGACCACATCCAGGCCAACCGCATCACGATGGCGGCGCTGGAGATGACCGCGCTGACACCGAAGGTGTACTGGACGACGGTGCCCCGCTCGATGATGCAGCGGTTCGGGGAGACCATGCGCGAGTTTCAGGAGGACATGCCGGAGCCGGATCCTGCCGAGGCCGCCGCGATGGCCGAGATCGGGCTCCCCGATGATGAGATCACCACGTGGGTGGACACCACCGCCTTCCACGGCCAGAAGTTCGATGCGCTCGCCGCGCACGCCAGTCAGGGCGAGAACATCTTCTTCCTCAAGATGGGCAAGGAGAGGTTCGGTGAGCTGATGGGCATGGAGACCTACGTACGGGTCAAGGACGCCACCGGCGCGGCCGTACCCGAGAACGATCTCTTCGCCGGACTGCGCTGATCCGCCCGTCCGTCCCGGGGCCCGGGAAAGATCATCGGCTGTACGGCGCGGTCGAACGGGTAGCCCACCCGGTGGCTTGGCGGCTACCGTCCGGGCCGGAGCCGGTCCGCCGGCGGAAGGTGCGACGGTAGGTGTTCGGGGGCACGCCGACCGTGCGGTGGAAGTTCCGACGCAGCGTCGTGGCGGTGCCCATGCCGGTGGCCGCCGCGATGGTCTCGACACTGTCGTCGGTGGTCTCCAGCAACTCCTGGGCGTGGCGGATCCGTTGAGTGAGCAGCCATTGCAGCGGGCTGGTGCCGGTCGCCGCCCTGAAGTGGCGGCCCAGCTGGCGTGAGCTCATCCGCGCGTGGCGGGCCAGGTCCTCCACAGTCAGCGGATGGTCCAGCCTTTCGATCACCCAGGGGAACAGTTCGGCGAGCGGGTGGTTGTCCCGGTCGGGCACCGGGGTGGGGGCGAACTGGGCCTGACCGCCGTCCCGATGAGGCGGCACGACGAGGCCTCGGGCGACCACGTTGGCCATCGACGAGCCGTGGTCGAGGCGGACGAGGTGCAGGCACAGGTCCATGGCGGCGGCTTTGCCGGCGGAGGTGAGCACGCTGCCGTTGTCCACGTAGAGAACGTCCGGGTCCACCTTCACCTGGGGGTAGCGGGCAGCCAGGGTTCCGGTGTGCGCCCAGTGCGTGGTTGCGCGCCGCCCGTCCAGCAGGCCGGCGGCGGCCAGCACGAATGCGCCGGTGCACAGGGAGGCCACGCGTGCGCCCGCTCTGTGGGCTGCGCGCACCGCTTCGACCAGGTCGTCGGGCGGGTCCTCGTCGACGTCGGCCCAGCCCGGGACGATCACCGTGTCGGCCTGCGGGAGCCGGTCGAGTCCGTGATCGGGCTCCAGCCCGAACCGGCCGGCCCGCACGGGGCCCGGCCCGCAGAGGACGAGGTTGTACCAGGGGCCCGGTACGACGGCCGGGGCGGCGCCGAAGACCTCGCACGCCATGGACAGTTCGAAGTGCAACATCCCGTCGGTGATGGCTAGCGCGACAGTTTTCACGTCCGGAATTGTACGAGCCATGGCGTTCCGGACACTCGTGCGGAGCTCCCGCCCTCGACAAGATGTCCACGACGGATCGCAACGGAGCATTTGAGTACGGGGGGGGGAACCCATGGGATCAGGGCTCGAGGTGGCGGTGTTCGGGGCGTACGGGCACACCGGGCGGTTTGTGGTGGCGCACCTGCGGGAGCGCGGGTTCGTCCCGGTTCTCTCCGGGCGGGATGCCGGCAAGCTGAAGGTACTGGCGTCCGAATCCGGACTGGCCGACCGGCCGGCGTCGGCCGATGACCCGGCCTCGCTCGACCACGCACTGGCCGGTGCGGCGGCTGTGATCAACTGCGCGGGGCCGTTCGCAACGACGGCCGCCCCCCTGATCGAGGCGGCACTGCGCGCCGGGATCCCGTATGCGGATGTGGCGGCCGAGATCGAGGCCAACGTCGATACGTTCACGCACTTCACGGACCGTGCCCGCGCCGCTGGAGTGGTGATAGTCCCCGCGATGGCCTTCTACGGCGGCCTCGGCGACCTGATGGCCACCGCCGCGATGGGCGACTGGACGGCGGCCGACGAGGCCCACATCGCGTACGGGCTGAGCAGTTGGCACCCCACACGCGGGACGCGTAGCGCGGGCGTGGTCTCCCGGCAGCGGCGGGGCGGCGGACGCGTCGTGTACACCAACGGGCGGTTGCAGCACCGCCATGACGCCCCGCCGACCCTGAAGTGGTCCTTCCCCGAACCGATGGGCCCCCGGCCCGTCATCGGGGAGTTCACGATGGCCGACGTCGTCACCGTTCCCAGCCACCTGGCCATCCCCGAAGTGCGGAACTACATGACGCTTGAGGCGGCCGGCGAGGTGTCGGCCCCGGACACACCGGTTCCGACCGCGGCCGACGGGAGCGGGCGGTCCGCGCAGACTTTCCTCGTCGATGTCGTCGTACGCTCCGACGGCGCCGAGCGAAGAGCTGTGGCGACGGGCCAGGACATCTACGCCGTCACCGCGCCACTTGTGGTGGAAGCGGTCGACCGGATTCTCACGGGGCGGACCAGGACGGTCGGCGTCGCCTCCGCCGGCGAGGTCTTCGATGCGCCGGACTTCCTCCGCGCGCTGTCCCCATACATTTCCGTTGACGTGCGTCAGTAGCGGGCAACTCGACCATCACGCGACCTCAGCGCGCCGGGCTGCACACCGCTCCGTAACTCGGGCCGTGAGCCAGGCCGTAACTCGGTCCTCAAGCCGGTGCAGTGCGCTGATCTTGAGCAGGGCATCCCTGGCTGTCCCGGCACCTGTACTCGGCGTAATCCGGCCGATGGAGTCGCTGAGGGAGTGGGAAGGACGACTTGGTGTCTGCTCATCCACAGGTCGCAGAAGGCCGTGACATCGCGGGCGAACTGGCGTCACTGCACCAGTGGCTGGCGCGCGAGGACACGTTGCGCGGTCGTGTACGGATCGGGCAACGGCCCGTCGGGTTCGAGCACATGGGCGCTCCGGCCGACACGCTGGTCGTCGCCGTCGGCAGTGGTGGCGCCGTCGCGGTGCCGGCCCGGTCGGTCTCCGTCTGGCTCTGCCAACGCCGCTCGGACGTGACGGTCGAGGTGTCCTCGCCCACCGGGGAAACGGTGTCGGTGACTGCCCGGCGCGTGCGCGACGCGCAGGCCGTGATCGAGACGGTGTTGCACCCGGACAAGAGGCAGTTGTGCCCAGAGGGTGGTCAGTTGTGCCCAGACGGCGATCAGTTGCGCCCGGGCACCGATGAGTAGAGATAAGTGGAGAAGGACGGGAAAGTGAGCCTGGCGGACCCGGCCCGGTCCCGGGTGCTGCTGATCGGGACAGCTGACCTGCGCGGATTCGGATACCACGCGCTGTGCGGGCTGGACGACCTCAGCGCCGATCCGGTGCTGCTCAGGGACAGCGTCATCGAGCTGGCAGGCCCGCGGCACCGCACGAACGACGAACTCCTGAACCTCGACCCGCGCCTCAACTTAACCGGCGCTCAGGGTGCGTTGTCGCGGCGGCCCAGGTCGGCTGCCTTGAGCGCGCGCCGGGCGAAGACGTCTTCCCTTCCGTCCGCCATCTGCCGCAGGGCGTCCTTGCGGTCCCGGCTGGAGAGTCGGTCGAGGTATGTGTGGCCGAAAAGGTGGTCGGTCTCGTGCTGCAGACACCGCGCGAAGTACCCCGTCCCCTCGATGACGAGGGGGCTGCCGTCCTTGTCGAGCCCACGGACGACGGCGCGATCGGGCCGGGGTACGGCCATGGTGGCGCTGGGCACGGACAGACAGCCCTCGAAGTCGTCGACGAGTCGGCGGCCGGCCGGACTGGGTACGTCCAGAACCGGGTTGACGATGTGGCCGATATGCCGGACCCCATGGTCGTCCGGGCAGTCGTACACGAACAACCGCAGAGCGGCACCCACCTGGTTCGCGGCGAGACCGGCGCCGTCGGCCACATACATCGTCAGGAACATGTCGTCGATCAGACTCGACAGCCCGGGGGAGCCGAACTGGGTCACGTCGCGGCACGGCCGGCTCAGGATCTCTTCGCCCACCACAGTGATCCGGCGCACCGAACCCCGTTCCGCCTCCCTCGGCAGAGCCGGATACGAGTCGACCGGGCGGCCCTGCACACGGACCCGCCGGTCGAGGGGGCGGGATCCCTCGTGACGAACAGCCATCGCTGTTCCCCCTTTCTGCGTGGGCGACTTGTGCGTACGCACCTTCTGCGTACGTCACAGAGCCACGGACGTACGGACGGACGGAAGTACGGACGGAAGTACGGACGGAAGTACGGACGGAAGCGCAGGACCGCTTGCCAAGTCCTTTGCAAACTAGCAGAGTTTGCAAAGTGACTGAAGATGACCTCCACTCTCCGCCCGACCGGCAAGACCGGCCCGACCAGCGAGAGTCGCAGCACCGGCTCGACCACCACGACCGGTCGCGCGGTGCCGACGCAGGGCTGCGCCCGCACGAGGTCCGTACAGCCCTGCTGGCCCTGCTCGCCGAAGTCGGCGCTGTCACGGCCACCGAAGCGGCTGCCCGGCTCGGGTACAGCTCCGGTCTCTGCTCGTTCCACCTGCGGCAGCTCGCGCGCCACGGATACATCGAGGAGGCCCCCCGCAGCGGGGGCCGTGTACGTCCCTGGCGTCTGAGGCAGTCCGCTTCCGATGCCGGCGGGCCCGCGGACGAGCAGTTCGCCGACCTGGCCCGGGGGCTGGAGGACGAGAGCTGGCAGCGATGGCTGACCCAGCGGAACGAGGCGCCGCCCGCTTGGCGCCACGACGATGCCTTCAGCGCAGTCGCCTACCTGACGCCCGAGGAGATGAACCGGGTGGCGGACGCGATCCGGCAGGCGCTCGCGCCCTACCAGGACCGTGAACAGCGGCCCCTGGCAAGGCCCGACGGTGCTCTGCCGGTAGCCCTCATCACGCGGCTGTTCCCCCTGCTCCCCGACCCGGCGGGCGACGGGGACCGGAACTGACGTTGAACTGAAGCGCCGACGGGCGCGACCGGGTCCCCGAGGCTGGATCTGATGTGGAATCGGTGTGGTTGACGGGTTGTGTCGTGGTTTCGTAACGGAGCCGGACGGGTGCAACGGGCGGGGCCGCCGGCTCATCTGGGTAGTCAGCGAGGCGCACCGGGCGCCTTCGCGAAGGGGACGGGTCCCGCCATGCGGGGGGATCCACGGGAGGGAAGTCCATGACCAGGACGGAGAAGACCGGGATGAAGGCGCGGGGCGGCCGTATGGCCGTGATTGGTGCGCTGGGTCTGGCCTCAGTGGCTCTGGCCGCGGCGCCGGCGTTCGCCAAGGGGAGTGTGGAGATCACGGCGCCGCACACGGCACATGTGGGCAAGACGATCACCATCAAGGCGCACGGCGGCGACGACAGCGCCGGTTACCTGCATCAGCTGTGCCTGGAGGAGAACGGCTTCCGTGAGGGGTGGCACCAGGAGAACTGCAGCGCTGCGGTCAAGGGCGACGCGGCGGTCACCGCACACGGCACGTCCGCGCGCCGCGGCAACCTGGAATTCCGTGCGGTGCTGTACGGCCTGACCAGCAAGCAGGACCACCATGCCGTGCGGCTGCACGCCTCTGACGTGGTGACAGTGCACGTTCGCTGATTCAGCAACGCGGCCACACATTCCCGTGTTCTCCTGACCTCACGGGATGCCGTCAGCGGCAATTCGCCCCGCCGGGATTGTGCCCGGCGGGGCGAATCGCTGCCAGGTGAGAGGTACCGATGTGAGCCTGTGGCGTCGGCGCCCTCCCCGTACGACAACGTCGGCCTCCAAGACCACCAGGATCTTGAAGGCCGATCTTGAAGGCCGACGTCACGCCAGTCCCCGAATGAGCCAATGGCATCGCCTATGGGGCGCCGGGGTACTGCCGGAGGGGCTCGCCGATCAGCGCACGGTCACGCTGAAGACGGGGGAGACCGTGCTCCCGCTGACGATGCGCAGCTGGTTCTTGCCCTTGATGCCGAGCTTGACGCCCAGCGAGTAGGAGCCGCTGTGGTTGACGGGCGCGGAGGCGGGCAGCGAGACCCACTTGCTCCCCTGCTTCTGCTGGAGGGTCACCTTGGCGCCCGCCTTGAGGCCGGTCGTGGTGCCGGTGACCCGGAAGAGCTGCCAGGCCTTCACCGAGCTCGCCGACGGCTTAGCCGTGATGGAGGCCTTGGCGGCGACGGCCGTCTGCGCGACGGGGGTGGTGCTGGGTGCGGTCGGGGCATCGGCCATCGCGGCAGTGCCTGCCAGCGCGACGGTCGCTGCGGCGAGCGTGCTGACGGCGGCGAGACGCAGGGAGTGGCGCTTGGTGACGATCATGAGTGTCCCTTTCGATGAGGTTCTCTGATTTCACACAAAGGTGAGACAAATACTTTTGGTGTGGGTCTCA
Source organism: Streptomyces sp. NBC_01197 (assembly GCF_036010505.1). Lineage (NCBI taxonomy): Bacteria > Bacillati > Actinomycetota > Actinomycetes > Kitasatosporales > Streptomycetaceae > Streptomyces > Streptomyces sp. NBC_01197. The sequence goes on from NZ_CP108569.1 coordinate 3,804,927, forward strand.
CATGAAAAGACGATCGAGTACCCGGATGCGTTGTTGGCTCTGTGTAACCGTCCTGTAACAGGCTCGCCCGCCCTCGTCCGCCCCGCCCTCGTCCTCTCCCCTCCTCACTCTGCTCCCTGTCCTTCCCGCCCGCCTCCTCGGAGCAGCGGCCACGCCCGGGATTCCATCGACGCGTGGGGGCCCATCTGGTAGGTCTCGGGCCATGACTTCTTCAGATTCCGGGCCGGAGGCCTTCGCGGAACTCCTCCCCGCCACCAGGCGGGCGCTGCTGCACCGCATCGCCGTCGCGCAGTCCGAGGGCCGAGTGCCGTCGCTGGTCGCGGCGGTGATGCGGAACGGGCGGATGGTGTGGTCAGGGGCGCGCAGTTGCGTGGACGGCCATGCGCCGGACGCGAATACGCAGTACCGGATCGGCTCGATCACCAAGCCTTTCACCGCGGTCGCTGTGATGCGCCTGCGTGACGAGGGGCTGCTCGATCTGGCGGATCCGCTGGAGAAGTACGTTCCCGGTACCGGAGCCGGCGAGGTGACGATCGCTCAGCTGCTGAGCCACACCGCGGGTCTGGCGGCGGAGACGCCCGGTGAATGGTGGGAGCGGTCGTCGGCCGCGCTGCGGCCCGGTCTTCCGGATCTGCTCGGTGAGCGGCCGCGGGTGCATCCGGCCGGGCGGCGCCACCACTACTCCAACCCCGGATACGCCCTGCTCGGTGCGGTGGTGGAGGCGCTGCGCGGTGCGGCGTGGGCGGACGTGGTGCAGCGCGAGATCTGCGTACCGCTGGGAATGGACCGTACGAGCGCTCAGCCGCAGGCGCCCCACGCCGGTGCGTGGGCGGTTCATCCGTGGGCGGACGCGCTGCTGCCGGAGCCGGCCGAGGACCTGGGGCTGATGGCGCCCGCGGGGCAACTGTGGTCGACGGCCGCCGACTTGTGCCGCTTCGCCGCTTTCCTGGCGGAGGGCGACGACCGGGTGCTCAGCGCGGAGACCGTACGGGAGATGCGTGCGCCCGCTGCCGCGCCGGAAGCGGACGAGTGGGACGGCGGGTACGGGCTCGGTATCCAGCTCGCACAGCGCGACGGCCGGACGCTGGCCGGACACACCGGATCGCTGCCGGGATTCGTGGCCGGACTGTGGGTGAGCGTGGCGGACGGGATGGCTGCGGTGGCGCTCTCGAACAGCACGTCGGGGGTCGGACCGCGGGTGGCCGCCGAGCTGATCCGGATCGTGGCGGAGTCGGAACCCATCATTCCGGAGCCCTGGCGTCCGCTGTCGGAGGTCGATCCCGGTCTGCTCGAATTGGCGGGGCCCTGGTACTGGGGGACATCGGTGAGCGGTCTGCGTCTCAAGGCGGACGGCGGGATGGAGTTCGGGCCGCTGGCAGGCGGCGGTCGGAGTTCCCGGTTCCGCGCGGAGCGGGACGGCAGCTGGACCGGGCTCGACGGCTACTTCGCGGGGGAGACGCTGCGGGTCGTACGACGGGACGGCGAGGTGAGCCATCTGGATCTGGGCTCGTTCGTCTTCACGCGGCAGCCGTACGACCCGGGGGCGCCGGTGCCGGGCGGCGTCGACGAGGGGGGCTGGCGGGGGCTGCCGTAACGGACGGAGGTCCACCGGGCTCGCCACCGTACGAAGCACCGGCAGGCCTCCGGGCTCGCCACCGTACGAAACACCGGGCGGGCCTCCGGGCTCGCCACCGTACGAACCAGCGGCCCTCCGCTTCGTAGCTTCGCCGGCCCGGCGGCTTCGTCAGCCCGACAGTTCCCGCTCCAGCGGGGTCCGGAACCGTGGTGTGATCCGTGCGTCCCCCACCCACTCGGTGAGCCGTTCGGCCTCCGCCCCGACCGCCTCGGTGGCCGCCTGTCCCGGATCCGTCAGCAGGCGCCACACCACTTCGCCGTCCGTGCGCTGCGCCCAGCCGCCGACGATCCGTCCGTTCCACCACACCGTCGGGCCGATGTTGCCCGAGCGGTCGAAGAGCGCCGGGCGGTGGTCGGCGTCGAGGTGGAAAGTGCGGTCGGCCCACCCCATGGCGCTGGGGTCGAGGCCGGGGAGCAGGGCCGCCCACGGTTCCGTGGGCGGTTCGGGAGCGGTGTCGCCCGGTGCGACGAAACCGCGGGCCCCGCCGTCCAGTAGGACCTCCTCCGCGCCGACCGCCGTGAGGGCCCTGCGGGTGTCCGCCAGAGTCCATCCCGTCCACCACTTGAGGTCGGCCTCGGTCGCGGGGCCGTAGGAGAGCAGCCAGCGGCGGGCCAGCTCGGCCTTGGCCTCGGGGACCGGGAGGGCGGGCCAGGACGTACCGGCCGTCCAGCGGAACTGGCTCGATGTCCAGGAGCCGCGCGGTCGGTCGCGGCGGATGCGGCCGTCGGCGGCCATCAGCCGGATGACCCGGGTGGCGACGCCCTGGACGGCCTCCCACTTCTTGCCCGGGAAGACCGTGATCTTCGTACGGAGAGCGGGAACCGCGGCGGAGAGTTCGCTGCCGGTGCAGGGGCCGCGTTCGGCGAGCGTGGCCAGCGTCGCTGCCTCGGCGTCAGCCAGCCAGCGCTCGTCCAGGCCGCCGCCGTCCTCGGTGAGGTGTTTGAGGAACGTCCTGCGCTCCTTGGCCGCGATTGCGCGGGCCGTGGACGCGTCGACGCAGGGGGCCACGTCCCGCGACATCGCGAAGAGCGTGTTGCGCAGGGAGAGCAGCCGGACCAGGGAGACGTCGTCGTACAGGGCGCGTTCGAGGGCGGCCGGGCTCGCCTCGGTCAGTCGTGCGCAGACGGAGAGACAGAGGGTCGCCGCGTCGGTGGCATGGAGGGCGACGACGGCGTCGGACACCTCGACGGGGGTGGCGGCCCGCACGGAGGGCGCGAGGCGGTGACGCCGGCCCAGACGGGCACGGCGCTGCTCGTTGTTGATCCGGTGCATGGCCGGGGCTTCCCGTTCCGTTGGTCTCTCGCTGGGTTCTGGCTTCGGCTCTCGCGGTGCCGTTCTTCTCTCGCTCTGTTCTGTTCTCTGTCCGACGCCGCTGAGGGTCAGAGCTGGAGCTTGAAACCGAGGTGGCTCGCGGTGAATCCGAGCCTCTCGTAGAAGCGGTGGGCGTCGGCCCGGGTGGCGTCCGACGTCAGCTGGACCAACTGGCAGCCCTGGTTGCGGGAAGTGTCGACGGCCCACTCGATGAGCCGGGTGCCGAGACCGCTGCCGCGCTCGTCGCCGTGGATACGTACGCCTTCGATGATGGAGCGGGTGGCGCCCCGCCGGGAGAGTCCGGGGATGACGGTGAGCTGGAGCGTGCCGACGACGCGGTCCTCGCGCACTGCGACGACCAGGTGCTGTTGCGGGTCGGCGGCGATCCGCCGGTGCGCCGTGGTGTACGGGCCGAGGTCGTCCGGGGACTCACGCTGGGCACCGAGCGGGTCGTCGGCCAGCATCGCCACGATCGCGGGGATGTCGTTCTCGTGCGCGGGGCGTATCTCCAGATCGCTCATGGTGCGCAGAGTACGCGGCCCGGTCGGCGGCGGGGCCCCGGCCGGATCAGGCGGGATGGTTGAGCTCGGGATGGTTGAGCTCTTCGACCGCGCGTACGAGAGGTGCCAGCTCGGGGTCGGCCGCGGCTTCGTCGAGAGCCTCGCGCAGGGCGCGGGCGTTGGTGGGGCGGGCCTCCTCCAGGAGCGTGAGGCCGGCTTCGGTGACGTCGGTGTAGATGCCGCGGCGGTCGGTGTCGCAGAGGTAGCGCGTGAGCAGTCCACGGTCCTCCTGACGGGTGACGAGGCGGGTGGTGGCGCTCTGGCTGAGGACCACGGCGTCGGCGACCTGCTTCATCCGGAGATGGCCGCCGGGGCCGTCGTGCTGACGGCTGAGGGTGTCGAGAAGCGAGTACTCGCGCACGCTGAGCCGGTGGCCCCGCTGGAGGGCTTTTTCGATATGCGCCTCGATGCGGCCGTGCAGCAGCGAGAGAGCGCACCAGCCCTGAGAGAGACCGGTGGGTGCGGTGAGTGCGGGGTCGGTCACTGCCAAGAGTGGTCTCCTCCGTCGTCCTGTCCGTGGCCCTGCACCGCGGCCTGCTGTCGGGCCGGCCCGCCGCTGACCTGCCCGTGCGGTGCGAGGCGGCTTTGCCTGGGCGGTGCTCCGGGGGCGGTGCTCTGTGGCGGGCGGGTACTCACGGTAGGCGACGATCGGCGATAGCCCGCGCTTGCAATTAATGAGCGCACGCAAGTATTGTCCCTGCATGTAAAGCGCTCACGCAAGCAAATTTCTCGCTCGGTACCGGAAGGTGAAATCCATGCCCATCGCGCTCCTCGCCCTGGCCATCGGGGCGTTCGGGATCGGAACCACCGAGTTCGTGATCATGGGATTGCTGCCGCAGGTCGCGGACTCCTTCCAGGTCTCGATCCCCACTGCCGGGTTCCTGATCACCGGTTACGCGCTGGGGGTGGTCGCCGGAGCCCCCCTCATGACCGTCCTCGGCACCCGAGTGCCTCGCAAGAAGATGCTGATGCTGCTGATGGGGCTGTTCATCATCGGCAATGTGGTCTCCGCGACCGCCCCGGTGTTCGGTGTGATGCTCGCCGGGCGGATTGTCGCCTCGTTCGCACACGGCGCGTTCTTCGGTATCGGTTCGGTCGTGGCCGCGGGCCTGGTGGCACCGCAGAAGAAGGCGGGCGCCATCGCGATGATGTTCACCGGGCTGACCCTGGCCAATGTCATCGGTGTGCCGCTGGGCACCCTCATCGGCCAGGACATCGGCTGGCGGCTCACGTTCCTGCTCGTCGCCGGACTCGGCGTCGTGGGACTGCTGGGTGTCGCCAAGCTCGTACCGCAGCAGCCCGGGCCGGAGGGTGTCCGGTTGCGGCATGAGATCGCCGCCTTCCGCAATGTGCAGGTGCTGCTCGCGATGGCGATGACGGTTCTCGGCTTCGGCGGGGTTTTCGCCGCGATCACCTACATCTCGCCGATGATGACCTCCGTCGCCGGATTCTCCGAGGGCGGCGTCACCTGGCTGCTGGTGCTGTTCGGCCTCGGCATGGTCAGCGGCAACCTGATCGGTGGCCGCTTCGCCGACCGCGCGCTGATGCCGATGCTGTACGTGTCGCTGGGCGGGCTGGCCCTGGTCCTGGGGCTGTTCACGCTCACCGCGCACGACCGGATCGCTTCGGCGGTCACGGTCTTCCTGATCGGCGGGCTCGGGTTCGCGACCGTTTCGCCGCTGCAGAAGAGGGTGCTCGACCAGGCGTCGGGGGCGCCGACACTGGCCTCCGCCGTCAACATCGGAGCCTTCAACCTCGGTAACGCGCTCTCCGCTTGGCTCGGCGGGATCGTCATCAGCGCGGGTCTCGGCTACACCGCCCCCAACTGGGTTGGTGCGGTTCTCGCCGCGTCGGCGCTGGTCCTCGCTCTGGTCTCCAGCACGCTGGAGCGCCGGAGCGGGCCGGTGGGCCCGGCCGGGTCCGTGACCCGGGTCGTGGCCGGGAGTGCGCCGGCCGAACCGACGTCGCCGCCCGAGCGGACAGCCCCGGCCGACCGGACACTCCAGGCCGAACCGACGCCGGTGACCGGGCTGGCCCCGGAAGTGTCTGCGAACCGCTGAACGGCGCCCGGCTGCCGGCCCTCAGCCCGCCGCGACCGTCAGGGGCGTGAAGCGGCGGGTCCAGTCGCCCGGCAGTTCCGGGATCTCCCGCGTCATCACGGTGTTGAAACTCGTCGACTCCATCCCGCAGGACTTGACCCAGTCGAGGAGTTCCACATGGCGTACGTCGATGTCGGCGCGCAGCGGGCGGTCGGTGCCGACCGCGAGCGAGGCGATCAGGGCCTGTGCGCTCGCGGTGTCGCGGGCGATCAGCGGCCCGACCACATGGCTGTCCGTGCTGGGCCAGACTGCCGCATAACCGGTGATCCCGTCGGCGTCCTCGACGACACGCAACTGGTCGGCGAAGGCGGGCAGTCGCGTGATCATGTGGGTGCGGTCCTCGCCGAAGACCTCGTGGTCGAGGCGGAGCATCGCGGGCAGATCGCCGGCCGTGGCCGGACGGGTGGCCACGGCGGCTGCCGGGCCTTGGGGGTGGAAGGGGCCGCGGACCATCTCGGCCCTGCCCACGGCCCGGAAGCCGAGCCTCTCGTAGAGCGGCCGCCCGAGCGCCGTGGCGTGCAACGTGAGCGGAATGCCGTCGAACTCTGCGATGACATGGCGCATCATCCGCAGGCCGGCACCCTGCCGTGCGTACTCATCCGCGACCAGGAGCATGCCGATGGCGGCCAGCCCTGAGCCGTACGAGGTGACGACACACGCGGTTGCCAGCCCCTTGCCCACGGGGTCGTCGATTCCGTAACCCGTCCCGGCCGCGAGCAGCAGCCCCCACTTGTGATCGTCACGCGGCCAGCCGCGATTCTCCGAGAGATCGGCGCAGGAGGTGAGGTCACCAAGGGCCAGGCGGCGGATGGGCAGCTCGTCGAGGGATGAGGGCATGGTGGTCAGGCTCGCTGATGGGGGCGTACGCCGTCCACCGGTTTCCGGGATGTTTGCCCCTTGTTCCGGTACGCCCGGCCGCGTGCGGTCAGGCCCCACGGTTTCAGCACCGAGATGGCTGTCATGAAGAAGTACGCGGTGGAGGCGACAGTGGGAGCGGCGACCAGACTCAGATCGGGATGCCCGGCTGCGGCAGCCCCGTTGATCTGCGTTCGGAGCGCCAGGGCGGAGGCGGTGAGGGTGGCGAGGGTCAGCCAGAACTTGGTCCACACCCAGCGGTAGCGGGCCAGCCCCCAGTGCGTCCCGAGGGAGAGCACCACTCCGCTGATCAGAGTGAGCAAGCCGATCGGGATGACCAGCCAGTCGCTGAAAACCTTCATCGCCCGGTACGCGGCCTCCGTCATGGGTGCGTCGGCGCAGATGTACGCGGTGACCCCGAGCGCGAGCAGCCCGATGGTCAGGCCCAGCCAGCCCACCGATACGGCGACATGGACTACGAGGGCACCCCGGCGTGCGGAGCGGGTCAGAGGTTTCACGTGAAACACCGTGCCGCGTATCCGGCTTCAGGGCATCTGTCAGCGGGAGTAAGCGGCTGTACTAGCCTCGGCGTACATGGCGCGCCTGCATCTTTTCGACCTCGACGGGACCCTCATCCGTGGCTCGGCCGCGCCGGTGGAGATATCCCGCCAGCTGGGATTGCTGGAGGAGATCGGCGTGCTGGAGCGGGATCTGGTCTCGGGGCGGATCGGTCCACCGGATTACGCGGTGGAGGTGCACGCGCTCTGGTCCGGACTCACCGCGGATCATGTGGCGGCCGCTTTCGACGCCGCGCCGTGGCTCGCCGGGATCCAGGAGGTCTGGCGGGACATCAGGGAGCGCGGCGACTACTGCGCGGTCATTTCGCTCTCGCCGTCGTTTTTCGTGGAGCGGCTGCTCGGCTGGGGTGCGCATGCGGCGTACGGCTCACGCTTCCCGGAGGTGCCGTTCAGCCGGCCGGTGGACCCCTCTGGCATTCTCAGCGCGGCCGCGAAGGTCCGGATCGCGGACCGGCTCTGCACGGAGTTCGCCGTCAGGCGGGCGGACTGCATCGCCTATGGGGACTCGATGTCGGACGTGGAACTCTTCGGAGCGGTGCCCCTGTCGGTCGCGGTGAACGCGGACGGCCATCTGGCGGGACTGGCCACGCACAGCTACGCGGGCGGCGATCTGCGCGAGGCCTATGGGCTCGTCGCCGGGACCAACGGGAACTGCCCCGGGACCGACGGGAACTGACGCGAAACTGACCGGTACTGCGGGCGCCGACCGGCACCCGCACCGGCACAGACCGGCATCGGCCGACCCGGACCGAGACCGACGGGCAGGCCCGCCGATCGCTGCCGACTCTGCCCCGTCCCACCCCCAGCAGCCAGGACTCAGCCCAGGTCTGCGGCCTGGAGCGCCCGGACCCCTTCGATGTTCCCGTCGAGATAGTGCCGCAGCGAGAGCGGCACCAGATGGACAGCCGCGATCCCGACCCGGCTGAAGGGGACGCGCACGATTTCGTACTCGCCGCAGGGCTCTTCCATCTCGGGCCCGTGCCGCAGGGCCGGATCCATCGACGCCAGCCGGCAGACGAAGAAGTGCTGCACCTTCACGCCGGCCACCCCGCCGCCTTCGGGGATGTGCTCGACGGTGTCGACGAAGCAGGGCACCACGTCGGTGATCTTGGCGCCGAGTTCCTCGTCGATCTCCCGGTGCAGGGCTTCGACCACGGTGGAGTCCTCGGCCTCCACCCCGCCGCCGGGTGTCACCCAGTACGGTTCCACGCCGGGCTTGGTCCGCTTGATGAGGATCAGGTGGTCGCCGTCGAGGAGCACGGCTCGGGCGGTGCGCTTGACCACTGAACGTTCGGTCATGGAAGGAGATTGGCCCGTGAAACCGGTTCCGAAACGCATCACCTGCCCCGGAACCTACCCTCAGGACCAGTCGGAGGCCGCCCGCAGCAGCCACTCCTGGGCCCGTGCGATGTGCGGAAGCGCCAGCGTGCCGGTGCGTACGGCGAGAAAGTAGGTACGCAGCGGTGGCACCGGCGGATCCAGCAGCGCCACCACCTCACCCCGCTCCAGGGCGTCCTGGCAGAGATAGCGCGGCAGTACGGCGAGCCCGGCGCCTGCCACCACCGCCTGCTGGACGGCCCGCAGATCGGGCGCGACGACCGCGCCGGTCTCGGCGGGGCGTGCGTCGAAGACGGTGCTCCAGTAGCGGGAGACGAACGGCAGCGACTCATGGACCTCCACCACGGGCAGGTCCTTCAGTACGGATGGCCCCCGGTGCCGCAGTGTCCCCGGGCCGATCCGGGCGGCCCAGCGGGGAGACGCGACCAGGACGTGTTCCTCGTCGCAGAGCGCGGTCGCGGTCAGGAGTTCACCGCGTGGCCGCGCCGTGGTGATGGCGAGGTCGTGGTGTCCTGCGCCGAGCCCGTCCAAGGCCTCCTCGGTGTTGCCGAACGAGGCCCGCAGCGCGATGCCCTGCGAAATCAGCGAGGTGAGCGCGGGCAGGGCGCGCACCGCGGTGAACTCCGGCGGCCCCGCCAGGTGCAGTGTGCGGCTTCCGGCCTCCTCGTCGATGCCTGTCTCGGCGATCTCCGCGAGTGCGTCCAGATGCGGTGCCGCGCGGTGGGCGAGTTCGTCCCCGATGGACGTCGGGGTGACGCCACGGGCCCTGCGCAGGAACAGCGGTCGCCCCAACTGCCTTTCCAGGGTGCGTATCTGGCTGGTCACCGCGGGCTGGGAGAGCCCGAGCAGTGCGGCGGCGCGGGTGAAGGACCCGGCACGGTGCACGGCGACGAAGGTGCGGAGCAGGGCCAGATCCATGTCCGTACCGTCCCGTTCTGACTGTGGCGAAGTGTCCCGGCCCCCGGCAAAAGTATAAATAAGTCGATAGGTCGCTGCCGCTACTGTGATTGGACACTGACGCTGAGTCAACTAGCCTTGTGCAGGCGGTCCTTCGCGTTGACCGGGGAACCGGGACGGCCCGAGCCATGAGGGGGGAGGCTCGGACCGTCCGTAGCACCCGTCGCGGAGCCGTCGGCGCGGCCCGCATGCCGCTGCTGCCGCTGCCCGCTGCCGGAGCTGACCGCTACCGCTCCCGCGCCGCCTCGTCCAGGGCCCTCAGGACGTCCGCCACCAGATCGCGGGTGTCCTCGACACCTGCGGAGAAGCGGATGAACCCTTCCGGCACGGCGTCGCCGCCCCAGCGTCCGCGCCGCTCGGCGGTGGAGCGGACGCTGCCGAAACTGGTCGCGTCATCGACCAGCTCCAGGGCGTCGAGAAAGCGTTCAGCATGGTCGCGGTCCGGCAGTACGAACGAGACCACGCAGCCGAAGCGGCGCATCTGGCCGGCCGCCGTGGCATGCGAGGGGTCCGACGGCAGCCCGGGATGGCGCAGGCCCTCGATCTCCGCGCGTCCGGACAGCGCCTCGGCGAGCGCCAGGGCGTTCGCGGACTGCCGGTCGGCGCGCAGCTGGATCGTGGCGAGCGAGCGGTGCGCGAGCCAGGCTTCCATCGGCCCGGGGATCGCTCCGACGACCTTGCGCCACTTCCGTACTCGCGCCGCGAGCTCCGCGTCGCGGCAGGTGACATAGCCGAGCAGGATGTCGCCGTGCCCGGTGAGCCCCTTGGTGCCGCTGGCCACGGAGAAGTCCGCGCCGAGGTCGAGGGGTCGCTGTCCGAGCGGGGTCGCGAGGGTGTTGTCCACCGCGACCAGCGTCCCGCCGGCGTGCGCGGCCGCCGCTAGCCGCCGTACGTCGCAGACGTCCAGACCGGGATTGGACGGGGTCTCGATCCACAGGAGCCGGGCGCCGACCAGGGCGCCGAGCTGTGCGTCGCCACCGGTCGGCGCGGTCCGTACCCCGACGCCGTACGCGTCGAGCTGTTCCCTTACGAGTGGCAGCGCCTGGTATCCGTCGTCGGGCAGCACCACCGTGTCGCCCGCGCGGGCCTGGGAGAGCAGGACGGCCGATACGGCCGCCATTCCGGAGGCGAAGGTGACCGTCTCGGCGGGCTCGTCCGGGGACTCCAGCTCGCTGATGGCCGCTTCGAGGTGCGTCCAGGTCGGGTTGGTGTCGCGTCCGTAGGTGTAAGGCCCGGTGGGCTCGCCCGGCAGGTGGTAGTGGGCGGCGAACACCGGCCCCGGCAGGGTCGGTTCGTACTTCACCGGTGCGGGCAGCCCGGCCCGTACCGCTCGTGTTCCGTCTCCGGGACCCGTGGCGGGCGTGTTCATGGCGGATGTGTTCATGGCGGGGGTGCTCATACGGCCTCAGTCCTCATCGGGCAGGACGACGTTCATCGCCCACGAGACGACCGAGATGATCAGGCCGCCGAGTACAGCGGTCCAGAAGCCGTGGACGTGGAAGGAGAGGTCGAGCTTCCCGGACAGCCAGGAAGTCAGCAGCAGCATCAGGGCGTTGATCACCAGAGTGATCAGCCCCAGTGTGAGGATGAACAGGGGGAAGGCGATCAGCTTCACGATCGGCTTGACGACGAAGTTCACCAGGCCGAAGATCACCGCGACGATGATCAGGGTGAGTGTCTTGCGGCCGGTGGAGTCGCCGGTGAGCGTGATGTCCTGAAGGAGCCAGATGGCTACGAAGAGTGCTGCGGCGTTGGCAACCGTCTTGACTACGAAATTCTTCATGTGTCTGATCGTGGCAGACACGATCGGTACGAGTGCAGGGGCTGACGAGCGATGAAAGCATTCCGGCTGGACGAACTGGAGGCGGAGCGTGCTGCCAACGACGGCGCGTATCTGCAGTTCCTGCGCGAACGGAACATGTCGGTGGGGCTCTACGCGCTGGACGCGGGAGCGACCGACCGCCAGCAGCCGCACGGCCAGGACGAGGTGTACTTCGTGGTGAGCGGACGGGCGTCGATCACGGTCGGTACGGAGACGACCGAGGTCGCGCGGGGCGGGGTGGTGTACGTACCCGCCGGGGTGACGCACAAGTTCCACCACATCTCCGAGGACCTGCGGGTTCTGGTGGTCTTCTCGCCGCCCGAGAGCTGACCGCAGGCCCCGGACACCGCTGTCCCGTAGGGGGCGGATCAGGGGATTCCAAGGGCTGAGCGGCCGCCGCCGAACCCTCCGGCGCCTTTAGCATCGAGAGCAGAGCACCCGGAGTGGCCGGTGTGGTCCAGGAAGATCCAGGAAGAGGTAGGACGATGGCGGTCCGAGAGATTTTCGCGGGAATGCCGTGGTGGGTGAAGTGGGTAGCGGTGCCCGTTCTCGTGCTGATCGTGTTCGGCGGTCTCATCGCGACCGTCATCGGCTTTGTGATCGGGCTGCTCTTCAAGGCCCTGCTCCTGGTGGCGCTCGTCGCCGGACTGATCTACGTCGTACGGAAGTTCACCTCGTCCTCGTCCTCGCGGAACGACTGGTAGAACGGCGCGACCGGTCGGCGCGGCCAGTAGTAAGGCGGCGACTGGTCGTACGACGGAATCGGAAGAAGGTTGCCGGGCCCGGGCTGGTGTACCCGTGCGGTCGTTAGCCCGGCTGAGGGATGGGGCAGCGAATCCCCACGCCCGGACGGAGGCTGTGGCTACAGTGAGAAATCCCTGCCGCCTCCTCGGGAAACTGGCCTGAAGAAGGCGCTGACCAGCGGATTGTGCGCGGCGGGGCCCACGGGGGAAGCCCTCGCGGGCAGAGATCCGCCGTCGGCATGCTGGGGGTGACCTTTGGCCACAGCGCCTCACACCGCTGCGCCGACACTGGTCGGCTCGGTGCAGCGCGCGCTCAGACTGCTGGAGGCCGTCAGCTCCCACAGCGGCGTAGCCCCCGCGAAACAGCTCGCCAGGGAGGCTGGACTCCCCCTCCCGACCGCCTATCACCTGCTGCGCACCCTGGCCCACGAGGGCTATGTGCGCCGGGAGAACGGCGTGTTCGTCCCCGGAGCCGCCGCCGAGCGGGCCGAATCGCTCAACTCCTGGCGGGACGCGCTCGGGGTACCAATTTATTTTGCGGCCTACCGCGAGGGTGAGATCGACCTCGTCGCGGTCGCCGACACACCCGCCGCGCCCGCCGTCGAGGAGTGGGCGGACTTCCGGGAAACCGGTCATGCACACGCCCTCGGCCAGCGTCTGCTGAGCCGGCTCGACGAAGCCTCCCGCAGAGATCATCCGGACCGCCATCCGGTGCGTCCGCTGACCCGCTGTTCGGTACGTGACCGGTGCGTCCTGCTGCGAAGACTGGCTGCGACGGAACGGACACAACCGGTTGTCGAGCAGCAGGAGTCCGCACTCGGAACCGGCTGTGCGGCCATCCCGGTCGCGGTCGGTCCAGGTGCTGCGGTGATAGCCGTCTCGGGCCCGGTGCACCGGCAAGTACGGTTGCTCTCCGCTGCTAAAACGTTACGGTCCGAGGCCGGGGCTTTGCTCGATTCGCTTGCGTTCTCTATCAGTATCTGAAATATCACTCCTTGTGATCTGTTTGCGCTTACAGCACGATTACGTCAAGAGGGCCTGGCGGTTCATTCCCGGCCATCTTGTGAACCAACACGGCGTCTACTGCGGGGTAGGGACATGAGCGAATCGGTCCAGGCAGAGGTCATGATGAACTTCCTCGTCTCCGAGGAGCTCTCCTTCCGTATCCCGGTGGAGCTGTGCTACGAGGTGAGCGATCCGTACGCGGTCCGGATGACCTTCCATCTTCCCGGAGACGCCCCGGTGACCTGGACGTTCGGCCGTGAGCTGCTTCTCGACGGGATCAATGCCCCCACGGGGGACGGCGACGTGCACATTGCGCCCAGTGATCCGGCAGGACTGTCCGACGTCCATCTGCGCCTCCAGGTCGGGGCCGACCGTGCGCTGTTCCGGGCGGGGAGCGCCCCGTTGATCGCCTTCCTGGACCGCACCGACAAGATCGTCCCGCTCGGCGAGGAGCGCAGTCTGGGCGACTTCGACGGACATCTGGAGGCAGCCCTCGGCCGGATCCTCGCCGAGGAGAACGCGGGCTGAGGTCGAGACCTGAGAGTCGAGGGCTGAGAGTTGAGCGCTGCGAACTGGTGCCTGCGAACTGGTGCCTGCGAGTTGAGGCCCGGGAGCTGAGCCCTGAGCGAGCGCGGAGATCCGACAGCTCAGTGCTTGCGACGGCGGCCCCCGCCGCCCCGCGCGAGGCCCCCCACGGAGAGCGCCCAGCCCGCCCCGCGGCCCGCGCGGTCGGTTACGCGGCGGTCGGTTCCGTGGCCGGGACGGTCGGCCGAGACCACGAGCGCGGCGAGCGCCGTGGTCACCGGCACCGAGGCGACCAGCCCGATCGAGCCAACCAGGGTCCGTACGATCTCCTCCGCGACCAGCTCGGAGTTCGCCACCGTCCCCACGCTGCTCTGCGCGATGGAGAAGAGCAGCAGCAGGGGCAGCGCCGCGCCCGCGTAGGCCAGGACGAGTGTGGTTGACGACGGACGCGATGTGGTCGCGGCCGATCCGGATGCCGGCCCGGTAGAGCCCGCGGGCCCCCATCGTGGGGTCGGCCTGGTGCAGTTCCCAGACGGCGGAGGTCTGCGTGACGGTCACGTCGTCCAGCACCCCGAGCGATCCGATGATGACGCTCGCCAGCAGCAGCCCACTCATGTCGATGTGCGGGTAGAGGCCGTGGATCAGCCCGGTGCTGTCGTCGGTGTTGCCCGTCAGGCTCGCCCAGCCGACGAAGAGCGAACCGAGCAGCCCGATCAGCATCAGCGAGACGAGCGTGCCGATGACGGCGACCGAGGTCCGCGCCGTCAGGCCATGGCAGGTGTAGAGCGCGATCAGCATGATGGCGCTCGCCCCGATCACTGCCACGACCAGCGGATTCGACCCGTGCAGGATCGCCGGCAGGATGAACAGCGTCAGCACGGCGAAGCTGACGGCCAGCGCTACCAGCGCCATCAGCCCGCGCAGCCGGCCCACGGCGACCACCACCAGTGCGAAGATGCCGGCGAGCAGCGCCATCGGGAACTTCCGGTCCACGTCGGACACCGAGTACTGCAGGTCACGGGGTGCGTCGGGGGCGTACGCCACGATCACGCCCTGCCCCTGGTGCAACTGGCGCGGAGAGTCCGGCTGGACGATCTCGGTGAAGGTACGGCCCTTGTCCTTGCCGCTCGTCACCTCGATCTTCGCCTTCTTGCACTGGGTGCCCTGCGCGGCCGCACCGGCGCCGGCCTGCTGTTCCGCCGCGCCCGCACCGCCGCCCCCGCCGTCGGTCGGCGGTGACTGACTTCCGTGCACGTCCTTGCAGTTGACCGGAGTGATCTCCACCACATCACCCTGCTGTGTCTGCCGGTCGAATCCGACACCGCTGCGGGCATGATGCGGCGCACCGCCCGGCCAGAAGGCCGCGAGACCGACAACAACCGCCGCCGCGAAGGGAATCAGCACCGCTGCGATGACGTTGCGCAGCTGCTTGGACACGGGCGCGGCGGGGCCGTGACTGTGCGTGTGGCCGTGCCCGCCGGGAGGCTGTTCGGGGTGTGGGGTCACCGCCAGATCATCGCAAGAACGGGGAGGCCCTCTGTTCAGTGCGCGGTGAATGGCGTTAGCGTGGGGGCACCTTTGCACACGCGGGAGCTCGGAGCACCGGGCTGAGAGGGCGCTGACCAGCAGACTGCTGTGAGCTGCGCCGACCGCCGAACCTGTTACCGGGTAATGCCGGCGTAGGGAGTAGGTCTCATGACCACAGTGGATGCACGCACGCCTGCCACCGACCAGGACGAGCGCAAGCCGGGCTGGCACAAGGGATATGTCGCGGGGCCGGAGGGCTCGCGCGCGGATCTCAGGGTGCCCGTCAGGCAGGTGCACCTCACCAATGGGCAGGACGTGACGCTGTACGACACGTCAGGCCCGTACACCGATCCCACCGTCGAGACCGATGTACGGCGCGGGCTCGCCCCGCTCCGGGAGAACTGGATCATCGGCCGCGGCGACACCGAGGAGTACGCGGGCCGCCCGGCCCGTCCCGAGGACGACGGGGTCAAGCACACTTCGCCGCGCGGAGGACTCCGTAACCTCGACGCGGTCTTCCCCGGCCGTCCCCGCCAGCCCAGAAGGGGGCGTGAGGGGCGCGCGGTGAGCCAGCTCGCGTACGCCGTGCGCGGGGAGATCACCCCGGAGATGGAGTACGTCGCGATCCGGGAGAACGTCTCCCCCGAGGTCGTACGGGAGGAGATCGCCGCGGGCCGGGCGGTCCTGCCGGCCAACGTCAACCACCCGGAGATCGAGCCGATGATCATCGGGAAGCGGTTCCTGGTGAAGGTCAACGCCAACATCGGTAACTCCGCGGTCACTTCCTCCATCGAGGAGGAGGTGGACAAGATGACCTGGGCCACCAAGTGGGGCGCGGACACGGTCATGGACCTGTCCACCGGGCGCAATATCCACACCACCCGCGAGTGGGTGCTGCGCAACTCCCCCGTCCCGATCGGCACGGTCCCGCTCTACCAGGCCCTGGAGAAGGTCGACGGCCAGGCCGAGGAGCTGACCTGGGAGATCTACAAGGACACGGTCATCGAGCAGGCCGAACAGGGCGTCGACTACATGACCGTGCACGCGGGGGTTCTGCTGCGGTACGTGCCACTCACCGCACGCCGCAAGACGGGGATCGTCTCGCGCGGCGGCTCGATCATGGCGGCGTGGTGCCTGGCACACCACAAGGAGTCGTTCCTGTACGAGAACTTCGAGGAGCTGTCGTCCATCCTGGCCTCCTACGACGTCACCTATTCACTGGGCGACGGGCTGCGGCCGGGGTCGATCGCGGACGCCAACGACGAGGCGCAGTTCGCGGAGTTGCGCACCCTCGGGGAACTCAACACGGTCGCCAAACGTCATGGTGTACAGACGATGATCGAAGGTCCCGGTCACGTCCCGATGCACAAGATCAAGGAGAACATCGACCTCCAGCAGGAAATCTGCGAGGAGGCCCCCTTCTATACGCTCGGCCCGCTCACCACGGACGTGGCCCCGGCGTATGACCACATCACCTCCGGCATCGGGGCGGCGATGATCGCCTGGTGGGGCACGGCCATGCTCTGCTACGTCACGCCCAAGGAGCACCTGGGGCTGCCCAACCGGGACGACGTGAAGACCGGCGTGATCACGTACAAGATCGCGGCTCACGCGGCGGATCTGGCCAAGGGGCACCAGGACGCGCAGAAGTGGGACGACGCGCTCTCGGACGCACGCTTCGAGTTCCGCTGGGAGGACCAGTTCAATCTGGCTCTCGACCCCGACACGGCAAGGGAGTTCCATGACGAGACGCTGCCGGCCGAGCCGGCCAAGACCGCGCATTTCTGTTCCATGTGCGGGCCGAAGTTCTGCTCGATGAAGATCTCCCAGGACATCCGCCGCGAACATGGCGGAAGCCAGGAGGAGATCGAGTCGGGGATGGCGGAGAAGTCGAAGGAGTTCGCGGCGAGCGGCAACCGGGTGTACCTGCCGATCGCCGACTGACCACGCCCCCATGCCGGGCGCGGGGCCGGTCCTGTACCGGCCGGGGCCGTACCTGGCGGCCCCGTACCGGCCGGCCCCACCGCGGACCGGCCGGTGACACCCGCCCTGGTGTTCAGGGCCGGTGTCACTCCGGCTGGTGGTCGGGGCCGCCGAAGTCCGGGCTCGTGAAGTCCGGACTGGTGAAGCTGGGCCGCTCGTGGGTCGGCGTCTCACCCGCGTCCGGACTGGCGAAGTCCGGACGGCTGTACCCGAGGCTGGGTATGCGGCCCGTGGGCCGGTACGGGGCGGGCGCCGCCGGATCCACGCTCGGGTCGGCCAGCGCGGCGCTCAGGAACGGGACGATGCCCCGTTCCAGCAGGGCGTGGCGCCAGGCCTCCCGGGCCCGGGCGACCTCTTCGGAGAGCTCGTCGTCCCCCTCCTCCGGCTCGGGGTGCACCTCGGTCGAGCCATTGCGCAGTGCCGTCAGGAGGAGCCCGATCGCTGCGGCCAGGAGTGCGGCGGCGGTGAGGGCCGCGAAGAACCAGCCCGCGGTGACCATGGTGTTGCCGAAGGCGGGTGCGGGATTGAGCGCCTTGAGGAGGTAGCCCACCAGCAGGAAGATCACGGCGGCGGTGCCCGCAAGCACCGGGGCCAGTACGGCCAGTACGGCGGCGAGGCCCGCGCCCGCGGTGGGGCCGCTTCTGACGGGCGCGAGGACGGAGGCGCGCGCCGACTCCTGGGCGGGCGCGCGAAGTTCGGCCCGCACCTTCACGAAGTGGTCGTACTCGGCCGCCGCGGCCGATGTGACGAGGCTGTCTGCGTCGAGCACCATGGTGCGCAGCTGCTCGCTGTTGAGCCGCTGTCCCAGCTCGGCCAGATCCGGTCGGTCGGGTGCGGTGCGCAGTGCGTCGTCGAGGAGCCGCTCGAACTCCGGACGGTCCTCTGTCAGCAGGTGCGAAGCGCTGTTCATGTGCATCCCCCGATGCTCCGTCGGGCCGTACCGCCCGCCTTCTGACGGGCAGTCGGGCGTAAACGGAGGAGAGCCTGCTACGGATAACCCGATGGTAGAGCTGTTATGGCACGGGGTAACAGAGGGTTTCCGGAAATCGCCTTCAGGCGGGCTGTTCAGTTCGGCAGCGGCAGCTGCACCACGAGCAGCTTTCCGGCCATGGTCACGCCGCCGTCCATGGCGACGGCGAGCCCGTCCGCGTACACGTGCGGACCCTCGATAACGGTGCGCGGACCGTCCTCGCCGTCCTCACCCCCGACCTCGCCCAGCAGGTACGGGATGGGGCTGTGACCGTGGACGATCCGGCGGCCGCCGAAGACTCCGAGGAGCTCCTGCACGGCCTGCGGTCCCGAATCGTCGCGGAACGCGAAGCGCTTGGTGAACTTGCGGAACAGGTCCCAGCACTCGTCGGCGTCGTTACGGGTGAGCGTCTCGCGGACGGTGTCGTTGACCGCTTCGAGCGAATCGCCGTAGTCGAGATAGGCGGTGGTGTCGGAGTGCACCAGGAGGTGGTCGTCCTCCAGCTCCATGGCGTCGAGCCGCGACATCCACTGGAGGTGGACGTCCTGCAGCCGGTCCATGTCGGCCTTCTGGCCGCCGTTGAGCAGCCAGGCCGCCTGGAAGGTCGCGGTACCCGCACCGGAGTTGACCGGTGTGTCCCCGAAGCGCTTGGCGCCGATGAGCAGCAGCTCGTGGTTGCCCATGAGGGCCTTGCAGTAGCCCCCGGCGGCCGCGGCCTCGGCGGACAGCCGCATCACGAGGTCGATGACCCCGATGCCGTCGGGACCGCGGTCGGTGAAGTCGCCGAGGAACCAGAGGCGGGCGTTGCCGGCGGCCCAGTTGCCCTCGGTGTCGATGAGCCCCTGGGCGCGCAGGGCGGCCAGGAGTTCGTCGAGGTACCCGTGGACGTCTCCGACGACGTAGAGGGGCCCGAGCCCTCCCTCACCTTCGGAAGGAGCGGGGAGGGGCTGCGGTTCGGGCACGATCGGTACGACGACCGTGTCACCGGGGCCACCGGGGCTGATGACGGGCAGGTCCCGCTGGGTAGCCGTATACCCGTCCGGCTCCTCACCGGCGGCGTACCGCGGCGCCTTCCCGGCATCGCGGACGTGCTCGGACGCGGGCAGGGGCGGTACGCGGAAGCCCCGCACTGTCGCCGTCCGCATCGCGGGTTCCAGACCGGCCCCCTGAGTCATCGACCCCTCCACCACCGTCGCGCGCCGTGCACCGGTCGGACCTGCCTGTTCGGGGAGCCCGCGGTGTCGTGCGCCCATCATAGGAATGCGACTAGCACTCTGTGACGCACTAGGGGTGCTGAATCCGGACGGTCTGCCGCCCCACCGCCCGTTTCGCACCTATTGGGGTGGTCAGTCCGGTGCCGGGGAGCGGGGCGCGCTGACCGTGGTGCGCGGCGGGCGGCGCTGCGAGGAGGTCCGGACGATGAGTTCGGTCGGTATTACCTGCTCGACCGGATGGTCCTCATTGATCCCTTCGATGGCATCGATGAGTAACTGGATGACGGCCGTACCGATCCTGCGTGGCTTGAGCGAGAGGGTCGTGATGGGCGGCTCGGTGCTCGCGTACACGGTGGATTCGCTGCAGCAGACCAGCAGCAGGTCCTCCGGGACACGCAGTCCGTACCGCCGTGCTGCCGCGAGCAGGTCGGTGCCGTTGGGGTCGAAGAGTCCGTAGACGGCGTCCGGGCGGTCGGGGCGGGCGAGCAGGCGGTCCGCGGCGACGGCTCCCGCGCACGGGTCGTGGGCGGGGTAGGACTCGTACACCGGATCCTGTCCGACCCGCTCGCACCAGCGCAGATACGCGGTGGTGGAGAGCCGGGTGTACGTGTCCGTGGTGGTGCCGGTGAGCAGTCCGATACGGCGGGCCCCGGCTGCGGCGAGATGGTCGAGCAGATCGAGGACCGCTGCCTCGTGGTCGTTGTCGACCCAGGCCGTGACGGGCAGGGTGCCCGCCGGGCGGCCGTCGGACACGACGGGGAGACCCTGGCGTACGAGTTCGGTGACGACGGGGTCGTGGTCGGAGGGGTCGATGACGACGGTGCCGTCGAGGGCGACGTTCGACCAGACGTCCACCGCGCTGTGGCGCGAGGTCGCGGGGAGGATGACGAGTGCATAGCCGCGCGCGAGCGCGGCGGAGGTGGCGGCTCTGGCCATCTCGGCGAAGTACGCGAATTCGGTGAAGGTGAAGGGTTCGTCCCCGTACGTGGTGACGGTCAGGCCGATGAGGCCGGACTTGCCGGTACGGAGGGTTCGGGCCGCGGCGGAAGGGCGGTAGCCCAGCCGGTCGGCGACCTCGCGGACATGGCGGCGGGTGGCGTCCGGGAGCCTGCCCTTGCCGTTGAGCGCGTCGGAGACGGTCGTGATGGACACACCGGCGGCGGCGGCCACGTCCCGGATGCCCGCTCGTCCTTGCCGGTTGGCCCTGCGAGGAGTCTCCGCCCGGCTCACCTGGTGCTTCCCTGCTGCTGTCATGGCGAGCCGATAGTAGGGCGACGAGGGGTGGTTGAGCTGGGCGCATATGCACGCGTTGACAGGCACGTTTCTGCATGATCATTTAGCGTCAATCACCTTTGAATACAGGGGATTTGGGGGCCCTGTCAAAGGAGTCTCGGGTGTCGGCGGGTATGTACCTGGCCCATGGCTGATGTTGCGATGAGGTCTCAACTCACCTCTTCGGGGGACGCGCGCCACGGCGCAAGCCATGGGCGCGCGCCCTGTCCGGCAGCACGCCCCCCGCCGACGCCCGCCATTCGCACGGAGCCGCACTCCTCATAGGGTGGGTTCATCCGAGTCGAGGAGGACCCGCTGTGAGCCAGAAGAGCCCCAGGCTGCGCGCCGCGCTGGACGGCATTCCCGCGTACGTTCCGGGCAGGCCGGCCGCCGCGGGCGGCCCCGTCGCCTACAAGCTGTCCTCCAACGAGAACCCGTATCCACCGCTGCCGGGTGTGATGGAGAGTGCGATCGCCGCGGCCGGAAGCTTCAACCGGTACCCGGACATGGCCTGCACCGTCCTGGTCAACGAACTGGCCGAGCGCTTCGGAGTGCCGGTCTCGCATCTGGCGACGGGCACCGGAGCGGTCGGCGTCGCCCAGTCGCTGCTCCAGATCACCTCGGGCCCCGGCGACGAGGTGATCTACGCCTGGCGGTCGTTCGAGGCGTACCCGATCATCACGCGGATCAGCGGGGCGACCGCGGTGCAGGTGCCGCTGGACTCCGGCGATGTGCACGACCTGGACGCGATGGCGGACGCGATCACCGAGCGGACCCGGATGATCTTCGTCTGCAACCCCAACAACCCGACCGGGACCGTGGTCCGCAGGGCCGCGCTGGAGCGTTTCCTGGACCGGGTGCCCTCCGACGTCCTGGTGGTCATCGACGAGGCGTACCGGGAGTTCAACCGGGACATCGAGATGCCCGATGGCATCGAGCTGTACCGGGACCGGCCCAATGTCGCGGTACTGCGGACCTTCTCCAAGGCGTACGGGCTGGCCGGGCTGCGGGTCGGCTTCGCCATCGCCCACGAGCCGGTCGCGGCCGCGCTGCGCAAGACCGCGGTGCCCTTCGGAGTGAGCCAGCTGGCGCAGGACGCGGCGGTCGCGTCCCTGCGGGCCGAGGACGAGCTGCTGGGCCGGGTCGGCTCCCTGGTCGCCGAGCGGACGCGGGTGTACGAGGGGCTGGTCGGCCAGGGCTGGACGGTGCCGGAGACACAGGCGAACTTCGTATGGCTCCGGCTGGGCGGCCGCACCGCCGACTTCGCCGCGGCCTGTGAGAAGGCGGGGGTGGTGGTGCGCCCCTTCGCGGGCGAGGGCGTACGGGTCTCCATCGGCGAGACCGAGGGCAACGACCTCTTCCTCCAGGCGGCTGCCGCCTTTCGTAAGGAGCTGTAACCCTCTTCCGGGCCGGGTTCGAACAGGGCGGGGTGTCATTGGGGCACCCCGCCTTCGTCATGCCCGGAGTGCTTTCGTAGTATTGCTTGTGAATGTGAACGCTTTCACAAGCGCGTCCTTTTCCTTCCGGGCTGTGTGGGATCAAAGGGACGGAAAGCCGCTGTGACCCAGGCCACGTAAGGAGAGTGACGACGTGGAACTAGCTCTGTCGCCGGATACCCTGGCGCGCTGGCAGTTCGGGCTGACCACCGTCTACCACTACCTGTTCGTCCCCCTCACGATCTCCCTCGCCGCCATCACCGCGGGCTTCGAGACCGCCTGGGTGCGGAAGGGCGCGGAGAAGTACTTCCACGCCACGAAGTTCTGGGGGAAGCTCCTGCTGATCAACCTGGCAATCGGTGTTGCCACCGGCCTCGTCCAGGAGTTCCAGTTCGGTATGAACTGGTCGGACTACTCGAAGTTCGTCGGTGACGTCTTCGGGGCGCCGCTCGCGATGGAGGCGCTGATTGCCTTCTTCTTCGAGTCGACCTTCATCGGGCTGTGGATCTTCGGCTGGGACAAGCTGCCCAAGAAGATTCACTGTGCCTGCATCTGGATGGTGGCGATCGGTACGACCTTCTCGGCGTACTTCATCCTGGCGGCCAACTCCTGGATGCAGCACCCGGTCGGGTACACCATCGACCGGGCCACTGGTGTAGCGCACCTCAACGACATCTGGCGCGTGCTCACCCAGAAGACCGCGCTGGTGGTCTTCACCCACACCATGACCTCGGCGTTCCTCACCGGCGGCGCCTTCGTCGTCGGTATCGCCAGCTACCACCTGTGGAAGATCAGGCGGGCCAGGGCCGCGGGCACCAGCACCGACACCAAGCGCACCCGTGTGATGCGCACCTCGCTGCGCATGGGCCTGGTGATGACGGTGACCGCCGGAATCCTCACCGCGCTCTCCGGCGACCAGCTGGGCAAGGTGATGTTCGAGCAGCAGCCCATGAAGATGGCCGCGGCCGAGGCGCTCTGGGAGACCCAGGCACCGGCGCCGTTCTCCGTCTTCGCGGTGGGCAACGTGGCGGCGGGCCACAACTCCGTCGAGTTGTCGATCCCGGGGATACTTTCCTTCCTCGCCCACGACGACTTCCACACCGCGGTGCCCGGCATTCACCAGACCGCGAAGGCCGAGGCCGCCAAGTACGGTGGCAGCCCCGACGACTACGTACCCAACATCTTCGTCACCTTCTGGGGATTCCGGCTCATGATCGGGATCGGGCTCACCGCGTCGGTGGCCGCGGCCGCCGGACTCTGGCTGACCCGGAAGAAGAAGTGGCTGCTGCCGGAGCACCGGACCGGTGACGACGAGGCGCCGAAGCTCATGCTCACGGCGGGCCGGGAGCTGAACCCCTTCTTCACGAAGTGGGGCTGGCGCGTGGGGATGGCCTCCCTGGTCTTCCCGCTGATCGCCAACTCCATCGGCTGGGTCTTCACCGAGATGGGCCGGCAGCCCTGGACGGTCTTCGGTCTCTTCAAGACCGCCGACTCCGTCTCCCCCGGTGTCTCCCAGACGGCGATGCTGATCTCGGTGATCGTCCTGGTCACGCTCTACGCGATTCTCGGCTGGATCAATGTCCGGCTGATGAAGAAGTACGCGGTGATGGGACCGGACACCGAGGAGCAGCCACCGGCCAAGGACCCGCGGCTGCGCGGCCCCTTCTCAGGGCCCGGCGGGCCCGGAGACCGGGACGATGACGCCGACAAACCCCTGACCTTCGCGTACTGAGAGGAGAGACGTCATGGGCCTCAACGACTTCTGGTTTCTGCTGATCGCCGTGCTGTGGACCGGGTACTTCTTCCTCGAAGGCTTCGACTTCGGGGTCGGTATCCTCACCCGGCTGCTGGCCAGGGACCGGCGCGAGCGCCGGGTGCTGATCAACATCATCGGTCCTGTCTGGGACGGGAACGAGGTGTGGCTGATCACCGCGGCAGGCGCGATGTTCGCGGCCTTCCCGGTCTGGTACGCCACCTTCTTCAGCGGCTTCTATCTGCTGCTCGTACTGATCCTGGTGCTGCTGATCGTGCGGGTCCTGTCCTTCGAGTACCGCCACAAGCGGTCCGAGGAGAGCTGGCAGCGCAACTGGGAGTGGGTGCTCTTCATCACCTCGCTGCTGCTGCCGTTCCTCTGGGGGCTGATTTTCGCCAACATGGTCCATGGGGTGCCGATCAACAGCCACCAGGACTACGCCGGTTCGCTGGGGGACCTGCTGAACGGTTACGGGGTCCTCGGTGGACTCGCCTTCACCGCGCTGTGCACCCTGCACGGGGCGGTCTTCACGGCGCTCAAGACCGTGGGCGACATCCGGGAGCGGGCGAGGGCCTTCGCGGCCAAGGCCGCTGTCGTCACGGCGGCTCTCGCTGCAGCGTTCCTGATCTGGCTGCAGGCGGACCGCGGCGACGGGTCCACGCTGGCGGCGCTCTGTGTGGCGCTGGCCGCACTCATCGCGGCGTTGGTGATGAACGCCCGGACCCGGGAAGGCTGGGCCTTCGCCTTCACGGGGGTGGCCATCGCGGCGACGGTGGCCGCGCTGTTCCTCTCGCTGGCGCCGGATGTGATGCCGTCCTCGCTCAACGCTGCCTGGTCTCTGACGATCGACAACGCGGCGTCCGGCCATTACACGCTCAAGGTCATGACCTGGGTGGCGGGCATCATGACGCCGCTGGTCCTGCTCTATCAGGGCTGGACGTACTGGGTGTTCCGCAAGCGGCTGGGCACCCAGCACATCGCCGATGCCCACTAGGGGAGGGTGTTTCACGTGAAACCGATCGACCCGCGTCTGCTCCGGTACGCCGGTGCCACTCGTCTCTTCCTGGGCGCTGTGGTGGTCCTCGGACTGGCCGGCGCGGGTCTGGTCGTGGCCCAGGCCATGCTGATCGCCGATGTGGTGGTGGGAGCTTTCCAGCACGGCCTGGACGGATCAGGGCTGCGGAGCTCGCTGCTGCTGCTCGTGGCGGTGGCGCTGGGCCGGGGGCTGGTGGCCTGGCTGACCGAGCTGGCCGCGCACCGGGCCAGCGCCGCGGTCAAGTCCGAGCTGCGGCGGCGGCTCCTTGAGAGGTCCGCCGAGCTGGGGCCGCAGTGGCTGACCGGTCAGCGGACCGGGTCGCTGGTAGCCCTCGCCACCCGGGGTGTCGACGCCCTGGACGACTACTTCTCGCGCTATCTCCCGCAGCTGGGGCTCGCGGTGGTGGTGCCGGTGGCGGTGCTGGCGCGAGTTGTCACCGAGGACTGGGTGTCGGCGGCCATCATCGTGGGGACGCTGCCGCTGATCCCGGTCTTCATGATGCTCATCGGCTGGGCCACCCAGGCCCGCATGGACCGGCAGTGGAGGCTGCTCTCCAGGCTGTCGGGGCACTTCCTCGACGTGGTGGCCGGGCTGCCGACGCTGAAGGTGTTCGGACGGGCCAAGGCGCAGGCCGAGTCGATCAGGACCATCACGGACGAGTACCGGAAGGCGACGCTGCGGACGCTGCGGATCGCCTTCCTCTCGTCGTTCGCGCTGGAGCTGCTGGCGACCCTGTCGGTGGCGCTCGTCGCTGTCGGTATCGGGCTGCGGCTCGTCAAGGGGGAGCTGGACCTGTACACGGGTCTGGTGATCCTGGTGCTGGCGCCCGAGGCCTATCTGCCACTGCGGCAGGTGGGGGCGCAGTACCACGCGGCGGCCGAGGGGCTGTCGGCCGCCGAGGAGATCTTCGCGGTGCTGGAGACACCGCTGCCGACGGGAGGGACCCGCGAGGTCCCCGGCTCGCTCCGGCTGGAGCTGGACCGGGTGACGGTGCGCCACCCCGGCCGTACGGAACCGTCGCTGGAGTCGGCTTCGTTGGTCGTCGGGGCCGGAGAGACGGTCGCGGTCACCGGGCCGAGCGGGGTCGGGAAGTCGACGCTGCTCAATGTCCTGCTGGGTTTCGCGGCGCCGGACGAGGGACGGGTTCTCGTCGGGCCGGCCGGTGAGGGCCGGGAAACCACTGTCGAGCTGGCCTCGCTCTCCCCCGAGCGGTGGCGCGAGCAGATCGCCTGGGTGCCGCAGCAGCCGTATCTGTTCGCGGGCACGATCGCGGAGAACGTACGGCTGGCGCGTCCCGACGCCGATGTGTCAGCGGTGCACGGCGCTCTGCGCGATGCCGGCGCGTACGACTTCGTCGCCGCGCTGCCGGGCGGTGCGGACACCGTACTCGGTGAGGGCGGTGCGGGACTCTCGGCCGGGCAGCGGCAACGGCTCGCACTGGCCAGGGCGTTCCTCGCCGACCGGCCGCTGCTGCTGCTCGACGAGCCGACGGCGGCGCTGGACGGCGAGACGGAAGCCGGCATCGTCGACGCGGTACGACGCCTTGCGTCGGGCCGCACCGTGGTTCTCGTGGTGCACCGGCCGGCCCTGCTCGCGGTGGCCGACCGCATGGTCGCGCTGGCGCCCGGCACCTCGCCGGCTGCCCCGGCCGGTGGTGACCCTCTCGTACCGCAGGCCGCTGCCCTGCCCGTACCGCGGGCGGAGCAGCTGACCCAGGAGACAGCGGAGACCGAGGCCGTCACGGCGGACCGGCCCGGGCGGCGGGACCCGCTGGCGCGGGTGCGGGAGGCCGCCGGCGCGCTGCGGGGGCGGCTGCTGCTGGCCCTGCTGCTCGGAAGTCTCGCGCTGGGCTCGGCCATCGGGCTCATGGCGACATCGGGCTGGCTCATCTCGCGGGCCTCGCAGGAGCCGCCCGTGCTCTATCTGATGGTCGCTGTCACGGCGACCCGGGCCTTCGGGACCGGGCGGGCCGTCTTCCGCTATGCCGAGCGGCTGGTGTCGCACGACGCGGTGCTGCGGATGCTCGCCGGTCTGCGCGTGGCCGTCTACCGCAGGCTGGAGCGGATCGCACCCGCCGGGCTGAGCCGGGTCAGGCGCGGCGATCTGCTGTCGCGGCTGGTCGCCGATGTGGACGCGCTGCAGGACTACTGGCTGCGCTGGCTGCTTCCGGCCGCGGTCGCCGTGGTGGTGGGCGCGGCCACCATCGGGTTCACGGCCTGGCTGCTGCCCGCTGCCGGGGCGGTGCTCGCGGCAGGGCTGCTGATCGCGGGGGTCGGGGTGCCCGCGCTGAGTGGTCTCTGTGCCCGGCGGGCCGAGCGCCAACTGGCGCCCGCACGCGGGGCGCTGGCCACCCGGGTGGTTGATCTCCTCATGGGGACCGCCGAGCTGACGGTCGCCGGTGCGCTGCGCGGGCGGCTGCACAGCGCCCGGGACGCGGACCGGACGCTGACCCGGATCGCCTCACGGGGCGCCACCGCCACCGCGCTGGGTGGCGGGCTGACCGCTCTCGTCTGCGGGCTGACCGTCGCAGCCGCCGCGTTCGTCGGCGTACCGGCCGTCCACGACGGCAGGCTCGCCGGCGTGGAACTCGCGGTGGTGATGCTCACTCCGCTGGCCGCTTTCGAGGCGGTCACCGGCCTGCCGCTCGCCGTGCAGTACCGGCAGCGGGTCAGGAGGAGCGCCGAGCGGGTCTACGAGGTGCTGGACGCGCCCGTCCCCGTACAGGAGCCGGTACGTCCGGCAGCGGCGCCCGGTTCGCCCTTCCCGCTGGAGGTGAGGGGGCTGACCGCACGCTACGCGGGACAGCGGGGATACGCGCTCGACGGGGTGGACCTCAGGCTCGAAGCGGGGCGCCGGGTCGCCGTCGTGGGTCCCTCCGGTTCCGGCAAGACGACGCTCGCGCAGGTATTGCTGCGCTTCCTGGACCCGGAGGCGGGGACGTACACGCTCGGCCGGGTGGCTGCCGGCGCGCTGGACGGTGACACGGTGCGCGGACTCGTCGGGCTGTGCGCCCAGGACGCGCACATCTTCGACAGTTCCCTGCGGGAGAACCTCAGGCTGGCCCGTTCCGGTGCCTCGGACGGTGAGCTGCGCGGGGCGCTCGCCGGGGCCCGGCTGCTGGAGTGGGTGGACGGGCTGGCCGATGGGCTCGACACTCCGGTGGGGGAGCACGGTGCGAAGCTCTCCGGCGGGCAGCGCCAGCGGCTGGCACTGGCCCGTGCGCTCCTCGCCGACTTCCCCGTCCTCGTCCTGGACGAGCCGGCGGAACACCTCGACCTGGCGACCGCCGACGCGCTCACGGCGGATCTGCTGACCGCCACCGAGGGGCATACGACGCTGCTCATCACCCACCGGCTCCGCGGGCTCGACGCCGTCGACGAGGTGCTCGTTCTGGACGGTGGGCGAGTCGTGCAGCGCGGACCGTACGCGGAGCTGGCGGCGCTGGAGGGGCCGTTGCGGCGGATGCTGGAGCGTGAGCGGGCGGGTGATCTGCTGGGCAGCGAACGGAATCCGACTTTCCGGGCTTAATAGGACTTACTAGGCTCTGGGGTATGTCAGCTCCGGACCCCCACGAGCCCCCGGGAGACTCCTCTGCGGAGGACTCTCCTGCGGAGGGTTCTTCCGCGGAGGGCTCCGGTCGGCACGGGCTCTCCGCCGAGTTCACCGCGCGCGTACCGCAGCTGCTGGCGGCCATGCGCTCCATCGGTACGGGCCTCGAACTGCACGCGACGCTGAACCGGATCTGCGAGACCGCCGCCGGGCTGGCCGGCGCTCGGTATGCCGCGATCGGTGTCGTGGACCAGGAGCGCGGCGGCCTCAGTGATTTCGTCACCCATGGAGTGCCGGAGGAGGTGGCCGGACGGATCGGCCACATCCCGGACGGACACACCGGGCTCCTGGGTGCGCTGATCGAGGATGCCCACGTCGTTCGGCTCGCGGATCTGACGACCGACCCGAGGTTCGCCGGGTTCCCTCCGCACCATCCGCGGATGCGGACGTTCCTGGGCGTCCCCGTGCAGGTGCAGGGAGAGACCTTCGGCAATCTTTACGTCGCGGAGAAGACCGACGGCAGCCGGTTCACCGACGGTGATCTTCACATGGTGCAGGTCCTGGCCACCGAGGCCGGCATCGCGATCAACAACGCCCGGCTGTACGAGGCGGCCCGGCAGCGCGAGCGGTGGATCGACGGCTCGGTGGCTGTCACCACGGCACTGCTGGCCGGCGGTGACGCGGATGAGGCGCTCACAGTGGTCGCCGAACAGGCACGCCACCTGGCGGACTCGGCCGCCGGAGTGGTCATGCTGCCCGCCACGGCGGGTGGACTGGAGGTCGTCGCCGTCTCCTGCGACGACCCCGGTCAGGTCCTCGGGCTGATCGTCCCGCCCGAGAGCGGGGTCGTGGCGACACTGCTCTCCGGCGCTCCGGTGTTCGTGGACGACTCGGCGACCGATCCCCGGATGATCACCGAGGTGGGGAAGCGGTTCGGGCCGAGCATGATGCTGCCCCTGCACAGCGGCGGCCGTCTGCTGGGCGTGCTGGCCACGCCGCGCGAACGCGGCGCCCGGCCCTTCTCGGCGGCCGAACGCTTCCTGGCCTCGCGGTTCGCCTCGCAGGCAGCGCTGGCGCTGATGATGGCGGACGCCCAGCGCGACAGAGAGCGCCTCGCTGTCTTCGAGGACCGCGACCGGATCGCCCGTGACCTCCATGACCTGGTCATCCAGCGGCTGTTCGCCACCGGGATGATGCTGGAGGGTGCCCACCGCCAGTCGGCGGCGCCGGGGGTGCGCGAGGGTGTGGACAAGGCCGTCGGGGAGCTGGATGTGACGATCCAGGAGATCCGTACCGCCATCTTCGCGCTGCAGCAGGGGCCCGCCGAAGCTCCGTCGGGGCTGTGCAGACGGGTGCTGCGGGAGATCAACATGGCGGCTGTACCGCTGGGGTTCAAACCCACGCACCGCTTCGTGGGGCCGGTCGACTCGGGGGTCGGCGAGCTGACGGGGAAGAACCTGATCGCGGCGCTGCGGGAGGCCCTCTCCAACGCGTTCCGGCATGCCGCCGCCTCCCGGATCCATGTGGAGGTCGACGCCACGGCGCAGCTGGACGACGGCCGCCCGGCGGTACGTCTCACGGTCTCCGATGACGGGGTCGGCATCCCGGAGGGCGGCCGGCGCAGCGGGCTGCGCAATCTCAGCCGGCGCGCGGAGGCGCTGGGCGGATCGAGCGCCTACGGGCCGGGGCTGGGCGACGAGGGCGGCGGCACGGCGGTGGTGTGGGAGGCACCGCTGTAGACCTGCGGGCGTGCGTGCAGGCGGGAGGAGTGGATGTGCCGGTGGGGTGATCCGGGCGGGCCGGGGCGGCGGAGGGCGGGGCTGCGGGGCGGCGGCCCGCGCCCGGTCAGCGGGCCTTCAGGATCTGCTCGATGACGACCGCGACACCGTCGTCGTTGTTCGCAGC